>NZ_AZFO01000049.1 GCF_001436305.1 Lactobacillus ultunensis DSM 16047 | reverse complement strand
GGTTCGATCCCCTGGCCACCCATAATATGGAAATTGCACTGCAAGGAGTCGGTGCTTTTTTTGTGCCTAAATTTATATAATAAAAAAACTGGTATATCCATGTTGATTAGCATAGATATACCAGTTTTTTCATATCCTATTTTTTAAAATCCAAACAACAGTAAATTATCGCCTTCAACATTTATGTTGCCGTCTTTCTTAAGTTGTTTCAATGAAGCCATTACAAACTTCTTTTGACTTCCCTTAAGCTTTTTAGCAGCCTTTGTTGCCGCATTAAAGTCGCGCTTATTTTGTTTATTCTTAAGACTGGTGATGTCTTTATTAGCACTTCTGTTACCGATTCTAAGCAGTGGCTTAGTTACTCCACGCATTGCTTTGCTATTCAAGTAGTAATATTGCAACATGGCTTGGGTAGTCCAGCAACTATATTTCTTATCTTTAGAAGCAACTAAATATAATGGAGCTCCACTAATATTACCGTGGAAGCGAACTACTTTTTCGACCCTAAATTTAACATTTTGAACTTTCTTAGGGCTAAGTGTTTTACCTTTAAAAGCCTTGTAGTGCTTTAAAGCATATTTATAGTTAGCTTTTCCTACATAAATTAGATCAGCATCCTTAGAATTTTTAACCCTTAAAATATAACCTTGCTTAGTTAACTTAGGCTTAGTTTCAATAACTGCTTTAGGATTTACATTGGTAGTTTTTGGAGCACTACTTGCAGTAGCATGAACAGTTGTCGTAGCTGTGCTCAAAAACAAACCAGCAACTATGGCAGAAGAAAACAAGATTTTTTTATTAAACTTCATGTTTTAGCGTCTCTTTCTTTATCCTTTTATTAATGCAAACGTATTATTACACAAAAAATCAGCCTAATGTCATTTATTTTGAAAATTTTTGCCAAAATATTTTTCATGATAAGATGAACACATAGATTTTTAAAGGATGAATACATGAAGCGGATTTATTATTATCATAAGCTTACAGACGATGTAGTAAGCAGTCACGATCAAAATTACAGTTTACCTGATGACTATATTATTTTGCCCAATTCTCGCGGAGCTAAGATTTGGTCTTCAGTTGCTCGACGCTTAGCTGCCGGTTTTGGCTGGATCGTCTTCCGTTTTTTCGATGACGTAAAAGTAATTGGTAAAGAAAAACTAAAACAGGTAAATGATGGTTATTTCATCTACGGCAACCATACCAGACCAATGGGTGATGTTTTTACTTCACTTACAATTTTTCCTATTAAAAACTTCTATGCAATTGCAGGACAAGCTAATTGGGGCATCCCCTTTATCGGTAAATATCTTGTCCGCTATGGTGGTCTTCCCGTTGGCAAAGATATAAAACAGTCAATCAAGTTGATCAAAGCTATTCAAACGGTGATCAAGGATAAAAAGGGCGAGGTTTTAATCTATCCTGAAGCGCATGTGTGGCCCTATTACACCAAGATTCGACCATTCGACGCCACCAGCATGCATTTCCCTGTTAAATTAGATGCACCTAGTTTTGTCATGACTAAAACTTATCATAAGAAACGTCTAGGATCGCATCCTCGGGCTATAATTTATATCGATGGTCCATTCTATCCGGATCAGACTTTGAGCCGTAAAGAGGCGCAAAATAAGCTCAATGATGAAATCTGGAAGACAATGAATGATCGCGCTAAGCTTAGTGATTATGAATATTGCAAATACATAAAGAAATAAGGTTAAGAAGCGTCTACTTCTTAACCTTATTTTTATCCCAACTCAGAAAAATTATCTTCACATGGTATTATATAGAATATATAAATTAGCAATTTTAAATGCCAATATTACTTTTAACATTCTATAGGAGATTACATGAATATACTTTTTTGTGGAGACGAAAACGCGGAAGATGGCGTCTTGATCTCTACACTTTCTTTAATAAAAAATTCTGGTGCTAAGGAGCTACATCTGTACATTCTCACCATGGAGGCTCATAGTGATGAACGCAGATATCAGCCTTTCTCTAAACATGCTGCAGATTTTATCCGCAGTCTACTAGTAAAAGCTAATCCTAAAAATACGCTGGAATTGATCGATTGCACGAACTTATTCGTTAAGCAGCCACCAACTGTCAATATGAACACACGCTTCACGCCATATGCCATGTTGCGACTGTTTGCGGATCAATTGCCACAGATTCCCGATCGCATTTTATATCTGGACGATGATATCGTCATTCGACGCAATATCACGACTTTTTATAAGCAAAATATTAGAGGAATTGAACTAGTTGGCGTACTTGATTATTGGGGGAGATTCTTCTTCCACAACGTCAAAACCAAGCGGGTTTTTGACTACCTTAACTCAGGTGTTTTGCTTTTAAACATGCCGAAGATCAAGCAAACGGGGCTTTTTGCCAAGGTACGTCATATGATGCAAACAAAGAAAATGTTTTTGCCAGACCAGTCCGCAATTAATAAGCTAGCTGTAGCCAAGCGAGTTGTACCACGTTGTTACAACGAACAATACAGATTGCATAAGAATACCAGGATTCAGCATTTCACTACTAGTTTCCGGTTCTGGCCTTACTTTCATACCCAGACGGTTAAACCATGGGACGTTGATCGCGTACACAGCGTTTTGCATCTGCACGAATATGACGATTTACTCAATGAATATCTCAAAATACGTGATAATTTAAAGAATTAAATTGGAGGAACAACTTTGAAAACTATACCTGTTTTTTACACCATTAGTGATAATTACACCCCTTATGCCTTTGTCTCAATTCAATCATTGATTGATCATGCCGATCCTAAGAAGGATTACACCATTACTCTTTTAGTTCAAAAGATCTCTGACGAGCACAAAAAGAGCCTAGAAGGCATGTCAACTAACAATATTCATGTACATGTCTTTCACATTGACGATGACATGGTGAAGCCAATTCATAAAGGCAAAGAAAACTACTTACGGGCACAATTTTTCACCATGTCTATCTTTTATCGTCTCTTTATTCCAGAATTATTTTCTCAATATGATAAAGCCGTTTATTTAGATGCTGACACGATTATTTGTACAGATATTGCGGATCTTTATAATATTGAGATCGGTGATAACATGTTTGCCAGCTGTCCTGACTTATCTATTCGTTATATGCCACTTTTGCAGAAATATATTAAGGAATGCCAAGGTATTTTGCCAGCCGAAAAGTATATTAACAATGGTGTCATTCTCTTTAATATGAAAGCTTTCCGTGATAAACATTTTGTCGACAAATTCTACTACTTAATGGATAAGTATCATTTCGACAATGTTGATCCTGACCAAGCTTACATGAATGAAATCTGTGAAGATAAAATCTATCATTTGCCAAAGGAATGGGATGCCATGCCTAACGAAAGCATCCCTGAAATCGAAAATCCTAAGATTGTGCACTACAATCTTTTCTTCAAGCCTTGGCACTTCGCTGACGTACAATACGCTCACTACTTCTGGGACGTTGCTAAAACAACGCCATATTATAATGAATTAAAGAAACAACTAGCTGATTTTACTGACGCAGATCGTAAAAAAGCTCGTGCTGATCTTGAATGGATGGCTAAAAAAGTTGATATGATTGTTGCTGAACCTAATACTTGGGCTAAAGTTAAGCAACATGAATCAGTTAAAATCGACTAAGAAAGGAAAACTATGACGGTACCAATTTTCTACAGTATTAGTGACGATTTCACTAAATATGCAGCTGTTTCGCTTAATTCATTAGTTAAGCACGCTAATCCTGCAACAGACTATACTGTATATTTCTTAAATCAAGATTTATCAGATGAACATCAAAATGATCTACATAATTTAAGCAGCAAAAACGTCCATGTTAAATTTGCCCATATCGATGATAAATTAGTTAAACCAATTCAAAACCGCAAAGAAAATTTCTTACGTGCTGATTTTTTCACCATGTCGATTTTCTATCGTTTATTTATTCCAGAACTATTTCCTCAATATGATAAAGCAATTTATATTGACAGCGACACTATTGTGAATGACAATATTGCCAAGCTTTATAATATTGATTTAGGCAATAATTTATTCGGTGCCTGCACTGATTCATCAATTCAATATGTTGCCAAAATGGTTAAATACATCAAAGATGTTTTAGCACTTGATCCTAAGAAATATATTAATTCTGGAATGTTAGTAATGAACGCTAAGGCATTTCGCAATGAGCACTTTATTGATCATTTCATGGACTTATTGGAAAGATATCATTTTGACTGTATCGCACCCGATCAAGATTATTTAAACGAAATTGGTGAAGGTCGAATTTTGCATCTTGATCCACGTTGGGATGCTATGCCCAATGAAAATACTGAACCAATTGCTGATCCCGGCTTGATTCATTACAATCTTTTCTTTAAGCCATGGCATTTCAAGGGTGTTCAATATGAAGAATACTTTTGGACAAGCGCTAAAGAAACTAAATTCTACTCTGAATTACAATCCGAGTTAGATAATTACACTGATGATGAACGAGCTGTTGATCGACAAAAGCTTGATTACATGCTTTCTAAAGAAGATAAAACTGAAAATGACCCTAATAATTGGGCCCGAGTTAAAGAACGTGAGGCAGTTAAATTATGATTTTTGGCGATAATCGTGAAGCAGTAATTAAAAATATTAAAAAAGCCGCTAATGCTCGCGACTTTACAGCCAAGGTAGAAATTGGCGATCCCCAAATGTCACTTGATGAGCGATTAAAATTAGTCAACGATTACTGGGAAAACCGCAAGAAGTTTTCTTGTAAAATTAATAATCGAATCGGCCATACTATTTTTGATACCCTAGCTAAAACCTTAGCTAGCTCAACTGAATTCGAAGGGTTGGAAAATTTAAACAATCTACCTATTGGTGGTGCAATCGTAACTACCAACCACTTTAATCAAATCGATTCTTTACCAATTAAATTACTGGCAGACAAGATGCATCGTCAATTATCAATTGTTATTGAAGATACTAACCTGATGCTTCCCGGATTTTTCCGTTATTTGATGAATTATGTAGGTACAATTCCTTTAGTTCAAAGTCCAAGCTATATTGCTAATGAATTCCCTAAACATCTAAGTGAAGCTTTAAGTAAGAATAATTGGATACTAATCTACCCTGAACAGGAAATGTGGTGGAATTATCGCAAGCCTCGTAAATTACAACGTGGTGCCTACTATTTTGCCGCTAAACAAAATGTTCCTGTTATCTCAACCTTCATTGAAATTAAAGATTTACCTAAAGTTGAAAAGAAAGATTCTAATTTCTACGAAACCAAATACATTGTGCATGTACTGCCACCAATCTTCCCTGACATCTCATTAAGTGCAAACGAAAATGCTCATAAAATGATGGAGCAGGATTATAATCAAAAAGTCGCTGCCTATGAAAAAATTTACGGCAAGAAGTTAGATTATGATTTCTTAGATTGGGATATTGCTGGCTGGCGTGGTCACCTTTCATAAGAAAGACGTAAGAAAAGCTAGAAGCATGCTTTCAATGGTGACATCATGTTACTATTAATGTAATACAATTTTACTTTAGAAAGGAGCTTCTCTATGAAAGAATTCACGAAAGAAACTCTATCCAATTATGATGGCAAAAATGGCCGTCCAGCTTACATTGCCGTAAATGGCATTGTCTATGATGTAACTAATAACTCTCACTGGATTAATGGCGAACATCATGGGATGAGGGCCGGACGTGATGTAAGTTTTGACTTAACCAACACTTCACCACACGGTGAAAAAGTTCTAGTTCATGTTAACCAAGTAGGTACTTATCACTAGAACCCATAATAATTTTGATCTAAAAATGAATCCATTNGAATCCATTGAAAAACCAGGCATATGCCTGGTTTTTCTTTTCATGTGATATTCAAAGATTGTTTACCAATGAAACAAATAATATAATAATAGTTAGATAGATGTATTAGTATAGGCGAGGTGTTAAAGATGAACTTAAATCAATTTTATTATTTTAGTGAATTGGTCAAATGTCACCAATTTTCTAAAGCTGCAAAGAACCTTCATATTTCTCAACCTAGCCTATCTAATTCAATCAAGACTTTAGAAAACGAATTAGGTTGCGAGCTGATTGAGCGTAAAAATGGACGGATCGAACTAACTAAATATGGTCATATTTTTCTTGAAGCAACTGAATCAACTATCTCAATCCTTGAAAAAACTAAAAGGGATATTATTCAAACCAAACAAAATGAAACTAACACTATAGAAATAGGATGCATCCCAACTGCTGCCGAAACTTTTGTGCCTTATTTCATATCTAAACTAGAAAAAGTTAGTCCTATACCCATCCATTATATTTACCATACAGCAATATCTCCTCAGATTTGTCATGATATTCGAAATGGAAACTACAATGTGGGAATTTGTGCTAAGGTTGAGGGCTATCCTGACTTAACTTTTATTCCTCTATATATTGAAAACACAACTATTATTCCAAAGAATAAAACGATTTTTTCATCTAAATCACCTAAAAATACTCGAGAAATTTATTTAGTCTATAATTCTAAAATCAAAATATCGAAAACAGCTAAAAGTTTAATTGATATTATTGCAGATTAAAAAGAACTGGTTAATGACCAGTTCTTTTTTACGTCTAATTTAATTACTTTCTTTAAAAGCCGTGTTGGCAGCAATTCTACCAAAAGTAAAGATGTCAGCCAGAGAATTACCACCTAAACGATTACCGGCATGAATCCCACCAGCAACTTCGCCTGCTGCATAAAGTCCTTTAATTACATCACCACGTTGATCAATTACATGAGCATCAGTATCAATCTTTAAGCCACCCATTGTATGGTGAATGGCAGGCTTACGCGGCGTAGCGTAAAATGGTGCGACCTCACACTTCAAATTAAACGCGCTTTTACCAAATTCAGGGTCTTTTCCAGCATCAACATAAGAATTATATTTCTTGATTGTTTCTTCAAGTACTTCTGGCTTCATGCTAATTTGTTTAGCCAAGTCGGCCAATGTATTAGCTCTGAAAAGCGTCCCTGCCTTCACCTGCGCGTCAATTGACTCTTGAGTAGTGTTATAGGCAGTCGCCTTAATTTTGTCATCAGCGATTAAATAAAAGAGCCCGCCGTTAGCAATTGCAGCTTTAGCTAAAGTATCACGTTCCGCAAACTCATTTACAAAACGCTTTCCTTTTTGATTAACCATAATATAGTTCTCAGGTGGCGTTTGCAAACCTGTAAACAATTCCCCAGTCTTTGGATCAGAAACTGGCATCAACTGAATAAAGCCCATACCAACCAAATCTGCACCAACTTCCTTACCTAAGTTAATACCATCACCGGTAATAGCTGGTGAATTAGTAGTAGGCATGTTACTATCAATGTGCTTCCAATATGTGTTGTACTTTTGTACCATCTTCATGTTGGCACCAAAGCCGCCTGAAGTTAAAATTACAGATTTAGCATGAACCGTAACTTGAGAGCCATCACTTTTTTCTGCTTGTACACCCACAACTTGATTATCTTTCACAAGCAAATGCTTAGCACGTGTTTCAGTCAAAACTGTAGCGCCATGGGCTTTAATCCAATCGCCTAATACATGAATATAAGCATAGCCCATCGGTTCAACCGGCTTATGTCCTCTACGCCAAAGCGCACCGACTGGCATAGTTACTTGACTGTCATCGAATTTTACGCCTAATTTTTTAAGCCATTTAACGGAATCCAGTGCATTATCAACAAGTTCCTTAACCAAAGCGTAATTACCATGAATTTCATGACCGTTTAAATCTGTACGTTTACCACCAACATAAGTTTGAATTTCATGTAATAATTTTGAGTCAAATAAGTAATTAGCGCCAGAATCAATATATTTTTGAATTTGCTTTTGAAGAGCTTCAAAGTCAGCACGATACTCTGGATCAATCTTGTCAATTGGGGTAGCTGCCAGCTTTTCAAGATCTTCTTTTTCCCCAGCTAAAGCCTTGAATTTCTTTTGCCATTCTGGTTGAGCCGCATTCATTGGTCCACCAGCACGAGTAGTATTTCCACCAATTTGTGGGTACTTTTCAAGTACAATTACTTTTCTACCATGTTGAATACTACGTGCAGCTGCAGCTAAGCCTGCACCACCAGCGCCGATAACTACAACATCTGTATCATACTCTTTATTTTGATGAATGGTCTTTTTAGCTGGCTTCGCACGATTTCTCCATTCATCTGCATTCCCACCAGCTTCATTAATAGCTTCCGCTACACCATCAACTACGCCATGACTAGAAATAGTAGCACCACTAACTGCATCCACGTTCAAAGTCTGATTAGCCACAATTAACTTAGGCAAGCGATTGAACACTTCGTCTGCAACGCCCTTGGTTTCCCCACTAGAATCAACATTAATATCTTCAATTTTATCTTCCGATAACGTAACTTTCATTGGCATATAGCTAGAGCCATGACCCTTAGCTTTTACATTATATGTACCTGGTTTCATTGTCATAAAAATCTTTCCTTTCCTGTAAAGGCTTTCTTCTTTATTTTAATAAGAAAAAAATCTTAGGTAAAATAGTTTTCTAGCTAATGGGTTATAATAATTTTATTACTGGAGGTACACTCATGAACGATCCTGAAGCATTATTACATTATCTTGATGTATTGCTTAAAGAAAGTAATTTTACTAAGGCTGCTCGCGAATTATATATTTCTTAGCCATATTTGACACAACTTATTAAGCGAATCGAGAAAAAATTGGGAACACGAATCATTAACCGTGATCATGTTCCATTTTCACTCACTGAAGCTGGGATGATTTATTATAAATACCTTGAAAACATTTCCTACAATGATCAGCAACTTGAACGTGAATTAGCACCATTCACTCAACCCAATAAAGAAATCATTAAATTAGGAATTTTAGAAAGCTTAGGTATTTTTTTATTACCCAAACTTTTACCAGCATTTTTACAAAAAAATCCTAATGTAGAAATTCAACTATTTGAAAATTCTCCTCGTCAAAACGAAACTAACTTGCTTAATGGCGATATTGATTGTTATATTGGTCAAACACCAGAGACCATCTCACACAACCTAGATTATTCAGTCAAGGATGGAGAACAATATTACATCGTTATTCCGCAAACCTCTTCTTATTTCCAGCCTGGGCGATTTATTTTGACATCAGATGCTCTGGACCTAAAAGAGATTTTGCAGGCTCCTATGGTCTTAAGTGCTTCTGAGTCGGCTATTCGCCACCAAGTTAATGGGCTCTTTCAAAAATTTCATATTAAACCCAATATTGTATTGGAAAGCAAAAGTATCATTACAGCTACTGAGTTAGCACTTAAAGGAATAGGTCTCACAATTTCATCTGCCAGCATTTTAACTCGTATGAAGCAAACACCAATCAATTTATTACCTATTAACGAAAACCTGATTTACATCAATTTCTTCATCGCTACAAGAAAAAATAAAAAGATTTCTCCAATGTTGAAAGAATTAATTGACTCTTTCAATAAACTCAATCTAAAAAGCAGTATTTAAAAAGCATTGATAAGTTTCTCGCTTATCAATGCTTTTTCATTATTTATTAGTTTTAAATTTAAAAATTATAGTTCCAACTATTAATCCCACAAGCATTGGCACTAGCCACGACAATCCTTGATCTGCTAAAGGCAACATATTTCTAATATGCGCTACACCCATACCAAATGCACTGCGACTAACCACAGTAGGCATACTTACAATCATATCAAAAATTGCTGGAATCAATGTAAAAATAATACTTGTCCGATACACGATTTTATTTTTCTTAAATATATTAGTAAAAACAGACAAAATAATCAGCACAATCGCAATAGGATATAACAACATTAATGCAGGTTTTGACCAAGAAATAATAGTTTCTAATCCACAATTAGCCACCAAAAATGCAGCCATACATGAAATTGCCAACCATTGGTGATAACTTAACTTTGAGTAGTGGGCATGAAAATCTTGTGCAAAGGCAGCAACTAGACCTACAGCAGTTGTAATACAAGTTAAAACAATTAACGCGGCTAAAATAGCTTGCCCAAAAATACCAGCATAGCTTTGTACAATTTGAGAAAAAGCTACACCACCATCACTAGAAAGTTTAAAACGTCCCAAAGACATTGCACCAATAACAATTAAGAGTAAATAAATTAATCCAATAGCAGACATGCTAAAGATGCCAGATTTAGCAGTTACTATCGCAACGCTTTTATCTTCTTTTTTACCCATTTGCTTAATTGCCGTGATGATCGTTACACCGAATGCTAAACCCGCTAATGCATCCATAGTATTATAGCCTTCTAAAAAGCCATTTATAAACGAAGCGCTAGCAGAGCTATAAGACTTTACAGCCGCAACTGAATTAGGATCACCCATTGGAAAAAGGAATGCAATTAAAAATATCAAGAAAAGTAATAATAAGAAAATTGGATTTAAGATTTTTCCTAAAGTAGTTAAAATATCACTTTCTTTATAGGAAATAATATACGCAAAAATAAAAAATATTGCTGTAAAAACAAATAAACCAATTTGGTTATATTGTTTAGGAATAAAAGGAGCAATACCTACGGTGTAAGATACTGTAGCTGTTCTAGGAGTTCCAAATAACGGTCCGATTGTTAAATGGACCAAAGTTAAAAAGATTAAGGCAAAACTTGAACCTACCGGTAACCCAATATCATAGACTCCATTTGCATGCATAAAAGCCACAGCAAGTACAGAAAATAAAGGTAATAATACACCGTAATTAAGAATCCTACAGCTGCCAGCAACCAATTATGACCTGCTAATTGGCCAAGATGAAGGGGAAAAATTAAGTTGCCTGCACCAAAAAATAATGCAAACAACATTGAACTAATAACGAAATAATCCTTTTTAGATAAATCACGTTCTATCTTTTCAATTTCATTCATAATCTAATAACATCAATCCTTTAAATTTTATTACGATTGATATTATCTCATAAAGCATAAAATAAATCTAAGGCACGCAAAAAGGAGACCTTCCTGGC
>NZ_AZFO01000048.1 GCF_001436305.1 Lactobacillus ultunensis DSM 16047 | reverse complement strand
TACTTGACTTTACGTAGAAAAAAGACGGAACAACCTACCCTATTGTCCCGCCACGTTAGAATTTTACTTTTATTAGTCAATTAATGCAAATCTATTCAAATCTTTTACAAATTCAACTCATAAGCCAACCGATCAGGGTCAATTGGATCAACTACTTGGATAATCCCACGCCTAACAAAGCCATGACTAGTTGCAATATGTTGCACAATTTTATTCTTTTTATATGTATCAATCCTAAAATTGTGAATTCCCTGTGCATAAGTTGTAGAAATAATATCACTCATGAAAAATTGACTCAAATGCATCCCTCTAAATTTGCGTGATACCGCAAGGCGATGAATCGTTGCATATGTATCTACATCATCATGCCAAGCGCCCTCAATCTTTTCATAATTAGGATCTCTTCCAATTACCACTGCCGCATAACCAGCCACTTGATTATCCACAGTTAATACCCAAGCAACATTATTTTTTATATCTTCACGCACAGTTTGACAGTTAGGATACCCACTTTGCCATTGCGGACTACCACTTTTCTTCAAAAATTGGACAGCATCATGCAAAATTTCACCAATTTTATCCACATCCACGCTTTTTGCTTGTCTAATATAAATTAAACTCATAATTTTTCCACAAAAAAACCACATGATCTCCCATGTAGTTCTTTCTCTTCTTTCTAGATATTATCTAAAACGCCAGGTATCTTGGGGTTATCTTGGATACTCACGTCGGCACCAAGTTGACGTAATTTTTCTTGTACGCGGTCATAACCACGCAAGATGTTACCAGCCTTATCAATGATCGTGGTTCCACTAGCCATTAAACCAGCAATCATTAAACATGCTCCTGCACGAATTTCTCCCGCAGTTACTTCTGCTCCATGCAATTGCTTAGTTGGATGAGCCAAAATAATATTATCTTCAACTTTAATATTGGCACCCATCTTCTGCAATTGAGCAATATGACCAATTCTCTTCGGATAAATATTATCAATCACTACGCCCTCGCCTGACTTAGCAGTTAAAAGAAGCGGCGTAATTGGCTGTTGTAAATCAGTTGCAAAACCTGGATAAACATCCGTCTTCACTTGAACCATCTTCAGGTCACCAGCTGGATAGACATACAATGAATCCTCATCGAAATCAATTACTACACCCATCTCTTCTACCTTGGCCAAATATGAATCAAGGTGTTCCTCAATAATATTATGAATTCGAATTCCATTACCGATGCACGCTGCTAAAGCTACATAAGTACCTGCTTCAATTCGATCGGGAATAATAGTGTGCGGAATTTGTGCTTTAAGCATATCCACACCTTCAATTCTGATTGAGTCAGTACCAGCACCACGAATAACTGCCCCCATGTTATTCAAGAAGGTAGCCAAATCAATAATCTCTGGTTCTTTAGCTGCATTTTCAATAATAGTCTGACCATGTGCTGTTACACTGGCCATAATAATATTCATCGTTGCACCAACAGATGGCATCTTCAGGTGAATCTTTGCACCATGCAAACCATCTTCAGGAGCTGTAATTATGATTTGATCATTTTCATTTTCTACGCTAGCGCCTAAGGCTTCAAAGCCCTTAATATGTTGGTCAATCGGACGTGGCCCAATATCATCACCACCGGGGAAGCCCACAACTGCTTTGCCAAAACGACCGAGAAGTGCACCCATAAAGTAATATGAAGCGCGCAAACTCTTAATCTTCCCAGCTGGCAACGGACTCATCTTAATATCAGTTGGATCAATGCGCAATGTCGTTTCACCGAAATCACAATGTACATCCATCTCACTCAACAAGTCCATCAAGTTGATAACATCAGCAATTCTTGGGACGCCTTCCAATGTTACTGGTGTTCTAGACAAAATTGATGCCGGAATCAGTGCAACCGTTGAATTCTTAGCTCCACCGATCCATACATCACCCTGCAAGGGCTTTCCACCATGAATTATCATCTGCTTCATTGGCGAAAACAAATCCTTTTCTACTTTCAATTAATCATAATAATGTTAAAGGATATTGACAAAAAAAACAAGAGCTGAGGCCCTCAGTTCTTGTTTTCTTAACATTTTGTATTATTCAAGTGAATTTCAGATTTAAAATTTCTCTGCTGGCAAACCACTAGCAGCACCAATGAATGACTTGAATAAGCCTTCTGGGCGTTGTGGACGACTCAAGAATTCAGGGTGATATTGAGCTGCAATAAAGAACTTCTTCTTTGGTAATTCAATAATTTCTACTAAACGATTGTCTGGTGATACACCTGAGAAGACCATACCAGCCTTTTCAAATGCTTCACGATACTTATTGTTAAATTCAAAACGGTGACGGTGACGTTCTTGAATAACGTCTTGATCATCATAAGCAGCACGAGTCTTGGTACCTTTCTTAAGAGCAGCTGGGTAAAGGCCCAAACGTAAAGTACCACCGATATTTTCTTCATCACGCTTATCTGCCATGATGTCAATAATATTATTCTTGCAGTCTGGTTCAGCTTCTGCACTGTTAGCATCTTCAAGGTTCAAAACATCACGAGCAAATTCAACACTAGCCATTTGCATACCCAAGCAAATACCTAAGAATGGAATATCATGTTCACGAGCATACTTGATTGCAGTAATCATACCTTCAAGACCACGTGTACCGAAACCACCAGGAACGATCAAGCCATCTGAGTCCTTCATAATGTCGGCAATGTTGTCTTCAGTTACATCTTCAGCTTGAACCTTATCTACATCGATCTTAGTGTTGTAAAGGTAACCAGCATGTTGCAAAGCATCAGTAACTGAAATGTAGGCATCTTCAAGTTCTACATATTTACCAACCAAGGTAATCTTGGTGTGGTGCTTCAAGTTCTTAGCACGTTCATCAAGCTTCTTCCAAGCTTCCATGTCAGCTTCTGGCTTTGGACTTTCTAAGTGTAAGAAATCGCAAACCTTTTGATCCATGCCTTGTTTTTGGAAAGCCAAAGGTACATCGAATAATGAAGGAGCATCAATTGATTCAATAATTCGATCAACAGGAACATCTGTGAAAGTTGAAATCTTGTCTTTGTGTTCTTGATCAATTGGTTGTTCAGCACGAAGAACAAGCATGTTTGGTTGAATACCAATACTACGCAATTCTGCAACTGAGTGTTGAGTTGGCTTAGTCTTCATTTCATGAGCAGCATGAAGAAGTGGTACCAAAGTACAGTGAATGTACATTACATTTTCTGCACCAACTTCACGGCGCATTTGACGAATAGCTTCCATAAATGGAGTTGATTCGATATCACCAACAGTACCACCAATTTCAGAAATAATGACATCTGAATCAGTAGTTAAGGCTGCACGCATAATCTTTTTCTTGATCATGTCAGTAATATGAGGAATTACTTGAACAGTTGCACCATGGTAATCGCCACGACGTTCTTTTTCCAAAACTTCTTGATAAATCTTACCAGTAGTAACGTTAGAATACTTGCTAGTTCTAACGTCTACAATTCTTTCGTAGTGACCTAAGTCAAGGTCAGCTTCCGTACCATCGTCGGTAACATAAACTTCACCGTGTTGATATGGGTTCATTGTACCTGGGTCAATGTTGATGTATGGGTCAAACTTTTGCATGGTTACCTTTAAACCACGATTCTTAAGAAGTCGACCTAAACTTGATGCAGTAATACCCTTACCAAGTGAAGATACGACACCGCCAGTTACGAAAATGTATTTTGTCATTGTCTGCTCCTTTATCAATTTATCCTTTTAAACAAAAAAGCTCCCTCAAGTTAGGGAGCTAAACGCACATAGGGTGCCCAAGAAAAATACTATCTGCTTTTTCTTCTTAAGTCAAGCAAATTAATTTTTCTTTTTATTATTACGATTAATTATCTTCGTCGTCATCATCGTCATCGTTCAATTGTGACAATTGACCTTCAATACCATCTGGTAATACGTCATCAGTATCATCATTATCTTCATCATAATCAGAATCGTCGTCGCCATAGTCGTCATCACTATCATCAGCAGTGGCATCTAAGTCGTCATCTTCTGGATCATCATTGTCATAGTCGATAATGTCATCATCACCAGTTGCACTCGCTAAGAATGCATTAACCTTCTTGTGGTGCTTACGTGCATCATCATCGTCTTCATCTTCTGGGTGGTTAACTTCTTCATCGACTGATTCATATGGGAACCATGAACGAAGTGCCCAAACATTTTCACCCATGGAAATAAATTCACCATCAGTGTTCATGTCAGTATAGAATTGTGGCAAACGTTCACGAATCTCTTCGTCACTCTTATTCAAGTATTTTTGTACGGCATTAACAATATCGGCAAATGCCATTCTCTTACCATTGTCTTCCAAAATTGCACGAGCAACTTCGATCATTGACAATTCATCACGGTTTTTGTCTTTAAACTTGTCTAATCCCACAGCTGTACGTCCTCTCTTATACAATCTTTACTATTCTACTAGGCGTTTAAGTAAAAATCAACGTGACTGCATAGTTACCTATTAAGTATAGTCCATTAAATAGGTCATATTCAACCCGAAGTTTGTTAGATCCGTCTTCTTGTGGTTCATATTCCAGCAAGTTAGTCACACTAACCATATCCATTTGTCTGCCTTCAACCACATAACGACAACTTTCTTTTTCACCGGGAACAAATTTCATAAATGAATAGTTATTTTGATCCACGCCTCTTCTAATCAATAGCTCATCATCTTTTAACAACATTTTGACCGGAATCTCACCCTCTTCGGCATAAGCAATACGGGTTACTCCATCCTTCTCAGTCATTGTTCCAGGCGCATTTCTGGTAAAAGTTTCTGTATCATTATCTTGCGTAATTTTACTAGTCAAATTAATTGTAATTGCTGTCACGTTCTCATCCCTTCCATTAAGCACTGTACATATATATTTGCTATAATTTTAATTAGGTATACTCTATTTTAATCTAAATTTTAAAAAATTAAATTAACAAGCTTGGTGAATTTTTATGGCAAGATTTCAAAGTAAAAAATTAAAACAGGAAGTTGTACTCCGTGATCCAGTTCATGGCTACATTCATATTGAAGACAAAGTTATTTTAGATATCGTCAAATCCAAAGAATTTCAACGGATGCGCAGGATTAAGCAATTAGGACCTGTCAGTTATGTCTTTCCAGGAGCAACGCATACTAGATTTGAGCATAATCTTGGAGTTTATGAATTAACTCGCCGAATTTGCGATATTTTTGCTAAAAAATATCCTTCCATGACGCCAGGAGATGGCCTATGGGATGACGATAACCGCTTATTAGTAGAATGTGCAGGATTGCTGCACGATATTGGACACGGACCTTATTCTCATACTTTTGAGCACCTTTTTGACACTAACCATGAAAAAATCGGTCAGAAGATTATTACTGATCAACACACAGAGATCAATAAGGCCCTAAAGCAAGTAGCACCTAACTTTCCTGAATTAGTTGCCAGTGTAATTGCTAAAACATATCCTAACCCTCAAGTAGTCAAACTGATTTCTAGCCAGGCCGACGCTGACAGAATGGATTATCTCCAACGGGATGCCTATTTTACAGGCGTCAACTACGGACGCTTTGACTTGTCTCGTATTTTACGAGTAATTCGTCCTTATCAAAACGGAATTTGCTTTACCAACAACGGGATGCATGCCGTAGAAGACTACATTGTTTCTCGTTATCAAATGTACCAACAAGTATATTTCCATCGGGTTGGCCGTTCAATGGAAGTTATCTTACATCACTTGCTTGAACGCGCACAGGTTATTTACAAAAAAGGCAATTTGCAAGTCACTCCAAGTTTAGCTAAGTTCTTAGCTGGCAATTGGACGCTAGAAGACTACCTCAAGCTCGATGACGGTGTCATGGAAACCAACTTTTCTTTATGGACAGAATCACAAGATCCTATTCTATCTGACTTGGCTAAGCGTTACTTATATAGAAAGCCATTAGCTAGCGTTAGAATCGATGAAGAAACTAAGAATCTCTTACCAAAATTAAAGAATATCATTAAACAAGCTGGTTTTAATCCTGACTATTACACTGACACTAACTCCGCATTCGATGAACCATATGACGCTTATAAACCATCTGGCAAGAATGCTAATAGTCAAATCGAAATCATGCAAGATGATGGCAGTCTCATTGAATTATCACAAATGAGTCCATTAGTCCGTGCACTTAACGGTACCTTCCAAGGAGACGAGCGCTTCTTCTTCCCAAGAACCATGCTATCCCATGATGAAGACCAACCACAAATTTTTGCTCCACTATATGATCAATTCCAAAAATATGTTAAAAACGGTGCGCTTCGATACCTGAGAAGACCAAGAAAGAAGTAAAATAAGAGTTAGAAAGCGAGGTCTCGTTATGAATACTGAAGATTTAAACAAAGACGTAAGAACTCAAATTAACCCTGAAGATGAAGTTAAGGCTGCTCCAAAGAGTGGTTATAAACAAGTCAAAGATTTGATGGATACTATTCATGGCTACTGCATGGATTACACTAAGTTATCATTTAACTTTATTCACGACAACAAAGACTTAGTAAAAGATGTTGTCAAAATGGGATGCCAAACTGCAATGGTAGTTTCTGTTGCTGCCGCAGGTGTAAGTATTGCAAAGGCTATTGAAAAAAGCCACAAGTAAATTTAAGTAAAAGAAATAAGCTTGGAAATTCCAAGCTTATTTTTTTATCTTACTTCTTCACCGTTTAACTCTAAAAGCAATGCATACAAGGCACCGTACAAATTAGAATCGTTACCATGTTTAGCAGCTACAACTGGTGGAGCAATCATTTGTTTACCAATCATTGGATTATTATCCAAAAGCTTATGCACTTGATTATTAATTTCTTCAATTACCACAGGTTGAGCACTAATTCCCCCACCAATAACAAATTTAGAAGCATTAATTACTGTTTGAATATTGATAATCATAATTGCTACATTGCGACAGTAACGCTTGAAAATCGCTAGTGCACGCAGATCACCGTCATTGATCGCCTTAAAAGCACTAATGCCATCATCTAAGTTGCTGGCATTGCCTAAAGCTAAATTAACTTTTCTAATCATATTTACCGCTGAGCAACTGTAACCAGTATATGCTGCCATATTTTGCGTACCTAAGCCTGAATTAGTAATCATCCAGCTTAGTTCGCCAGCTTGGAAAGTCCAACCATGCAAAACGCGATTATCGACTAGAATACCACCGCCAACGCCTGTACCAAGCGTAATTGCTACGCCGGTATTCACATCATGCAGTTCGCCAAGCCATTGTTCCGATAATGCGGCAGCTTTACCATCATTTTCTACACCCACGGGAACATGATATTTTTTACCTAAAGTTTCTTCAAGATTCAAACCATCAAGAAACGGTAAAGCACCGCCGAAATAAATAATTTTATGTTTAGTATCAATCTTGCCTGGTGCACAAACTGCAATACCTTCAAACTTACCCATATATTTGTCAGCAACTTGATACATTGATTCCATAAAAGAATCTAAATTTTCAGTATTGGTTTTAACACGGTCTTTTTCAATGATATGCCCTGAATTATTAATCAGTGCATACTTTAAATTGGTACCGCCAATATCAAACGATAAATATTGTGTCATGATTCATTACCTAATTTCTAATTACATTTAAAATCTATTATTATCAACCGTTACATAGTATCTGGTATCATATCTATTTCTACTTGTAGAATATTCAACTGGAACACCATTGATTAACCAAACTACCTGTTCTAGTTCTAACATCGGATCATCTTTTTTAGCATTTAAATACTTTTCATCATACTTGTTTGCTTTAACTGCTCTAATTCGGCGATAAGCATGGCCAAATTTCAAATTTAATTTTTTATGCATATAATCATACACAGAAGCGTGTAGTACATCTTTCGTCAACCCTGGGACTAACTTAACAGGCATATAAGTATGCTCAATCATTAATGGTTCTTCTTCATATATTCTTAAGCGAACAATATCGTATACTGGTTCTGTTTGATCAATATTTAAATATTCTTGTGTCTTATCATCTGGAAATTCTACTGAATAGTGCAAAACCTTACTGCTTACATTATTTTTACCTAATTGATTACCCAAGCCGATAAAAGCATTAACTGCTGCATCCCTTTTATCTTTAAAAGGAATATCGCCTAATACAAAAGTACCCATGCCAGATTGTTTATATACTATTCCTTTACGATCCAGTCCATCTAAAGCCTTTTGAATAGTTAATCGACTAACATTATATTCTTTAGCCAAAGTTTCTTGATCTGGTAAAGCCGTTTGCCTTTTGTATTGTCCTTTCTTAATTTTTTCTTCAATTTCTTCTGCTACTTCTACATACTTTGCTTTTGTCATTTTTAACCAACTTCTTCTAAGCTATATACTATTATTTTAATCAAAAATTCTTCTTTTATAAAAAAATAGGTGCACAATTATGGCACCTATTTTTTTAATTTAATTAACTTGTGCATACAGAGAAAAGATTATTAGTTAAGTAAATTAGTTTTGAGTAGAATCACCATTACTTGCAGCATTTTGCTCACGTTTAATCAAAATCTTGTCGTATTTTTTAGCAAATGGCCAATAGATTAAGGTTGAAATAACGAGAGTACATGCTTGCCAAACTGCCATTTTCCAACCTCCAACTAGGAAACCAGAAATAATGGCAGGAGTTGTCCATGGAACAGACATCCCATTTAATGGTGGTACAATTCCAAATTTAATTACAAAGTAAGTTGAAATTGCTATAACAACTGGAGTTAAGAAGAATGGAACTGCTAAGAATGGATTCATAACAATTGGCATACCGAACAAGAATGGTTCATTAATATTGAAAATTCCGGGGATGAATTCTAGTTTACCCAATGATCTTAATTGAGCTGATCTAGCACGAATCAAGATAAATATAATAAGACCGATAGTAATACCTGAACCAGTTAAATTAATAAAGTTGTTAAGAAATTCACTCGTAACAATATGTGCACCATTAGCCATGGTTAACTTACCAGCTTTATATAATTGGGCATTATCAAATGAATTTGCTTGAAGCAATGAGCCTACTAGTGAACCTACAATTAGACCACCATGCACACCGAAGAACCAGAAGAATGGTACTAAGAATGCAATTGCAACAGCACCACCAAAACTATCTGAAACGCCTTGGAGTGGAATTTGAATTGTATTATAGATCCATTGTAAAAGATCAGTATGTGCAAAAGTATTAAAACCAGCAAAGATAAGCATTGCACCAATTAATACAATACCAGAGGGAATCATAGCAGTGAATTGATTAGAAACTGCTGGTGGCACTGATTTAGGCAATTTAATTGTCCAACCAGCTTTGACAATTGCACAATAAATCCAACCTACAAGCAAACCTATTACAATAGCAGCAATCATACCATCTCCGCCAATCCAGGTTAAATTAACTACGCCTGTAACTGGTGCCTCAATGTAGGTTTGCACTGCATGAGGTAGTTTGCTAATAACTGCTGTAAATTGTTTGGCACCCATTCCATTAGGAATACCAGATTGTAAAGCAGTCTTTACTGGACTGGACTGGTAATACTTAATGTCTGTAACATCAAAAATGACGCACATGAAGTTAAACCTGGTGCTAAGGGTTCATACCCCTCATTTTTTGCATAGATATAGGCTATACCAATTGAACCCCATAAACTCATTGCTGCAAAAGTAGTGTTATATGCCTGATTAAAGAATGCTCCCCAACCAGAAGCATTAATTGCATTAGCTACAGAAGGAATTGGGATATTACTTAAAATTAAAAATATCGAACCGATAATAATAAACGGTAAAGTATAAACCATCCCATTTTGTAAAGCTGTAATAGCTTTAGTATTAACGAACTTCATTACTGGAGGTAAAATTTTACTATTTACAAAATTACCCAGTCCGGATTTCTTTTGTTCGGACATTGTCAAATGCATCTCCATATCTTTTTTATCACAATTACATCAAAATAATCCGGATTTTGTAAGCTCTTTCATGACTTACATTGAAAGTATATATACTTTTGCAATAAATGTAAAGCCTTATTTTATAAAAACATATGCTTTTACAAAATAAACTAGTGCTTTTGTGCTTAAGATGCTGTTTACTATAGCTTCTGATTCTCTATAAGATAGTGAATTAAAAAATTGGTCTTTCATAAAACACCTTGTTCCATCATTGGAAGAAGCGACTAATTTATCGAACAATACCAAAAAGCTCCTTTTTACTATCATCTTTGTAAGCGATTCCATATAATACAAAATGCAAGATAATTAAAAGGAGCTTTTATTATGAATGAATCTACTTTTCCTAAAAATTTCCTTTGGGGCGGTGCTGTAGCTGCCCATCAACTCGAAGGTGGCTATAACGAAGGCGGCAAAGGAATTTCAATTGCTGATCTTATGACTTTAGGTAGTCAGGGACATCCCCGTGAGTTGACCTCTACTATTGAAAAAGATAAATACTATCCTAATCATAAAGGAAACGACTTTTATCATCACTATAAAGAAGACATTAAGCTAATGGCAGAAATGGGCTTCAAAGCTTTCCGTACGTCTATTGCCTGGACCAGAATTTTCCCAAATGGTGATGAAACTAAACCTAATGAAGCCGGCTTAGCTTTCTATGACAAAGTTTTTGATGAATGCAAAAAATACAATATTGAACCAGTTATCACATTGTCTCACTTTGAAATGCCATATCACTTAGTAACTGAATATGGTGGCTGGAGCAACAGAAAGATGATCAACTTTTTTACTCGCTTTGCTCACGTTTGTTTTGAACGTTATCACAATAAGGTTAAATATTGGATGACCTTCAATGAGATTAATAATCAAACAAATTATGAAGATGACCTTTCTGTTTACGAAAATTCTGGCGTTAAATTCAAACCAGACGACGACAAGCAAAAGATAATGTATCAAGCCGCCCATTATGAAATGGTAGCTAGTGCCGAAGCAGTTCAAATTGGTCATGCTATTGATCCAGATATGCAAATTGGTTGCATGCTTGCCTTTTGTCCTATCTATCCTATTTCTCCGAAACCAGAAGATATTCTTTTTGCCCAAAGGGCAATGGACTCACGTCTTTACTTTGGTGATGTTCAAGTCAACGGCGAATATCCTAGATGGTTAACTCAATATTTCAAAAATAAAAACTATAATCTTGATATCACTGCTAAGGATCTCGAAATTTTAAGACACGGTACTGTCGATTATATTGCCTTTTCTTACTACATGTCCTTTGCAGTCAAATATACCAATCACATGGATTATCGTGAATATCAAGATTTAGTAGAAAATCCATTTGTCACAGCCAGCGACTGGGGCTGGCCCGTTGATCCAGTTGGTCTGCGTTACGCCTTGAATTGGATGACCACTCGTTGGCACAAGCCTTTATTTATTGTTGAAAATGGTTTGGGAGCATACGACAAAATGACTTCTGATCATAAGATCCATGATAACTATCGTATTGAATATTTGCGTGACCACATCAGGGAAATGAAAAAGGCTGTTGTTGAAGACGGTGTTGATCTGATGGGATACTTGCCATGGGGATGCATTGATTTAGTTAGTGCATCTACCGGTGAAATGAAGAAGCGCTACGGCTTTATCTATGTTGATGAAGATGACCATGGCAAGGGTACACTTAAGCGCTATAAAAAAGACTCATTTTACTGGTATCAAAAAGTTATTAAGTCAAATGGCACTGATCTAGCTTAATAACTTCAATTAGTTCATTACATTACTTCTCTCTACAAAAAAAGCGGCTAGTCAAAATTTGATACAATCCCACTAAAGT
>NZ_AZFO01000047.1 GCF_001436305.1 Lactobacillus ultunensis DSM 16047 | reverse complement strand
ACGATTTAACTAGCACCACGCGTAACAACAATATTTTTTTGATTTACTAAAGCGTGATTGTTTGACCACGTTTAGGTAAAATCCGTTTTCCAAATGGATTCTCTTCCAACTCCGGATGCAATGTGTGCACCGGTACTAAAATTGCTGGCTGAATCCCATCAATTATTTCCTTGAGTTCTTTTTCATCGGCATGACCTGAACAGCGCAATGCAATGAACTCAATCTTCTTTTTAGCAAATTGATCTACAAAAGGTTTATATGCAGGGTCGAAATCACCTAATGGCTCTGCATTGGAGTGAATGTAGATGCCTCCTTCTTGAAGCTTATCATAATCGCTAACAGCTTGCCATAAATATTTATGCTTATCTGTTAAAAGGTCGGCATAGCTGACTTCTAACGCAGGATCAAGATCAGAATACTTTTGCTCTGCTGGCAAATAATAATAAGGATAATCCTTATTCAGACTCTCTTTAATCAAATGTGCGCGTTGAGCATTAAGAACTACCTTTCTTGGCGAATCAGCAATAATTCTTAATAGACGTTCTACATTTGTTGGATAAGTATTAAAGGTAATCTGGCGATCTGGATTTTCTTTTTGCAAACGAACAATTTCTTCAGTCAGTTCTGTTTCATTCTTAGGGCCAGTGAATTCTTCACTGTTTTCATCATGCTTTTCTTCTGGCCAGGATACGCCAGTACCTTCAATGATTAACATATCGCTACCCTTAGCCGCCTTCATGAAGGCACGTACCCAATCTGGGTGATAACCATGCAGACGGATATCACCAGTATAAGCAATTTGTTTATCAGGCGTCTTAACCAGCAAGCCAGTTGCACCATAAGCATCATGATCACTTGGATATATTTCCAGGGAAATATCGCCCACTTGAATTGGCTTCTTATATTCAGCTGCAATAATCGGACGAGTATAGTTTTTATCATGTCCAGCAGCCGGTAATAAGAAATTACCTTTTTCATTTAATGCAGGAAGCAAATGCGCAGTAATCGGACCTGCGTAAAGTGGAATCTCTGGAGCAAGTAAATTCAAGGCCTTACTGTGATCCAAATGCAGGTGTGAAATATACGCAGCAGAATGTTCCCAACGCTTAGTATCAATTGGCTTACCAGTGACCTTTGGATCATAAAAATTCGGTACATCACCAATTAATTCATTTTTGATTAAAGTCTTATAACTTTCGTCAGGCAGTTTTAATTCAGGACGATAAACCTCGCCTAAATCAAACAAAACATGAGACTTGTTATAAGCAACTTCAATCATTGGCCCACCAATTGTGGTCAAGCCATTATAAAAAGTAACGGTTGTCTTATCCTTTAAGGTCATTGCGCACTACTCCTCGAATAATTTGTTTTCTAAAGATGAAGTATAAAATCAAAATTGGCAAAACAGTTAATGTTGCAGCAGCCAATTGTAATTGCGTTTCACTACCAGCATCCGAAGCAAATGAGGTCAAACCGTTGTTTAACAATCTCATGCTGTCTTCGTTAGTTACCAATAATGGCCATAGGAATGAATTCCAACCTGAAATAAAGCTTAACAAAGCTACAGTAAACAGGCCACCTTTTGACATTGGCACCAAAATTCTCCAAATGTATTCCCAATCGCTAGCACCATCAATCATCGCAGCTTTATAAATAGTCTGTGAAATCGAACCGAAGTAGCTTTGCAAGTAATACATGTAGAAAATTGAAGTCAAGAATGGCAATACCAAACCAATATAAGTGTTAAGCAAGCCCATCTTGGCAATTGTGTTGTAGTTAGTGAAGATGATCGCTTCACCTGGCACCATCAATAATGACAAAAGAACTACTTGAACAACACCCTTACCTTTGAACTTTAGGTTAACCATGGCAAAGGCACCAAGCAAAGCGTTAAACAAACTAACAATTGTCGTTACACTCGCTGTAATAAAGGTGTTCAAGAAGTAACGTGCAAATGGTGCTTGGGCGAAGACCTTCGCATAGTTTCCCCATTCTGGGTGTTTAGGAATCAAAGTCGGTGGAATAGTAGTCGTTTCTCTAAAATTCATCAAGCCGCCTAAGATCATATAAATAAATGGAAAGACAGTAATAATCGCAAAAATCGCTAAAACAATGTAGGCCACTAATGTACCCCAACGAATCTTCTTCATCTTTTACTGTCCTCCAATCTTTTTCATCATTTTACGTTGCAAGAACGTTACGAACATAATGATGATAAACAAAACTACAGTTGCAGCCATCGCTACACCAGGCGTACCAACAATTTGGAATTTATTATAAATGTAGAACACAGCTGTTGTAGCAGAATTTCCGACACCTGCTTGCCCGTTGAACAAAGCATATACAGAAGTATAAATCTTGAACGCTGCAATGATATTCATCGTCAGTAAAAAGGCAATAGTTGGTACCAATTGTGGCATTGTAATTCGCCAGAATTTTTCGGTACCTGTTGCACCATACATATCAGCAATTGTGTAGTAGTTAGGATCAATATTACGCAACGCACCCATCAAGATTACGATGTTAAAGGCAAGTGAAGTCCATACACCAAAGATAATGATGGTAGTTACAGACATCGATGGATCGTCAATCCAGTTAGGAGCTGGCAAATGGAGAGCTCTGAGCAAAAAGTTAAGCATCCCATATTCACCATTAAAGATATAACGGAACACGATACCAATCGCAATTGTTGAAGTTACGTAAGGCATAAAGAAAGTCGTTTCAAAGAATGACTTATGCTTTACACGACTGAAAATAAACCAAGCCAGCATGATCGAAATTGCCAAAGCAACTGGTACTGAGATCAATGCATACAGCAAAGTGTTTCTAATAGCACGCCAAAATTCGGGATCACTAAAAATATATTGATAGTTGCTTAAGCCGGACCAATTTAAATTAATCAAAGATCCGCTTTGGAAACTCATCACAAATGCCCGCAAAATTGGGTAAATACTAAAGAAAGTAACAAAAATAATCGTTGGCGCTAAAAAGAGCCACGCTTTCTTTTGATTGCTCTTCATTAGTAGACACGCTCTCCTTCCTTATCAAATAGGAATACTCGATCGAGTCGCATCTTCAAATTAATGCCGTCACCAGCCTTAATTGGAGTTTCAAGGTTAACTAATGAACGTGCTTGAACGCCATCATGAGTAAACTTCAAGATTCGTTCACGTCCAATTAATTCTACGTCGTCAACCTTAGCTGAAACATGGCCGGTTTCAGCAGGCAAAATATTTTCAGGACGAACAGATAAAGTGTATTCGCCATCAGTTAAGTCACGTTTGAAACGACTTTTATCTAAATCATTAACGTTGATTTCAAAATCTGAACCAGTAATCTTGTCACCGTGTACAGTTACCTTAAAGTTATCGATCACAGGATTACCAACAAAATTAGCAACAAAGTAATTATTAGGTTCAAGATAGAAGTTTTGACCTAAGTCATCTTGTTGAATGACACCATTATTAAAGAGGATAATCTTGTCACCAATTGATAAAGCCTCTTCTTGATCGTGAGTAACAAATAAAGTAGTAATACCCACTTTTTTAACTAAAGTACGGATTTCTTCACGAATCTTCAAACGAAGACGAGCATCCAAGTTACTCAAAGGTTCATCCATGAGCAAAATCTTAGGCTCTTGCACCAAAGCACGTGCAATAGCTACACGCTGTTGTTGACCACCTGACAAATTACCTGGCTTTTGATCAGCAAGTTCCATAATTTGTGTAGTTTCCATATACTTTTCAGCAATTGCCTTTGCCTTATCTTTAGGCATCTTTTGCTTGCCCACAGTCAATGGAAACATAACGTTTTGTAATACCGTCATGTGTGGATACAAAGCATAATTCTGGAAAACGTAGCCAATCTGACGATCCTTAGGCGCAACGTTTACCACAGATTTACCGTCAAAAAGAATATCGCCGCTTGTAGGATTAAGCAAACCTGCAAGCATATTTAAAATGGTTGTTTTACCACAACCAGATGGGCCAAGCAAACAAACAAGGTCGCCTTTCTTAACTGAAAAGCTAACGTCTTTAATTGCTTCATGACCATTGTCATAAACCTTTTTAAGGTTCTTTACTTCCACGAATTTATCATCATTCATAAGTCTCACACACCACTATATATTGATTTAAATTTATAAATTTCTCTATTAATTCTAAGCTAAAGAGACAAAAAGCACAAATGATTCCTATAAAAAATTCGTGGTTACTCAGGATTAATGAAATAAATTTCACTCAGCATTCGGTTTTGGTTCGTATTTTCAAGATTATTATTTAATAAGTTTTATTTTTGTTCGGTTTCACTAAATATTGTGGTACGTACCAAAAAAAGCGATCATAATTTTACCCATGATCGCTTTTCATTAAAAATTATAAATTGTCGCCACGTTCAAATTGATATTTAGAATTGTTCAAAGCTTGTCTTACTAACTTACTCATTAATTCCTTAGTCTTCTTAATAATTACGCCAGCAGTTTCATCATTAGCAGCAGTCAGGTACTTAATTAATTCAGTACCTTTCATTTCTTTTGCTTTTTCATCAATTTGATCAATTCGACCAATGCCGTAACTTTGACAATCATCACGATATGCATTCACTTGATAAACATATTCATGATAACGTGGTTCAACAATAACTTGTAAAGTCTTGTAAAGCCAGTAAGCACTGCTATCTGGATCAACCATATGATCAGCTACTTTGTAATTAAGCGGTGTATCTTCAATATTGGTGTAGAACGGTACATATGGTGAATATGCGTAAAAGCCCATGTTGATCCATTGAATTGCAGCCATTTTAGCAGGCACATCATTTCTAATTTGCAAAATGCTTGATTCTTGGTTTCTATCCAATGCAATTGAACGGAACATCTTTTGTTCCTTCTCTGTCCCTGATGAGAAAGTATCCATTGGATCATATGGAGTGCCATTGTAGTGACTAGTTAGAAATCTTTGAACATCTTCAACGCCAATCTTCTTTTCTGGTACACGAGTAAATGGCATTTCTTGACTAGTTGGATCTTGTTCAACGCTAGGATTAAACAACTTTTGACCATACCAAGTTCTTGGTGTGTTGTAGAATGCATCGGCTTCATCTTTAGTACCAAAAATGTCTCTAAATGAGAAGCTGCCATCTGCACTATTATTTAAGTGATTCTTTTCTACAAATTCTTGAATGCCTTCAGAATACATAAAGTTATCTGGATCATCAAAATCAACATTTTGAATCACCATAATATTTGGACAAATTGCATAAGAATCATCAGGAATACGAGCGGCAACCCATTGGTGACCAGCCCCTGTCTCAAGATACCAAACTTCCTTACTATCTGAGAAAGCAATACCGTTAGTTTCGCCAGTACCATACTTTTCAATTAAACGACCTAAACGTTTAACGCCTTCACGTGCAGTCTTAACAAATGGCAAGGTAATATACACCATTGAATCTTCATTAATACCATCAGCAACAAGCGGATCATGACCTAAACAGCGTGCATTAGTAGCTTCAGTTTCAGTAGCTGACATAGCGACGTTATATTCATTAATACCTTGTTCATCCCAGCGTCCATCTGAATCATCAGCAGTTGGCGCAGCAGTCCACTTGCAGCCATCGCCCTCAAGATGCATCTTAAAGCCGTTATATTTGGAAACATAGTCCTCATCATAGTGACGAGCTTGGTTAACTACAAAAAGCTTTTCGTTAATGCCACCGTAACCGTCTTCGTCACGTGCAATCATGGTTGAACCATCAATTGAAGCATCTTTACCGACAAGCATTGCGGTACAGTTATCTTTTTTCATTAGTTGTACTTCCTTCTTAAAATTAAAATCTATAGTTACATTCTACTATTCATTGACCTGCATTTGGCGATCAACTTTTGCTCTACCATTATTATAGTTAAATTCATATCCTGGTTGCACGTTGTAAAGATAGACATTGAAATCCAGCGTGCCATCTGTTGAAACGGCTTGGAGATTGACACCACGCGCCATTAATTCATTGCCTCTAAAAATGGCAGTTGCCTGGTAAATCACGCGTTTGTTTTGCCGTAACGCTTTTCGCACTTTTGTTTCAAAAATCGTTTGAATTTTTTGATTAGAAAAAGCAGACTGAGTAAATAAATTCTTAGGATTATTTTGATCACCAGATTGATTATTAGGATTATAGGTGCCATTTTGATCAATTCCAGCTGAAACAGAATAAGCAATCAGGTGTCCTCGATTGTAAATTTGTACACCATTTCTTCGGTTATAATGCCATGCTGTTGGCTCTACAAATTGGCGTACACGCAAACTGTCATTAGCGACATTGCGTCTTTCCAAAAAGGCAGTATTGGAACGCGATGTTCGATTAAGCGAATCAAGGTTAGAATAGATGACCCGATTTACCTTCCAAGAACTTTTAACCAAAGTCGAACGATTATGGTTGACCTCAATATATGCTCGACTACCACTCTTAAAGTTCAGATCCGCCAGCTTTTTATAATCAGTCTGTGATAAACCACCATAAGCCTTGTTGCTCTTAGATGCGTTTTTGATTGTATTAGTAACATGCTCATCATTATTTCCCGTGAAATCTTTTAAAAACTGACTGCCATTAGGATCACTGCCAACCTTAGTAAAGATTCCCCAAATAATCGCAATAATTACAATTAGTGATGAAAAAGCTGTGCTTTGTTTTCTACGTCTTCTTCTTGCCATCTTTTTTCTCCTTCGTACTAAAAAATAATACTAATTCAAACATTAGTTTGCAAGAGAACAAAAAGAAAAAGTTGCCTTTAAAGCAACCTTCTTTAACTACGTGCCCAATCGTCAAGCATCCCTAAGAAGAAACTTTCCGATAATCGCTTGATTTTAGCACCATTTTTTATCAGATCACGCGCTGTATTCAAATCTTCATTGTCTTTTCTAAAGAAATCATGATCGCCCATAATCAAATAATTAGTTGTAGCAAGCACGCCATCATCAACCGTACCACCCATATTGCCAATCATCTTATTAGCTTCATTTTGATCCATATGAATATGACCTGATAAAACAATATCTTTATTTTGTACTGGATTTCTAAAACCAAGCTGATAATAATCAAGTTCATCACCAGTCAGATCAAAATTCTTAATCCGACTGCGTGCCGCTTCAAGCAACTCTTCAGTAAAGTGCTTGTTAAAATCATTGTAAACTTTAATCGTATCCAATGAATCTGCCAATCCATGGTGTTGCTCTACTTGAGCTATACCGGCTCTCTGCATGCAGTCAATTAAACGATTGTGTCGCTCACGCGGATAATATGCTCGCGCCAATCGTAATACATCAACATAATCATTATTCAATACAGGCAGATTGTACTTTTGGCTTAAATCATATAAAAAATTCAAATCAAAGTTAACATTGTAGCCGATGATTGGATCATCACCAATAAACTCACGAAACTCCTTAATCGCCTGTTCTGCTGGAATTCCTTCATTAACTATTTGTTCTTCGGTAATGCCATTCAATTTAGTAATAAAAGCTGGCACTTTATTGTTTTTAGGGAATTTTACTAGATTAGTATATTGATCAACAATCTGATTGTTTCGTACTTTTACCGCACCCAGTTCAGTAATTCGATCACGATAAGGACTTAAGCCAGTAGTTTCAATATCCAGCATGGTGTAATTGGACAAAAAATCTGGCTTTTCTTGTCCCTTTTGGCGCAATTTATCTTGGGCACCTGAGACATGTAAAATCCCATTTTTTACGTAAATACTCATCTTTCACCTATTTAGCTAAACTCATCAACATATTATGTGAATCAGTGGCAAAACCAACAGCCCTCTTTTTAAGATCATCTGGCATATCTTCATCTGCCAAATCAGCTGCTACATAATGCCAGTTAGCAAACTGTTCAACCAATTTAACCATTGGATCAAGCAATTGGGGACTAGTTTCATCCACGCCTAATTCAAGGACAACTACATTTTTATCTTCATTGCCTGTTAAGAACCAACGAAAACGCGTATTAGCATCTGTGTCAGGAAAGAAGTTAGCATTAAGCGGCATATGCAATTCCATTGGTGAATCGCAGTCCTCACATTTTGGCACCAGATCGTCTGAAACATTGCCATCTTTGATTGCTTGCAAAAACTTTTTAACCACCGGACGATCATCCTTTTGACCATGATTAATACCACTAGAACATTGCATTCTAGTCCAGTCGCCAAATGCATTAAAGATACGGTTTTCATTAAAGCCTGCATTTTCAAAGAAATGACCAAAAGTACTGGTAGCAATAAAATATTGTTTATCCTTAAGCAATTTCTTCAAAGCTAACATGGTTTCACTTGGCTCATACTCTAATGAATATTCATTAACCAATTCACTCCAAAAGCTCCATTGCTCACTCCAAGTATCAAATTTCTTATCGAGGGCATCCCCAATAGTATGTACATCATACTTGTCAGCAATCTTGCCGAATTGATCATCAAAGCCTTCTTCGCTCAAAATATCCAAGCCTTCTTCTTTAGCCATCCCGTTACCAGCAGTAACGATCACAGCATCAGCCTTATCTAACCATTCTTTTACTTTAGTTAAATCCGTCATTTTGATCTCTTTTCCTTCATTTGGAATATCCGGTAAAATGCAATTTTCCGTCAATATATTCGCCTAAAAAGACGTCACTAATATTATTATAACCCGCCTGCTCTACTTCTTGTCTCAGCCAAGTCTCATCTTTATGAATCAGTTCAAGAACATCAATATTAATCTGACCATCACTAATAATTGGGAAACGAATATTAGCTTCATCATTTTCAATAACAGTTAATTGCCCATTTTGCTCAAAAATACAATTCTTAACTTTTTCAACTGAATAAATCCCTTGACTACGCAATTTAAACATCAATTCATTAGCAGAGATTCCAGCCTTCATGCAGTTGCCAACTAATACCTTACCATTTTTAATAACTTGAATCGGCTTGCCATCAATCAAGGTCCGAATCCAATTGTTGTGATCGCGTCCGAATTTCAAAATGAATACAACTAACGTCCAAAGAATTAATGCTAAAAGAAACTGCAAAATGGTAATCGCTGGATTATAGATCAACCCACCAATAATAGCACCAAGGACATAATTCTGGAGCTGATCTAACGCTGTCGTGGGTGCCAAATTACTTTTACCAAATATATTAATTTGAATAATCAAAGTTAAAATACCTAGGAGTAGTTTAATAAAAAGATCCATGTAATTTAACTGCATTTTAGTTTTTCACCTCTACTTTATGATCAATGACATGTGCCTGCATGAGCGTATATGTATTATGATCTTCATTAAGTTTTAGTTGATAATCAATATTTTTAGAATCAATCCGCACAATCATGCCATCAGTTAACGTCGTGGAATTGACGAGGACATCAGCGGTACTTACATTTTCATCCTTAGCAACTGACTTAATAAAAGGAATAATCTGCGTTGCTTCAGACTTTTGCGCATTGATTTGTTCATACTTTTCATATTGCGTACCAGCAAATAATAGTAGAAAAAGCAAAGCAATAATTCCTAAATCACGATAACGCGTTGCAAATCGGTCACGCAAATAGAGAATTGCAAAAATCACCATCGCCAAGGCAGCAACCAGCATTAAGATATACAAAATGGTTCGATCAGCATTTTGATTATTCTGAATATATTTCAACGTATAAAAAGTCATACACTATCCCTCTGTTTTTTTAGGATTAATTTTACCACATAAAAAAAGCAGTGTTTTCACACTGCTTTTGAGGAGACTATTCGTCTTTTTTCTTACGTTTTTTAGAAGTTCCGGCTAGGCTCGTAATACCAAGTGCTGCGGCTAATGCACCAAGTAAACCAGCTACTTCGCTCTTATTATGCTCACCAGTTTCTGGCAAAGTCTCTTCGCTTTGCCCTTTTTCAATTACTTCAGTCATTTCAGTTGAAACAGTTTCTGGAGTTTGTTTTTCATCAGAAACTGTAGCAGCTTTAACTGGAGCAACTTCTGGAGTTGTGGAATCTTCTTTTTCTGCATGCGGAGCAACAAATTCCTCTTCATCCTTTTCAGGTTGAGATGGATACTCTGAACCAGGTTCTTCTTCTGGTAATGGAGGAGTAAATTCTTCTGAATTTGGTGTAGATGGTGTCGTAGGTTGAGTTGGCGATGTTGGTTGTGTTGGAGTTGTAGGTTGACTTGGAGAAGTCGGTTGATCTGGCTTTTCTACTTCTTCTAACGGTGGAATTAAATCCCAACGATGAGTTTCACCTGTTAACGTCAACTTCTTACCAATAATATTGCCATCTACATTTTGTTTAACAATAAGATGTGCATTCGGAGCTAACACACTACCGAAAAAGTAATCATTGTCAAAAATAATTTCTTCAATTTTTGTACCAAAGTTCCACAATAACTTATTATATTTCTCATGCTTTTCACCTGAATTAGTTATAGTACTACCATCTCTATACTCTAATACCATGTGAGTATTAAGTGTTAATCCAGTATTTTTGCTAATAACATTCAAAATGATAATTGGTTCTAAAGCACCTGCAGGAATACCTTTGATCCTAAATTCATGTTTATTATTTCCCGTGATATAGTCAGCATTGACTGTTACATAAATAGGTTCATTTTGAGAGAGGTCTACTTGTGAAAGATCAATAATATTGTCTTTAACTTCAACACCAGCAGTTTGCTCATGCTCAGCCCATTTATCGGCCTTTTTACCTAATTCTTCAAGCTTGGCATTAATATCAAGTCGTTGATCAGTTTGAAGAACATGACCGTACGGTACATTAAAAGTTTTCCATTCACCGTCAACCAATACTTCTATACGATGAGGTTCATTTTCTTTAGCTCTATATTTAATATCAGGTCCGAAAATAATTAATTTGTGATTTTCACCATTAATTTGATTCAAATTAACGATACTATCAATATAGTGAATATCACCAATTGTTAAATTAGTAAGGGCTTCCTTGTTAGTTCCGAAATCTCCCGCATTTAGATTTCCGATGGCGACATTTCCAGCCATATGCGAAGTACTATCAATTCCTAGACCAAAAATATGGAAAATGCCTGCAATACCTAATGGATGTTTGGCAGCGATCGTTTCAAGATATGTCTTAAGTTCAGCAAGTTTTTTAAGTTCTTCCGGATCCTTATTTTTAATTTTTTCAACATCAATATCACTCAGATCAATAACTGGGGTCTTCTATTGACTATCTGTAGTTGTTGTAGAATTAGTTTCTATTCCAGTTTCTCTTTCATTTACTTGCTCATTATTTTCTACTGGCTGTTTATTATTTTCTGTGGTTGGAGATTCATTGTGAATATCTTTATTATCATTTATATCTTTATCAACAGTTGAAATTGTTTCTGAAGCATTAGATTCACCATCTTTAATATTGCTAGCTCCTACTGAAACCTGATTTTTTTGAGTTTCAGCTGGGATATTATTTGAAGCATCAATCGTAGTCTCTGATTGACCAGATGAATTTTCAGTAATTACTTGGTCAACTGTACTTTCAGCACCTAATTGTTCGTTTGGTTCACCTGTTACATTCTCAGATGTTTCACCATTTTGTATTTGACTATCTTGACCTACAATTTCATTATTTTCAACTGTATCTTCAATAGTATCAGCCTTAACTACAAAACTTATTTCTTCTTCATTTTTTCCATTAACTATTTTTTTAACCGGTTTAGCATTCCCTATTAAACCTGCTCCTAATAATACAGAAGCTGTTCCCATTGCAGCTTTTTTAGCCTTGGGGCTTAATTCTTTATAGTCTTTATGATTTTTATTACTCATCTTCTTTTTAAAGTTTTTCTTAGATGTCATAATAATAGCCTCCAAATTATATACAATTCTCATTACTTAATAGCTTTGATATTTAATATATTATCTTGAAAATCCCTCTTTGAAAAGTGACATATTGTCTCTTTTACGCAAATTTTAACTTTTTTAGAATTAACTTATTGCAATCAAAAAACGCCGGATAAATTGATACAATCCCACTAAAGTGG
>NZ_AZFO01000046.1 GCF_001436305.1 Lactobacillus ultunensis DSM 16047 | reverse complement strand
GATTTAACTAGCACCACGCGTATTTAATAAGTATTTGGAGAGTTCATTTCCGTACACACTGTTTGTTCAAAATGAGCAGGAACGGTTAGAATATCTGCAAGGAATCTATTCGACAATTGTTTTAACTGGTATTGTTACGCGTCTTAAAGTACGGGATGTGCCAGTCTTAGAGCGATTAATTCGAGCTTTGTTTGGTGATATTGGAAGTGCAATCTCAGTAAATAAGATTGCAAATACGCTCAAGAGTGCGAAGCTTCCAGCAGATAACAAGACTATTGATCGTTATCTTGAAGGAATTTTAAATAGTTTGTTGATGTACGAAGCTAAGCCATATGATATTCATGGTCGGTCGCTTTTACGCGCTCATAGTAAATATTATATAGTTGACTTAGGATTAAGACGATTGCTTTTGCCAGATCATCAACAAGATTATGGCCATATTATTGAAAATATTGTATTTTTAGAATTGAAGCGTCGCTATCTACATGTGTATGTAGGTAGAAGTGATAAACTGGAAGTGGATTTCGTGGCTTTAAATATGCGTAATGAAGCAAGATATTTTCAAGTAGCTTTAACCACTTTAGATGAGAAAGTTTTGCAACGCAAGTTGCGACCGTTGAAACAAATTGAAGATTCTTATCCCAAGTATTTATTAACGATGGATACTTTGAATAAAAATGCTGACTATGATGGCATTCAGAAAATGAATATTTTGGATTGGCTTTTAGAAAAAGACTAAAAAATAAACTACAACCTCAAATTGAGATTGTAGTTTTTGATTTCTATGAATAATGTTTTATTCCATTGAATTCCGAGCAGCGGTTAAAATTTTCATTACTTCCAGCGTGTGGTTGAAAGCTTCATCTGCTTTAATTGTATCGTGATGATCAATCATCTTAGTAAAAGCATTGAACTCACTAGCCAGGCGATGCGGATATTTATTTAATTTATAACGCTGTGGTTCTTCGTTACGCATTTGGACTGTGAAGTTATCTAGTGCACCAGTAGAGCCATCAATGTAAATGCTGCCTTTTTCGCCTTCAATGAATGAGCGTGGCGTTACATAACTGTCTTTTGATCCGGTGAGGGATGCTTGTTTGTCAGAATAAGAAAGATGCAAAATACCAGAAGTATCAACGCCTTTTTGCATGTTGGCATAGTATTGAATTTGATCTGGCAAGCCGAATAATGCCGCTACTAAATGGATATTATAAATATTCAAATCCATTAAGGCGCCACCACCTTTTTTCGGATCAAAAACAGGTGCAATCTTGCCTTCAAGGAAAGCGTCATAACGGCTCGAATATTGCGTATAGTTCAAGTTAATAATGTGAATTGGCCCGATTTTAGGCAATTCTTTTTGAATTTGCTTGAAATTTTCCAGATAAATGTTAGTAATTGCTTCGACGATGATTAAATTTTTTTCGTCTGCAAGCTGCTTCAATTCTTCGGCTTGGGCTGTACTTTCAACGAATGGCTTTTCACAAATGACATTTTTACCATGTTCCAAAGCTAATTTGGCAATGTCATAGTGAAGAAAGTTAGGTACAGCGACGTAGACTGTGTCTACATCTGGATCGGCCATCATTGCTTCATTGTCTGTGTAAATTTTCTTGATATTATATTTTTTAGCTAATTCCCGGGCAATATTTGCACTTCGTTTGATAGAAGAAATAGCTGTTAATTCAAGATTTTCAATTTGATCAGCGGTTGTTAGAAAGTCATGAACGATCATGCCGCTGCCGACAATTCCTAATTTCATTTTTTCACCTAATTATTTTTTCTTATTATTTTTGGTAGTTGGTAAAGGCTTAGCATTGGTTGCTGAAGCTGGTACTTTTAAGAAGTCGTGACTGCCGAAGTTGCCATAGCTTTGACCAACTTTAACAGTCATCATTTTGCCTAATTTCATGTAAACAAAGACATTGAAGGTAGCTAATTTCTTATTTTTAACGACCATCTTAACTGTCATGTACTTGTACTTACCGTATTTTTGAATTTGCTTAAAGATTTTGGCTTGAGCTGTACTCTGTGGGGTAGTGTTGAAGATTGGTTCAGCTGCCTTCTTCATCAATACTTTATCTGTCACCTTAGCAGTTAAAGTATAAGTGCTTTTATTGCGTTTCATCTTATAGACTTTGACTAACTTATCACTGGGATCAGAAATTAATTTATTATTCATAATCGCATCAGTTAATTCAGCGTAAGAGTGACCAGTCAGTTTTTCTAGATCTGCCTTGTACCAAGTGTCTTGACCGTTGATGTAAACGTTGTTAAGGTTGACCCATTCCTCACTTGATTGAGTTTTACCGCTACTGGTAGTTTGGTTAGTAATATGATAAACGGTAGAATTTCCGCCAAAGGTAGTATTAGCTAAAACTACTTGATTAGAAGTATCAGTTCCTAGAGTAACAGATTGAATAACTTGACCACTCTTAAAACTCTTTTTAGCTTTCTGTACTACTTGTGTCTTGTTTAAAACAGGCTCTGCCTTTTTCTGCTGCTGTTGACTGCAACCGCTAAGAAGAAATACTGCAGTTAAGGAAATACCGATAAATACTTTTTTTACTTTCATAACAAATCCCCCTGTGTATTTATGCATCTATTATAACAAAAAGCCCGAATCTAATTGGATTCGAACTTTTGACCTTAATGGCTTTTATCTAATTTTCCGAGGTCTACTGCATTTTTCTTAATGCTGTTAGGAACAGAAAGAGTTTCAATCTGGTTAATTTGATCAGCATTCATAGTAAAGGTCTTTTTTTTGGCATCATCTTTGTAAGTTGAACTTACCTTTACATCATTGATGTCATAGTTTTTGTCTACGTCAATTTGAATCTCATTATTAATTGGTTTGACATTGTCTAGGTCGATGCCGATTAAAGCTGTAACAGCAGAATCAGAAATAATAGCATTCCAAATTTTTTTGTTGTTTCCTTTATAAATAAGAGCGTAGTTGTTACCTTTTTGCTTTACTTTAAAATTCTTGCTGGTACCAATGAAAGGAACGATCATGCTGTTTAAGCTATCGGTTAGTACCGAATACGTACTATTTTTAGCTAGCTTGGTCTTGAACCAACGATTAGTACTGGTGCCCTTCATTTGAATGTAGTTATTTTTACCTTCAATCCACATTTTATAGTGGTTAGAAGTTGTAGAGACATTGGCATAAATCACAGTCGGATTTTTTACATATTGAGCTTCAGCCTCCTGCGTGGTTTTACCAGCAATGTCTTCAGTCCAATTAACGTGCATGGAACTAAATTTATTTTTCTGTGCATTGGTCAAAATTGTTTTGGCACTTGGCAAAGAATTGTCTTTTTTCTTATTGTTACTAGACGAACAGCCTGTTAGTAATAATACGAATAGTCCAATTAAACAAATGAAAATTTTCTTATTCTTCATGACTTACACTTCTTTTTCTATATTTTTGTTCTAAATTAACACAAAAAATAAGATAAATAAAAGCAATGTCTAAAAATTGATGTTTTTTTATCATTTCTCTATGAAAAAAACTGCGAAATGTGTAAAATATGGGTGAAACATTGAATTTTAAAAGGAGATTTTTCATGTCAAAATTAGTTTTAATCCGTCACGGTCAAAGTGAATGGAACCTTTCAAACCAATTTACTGGTTGGGTTGACGTTAACCTTTCAGAAAAGGGTGTTGAAGAAGCTAAGAAGGCTGGTCGTTTAATCAAGGAACACGGTCTTGAATTTGACCAAGCTTACACTTCCGTATTAACTCGTGCCATCAAGACTTTGCATTATGCATTGGAAGAAAGTGGCCAACTTTGGATTCCAGAAACTAAGACTTGGAGACTTAACGAACGTCACTACGGCGCTCTTCAAGGTTTAAACAAGAAGAAGACTGCTGAAAAGTACGGTGATGAACAAGTTCATATTTGGCGTCGTTCATACGATGTTTTGCCACCAGCAATTGATGACAACTCAGAATTTAGTCAATTCCACGACCGTCGTTACGCAAAGCTTGATCCACACATTATTCCTAAATGCGAAAACTTACACGTTTGCTTGAACCGTGTAATGCCATTCTGGGAAGATCACATTGCTCCAGACTTACTTGATGGCAAGAACGTAATTATCGCAGCTCACGGTAACTCACTTCGTGCTTTAACTAAATATATTGAAAACATTTCTGATGACGACATCATGAACCTCGAAATGAAGACTGGTGAACCAGTTGTTTACACCTTCGACGAAAACTTGGATGTTGTTAAGAAGGAAAAGTTGGACGACTAATTAAATAGTGGTTATTCACACAAAAAGAACTTCGAATTTTCGAGGTTCTTTTATTTTTGAACAAAAAAAGACATCCCAGAGAAGGGATGCCATTTTTTATCAACTTGCTCCAAAAAATTATATTTTAAATTTTTATTTCATAATATTTGGAACAAGTATGTTATATTATAAATAAAGAAAAACTGCCATTTTTTTCTAAGAAAGAGGCGGAAATATGAAAATTTTAATTACTGGATTTGATCCATTTGGTGGTGAAAAAATTAATCCTGCCATTGAAGCTGTAAAGAAATTACCTGATGAAATAGATGGCAACCAGATAATTAAGTTGGAAGTACCAACAATTTTTTATCAAAGTGCCAAGGTAGTTAGAGAAGCAATTGAAAAAGAACGTCCTGATATAGTTATTAACGTAGGTCAAGCTGGCGGTCGTGCTGCCATTACTCCTGAACGAATTGCCATTAATTTCCAGGCTGGTTCTACTCCTGATAATTCAGGTAAAGGACCAAAAGAAGGCAAGATCGAAGCAGATGGTGCAGATGGCTACTTTACGCAATTGCCAATTAAGAAAATGGTCACTGCAATGAGAAAAGCAGGTATTCCTGCCGAAATTTCAAATTCTGCTGGTACTTATGTCTGCAATCATCTTTTTTATGAAGTGCAGTATATGCGGAGACATGAATTCCCAAATTTAAAAGCTGGGTTCATTCACATTCCATTTTTGCCAGATCAAGTAAAAAATGGGCGCCGTCCTTCCATGAATTTAAGCGATATGGTTGCCGGCTTAACCGTTTCCATTAAAGCGGCAGTAGCTGACTAAAAATTGACAGTTGCCCATTGTAAGTGCTATTTTTGTCATGAAATTAAAGTTGGGAGAAAAATATGCAAACAATTGATAATTCTCTCTTTCAAGTCTCTGTCGATGAGAATGGAGCCAAGATGGTACATCTAGTATCTGAAACCGATAACTATGATTTTCTTGGTGAAAATGGGACTAAAGAGGGTATGGCAATTGCCTTTCCAGTAATTGATCAAGATCAAAATTGGATCAGTAAATTGCCTTGGACTGTCGTTGATAAAGGCGATACTCGAGTGAGTTTGACCCTAATTGATACGCCAGAAAGTTATAAAGTATTTCCGTATCATTTTGAAGTAATGACAACTTATGCTTTAGAGGGCAACCAAGTTGAAATAACGTTTTATTTAAAAAATTCTTCACATAAGGAAATGCCATTTTCATTAGGATTTGTTTTGCCAATTAGTTGGTCAAGTGATGAAGGGATTAATCAAATTAGTTTAAGTAATGAAAATCACACAATTGGCATCGCTTCAACTGATTTCAAGCTATCTACGGCGGATAATAAGATTATTGCATCTACTAATGAAGTTAAACTTGAGGCGGAAAGTGATCGAAATTTTACCTTGACTATAACTTTAAAGTAAAATAAGTAACGATTTTAATAAGATGTGGAAAGCAAGTCAGCGATGATTTGCTTTTTTTGTTATAATACACTCAATGTGAATTTACATATAGGTACGGTTTATGGAGAAGAAAAAACAAAATCGCCCTAGTAATAAATGGGTACAAAATCTTAGATATAAAAATCATTATATTTGGCTATGGATTACCGGAATTGTTATTTTAGTTGTGATAATAGCAGCTATAGCATATTTTGCTTCTGTCTATTTTAAAACCAAAGATGCGGTTGATAAGACATATGATCCACATACTGCAGTGAAAACTACAGGTGAATTTAATGGTAAAAAAAGGTTCGCCGTGTTGTTGATGGGTACTGATACAGGTGCTCTAGACAGAAAAGAGAAACGTGGTAGAACTGATACCATGATTTTAGCTGTAGTTAACCCTGCAAAGAAGCATTATACTTTGATATCTATTCCTCGTGATACTATGGCACAAATGATTGGCTCAGATACTTTCAAAACTGAGAAGATCAATGCAGCTTATGAGTTAGGTGGAGCTAAGATGTCGATGGACACTGTTTCTGAGTTAATTAATGTGCCAATTAAATATTATGCTGTAGTCAATATGGGTGGGATCATGAAGATGATTCGCTATGTTGGCGGAATTAATATTAGGCCAACTCTTAGTTTTGAATATGGCGGTTATAAATTTAAAAAGGGCAAATTAACGCATATGGGTGGCGCTGGTGCACTAGCATACTCTAGAATGCGGTATGATGATCCTAAAGGTGATTATGGTAGACAGACGCGACAACGGCAGGTAATTATGACTTTAATTAAAAAAGCAGTATCTGTTAGTTCATTGTCAAATTTAGATTCAATATTGACATCAGTTTCCAGTAATGTACGAACCAATTTGCCGTTCAGTGCTCTTCAACAGATTGCAATGAATTATCGTGGCTGTGCCGATACTTCATCTAGTGACTATCTTCATGGTTATAATGCGATGATTCATGATGCTGCATATCAGGTTCAGCCTACTAAGGAATTACAGAGAATTTCCAATCTTGCGAGAACTGAATTAGGTCTTGAAAAGGAAAATATTAATAATAATGAGACTTTTCAAAATCAGCAGAATATTGCAAATGGCTTTAGCTTCAAGAGTAATAAAATCCAAAATTATCACATCTATGATTATTACGGAGATGGCGGTTATTGATGAATAGAATTTATGCGATTCTGATTGGCTATGTCTTCGGAAATTTTTTGACGGCAATGATTGTGGGCGAAATTTTCTTAAAAATAAATCCTACCGAATATGGTTCACACAATCCAGGAACAGCTAATATGGGTGCTGTTTTTGGTAAGAAATGGGGCATTTTAACATGTTGCGGCGATTTGCTTAAAAGTTTAATCGCCTTGTTTATTGTTTATTTTGCTTTTCCAGCTCATATTAATATTGCATATACAGGCTTAGGGTTAATCCTGGGGCATTGTTTTCCCATTTGGGATCACTTTAAGGGAGGCAAAGGCGTTGCAGTTGCGGCTCAAGTGGCTGTCTTTTATGATTGGCGCGTGGGTTTTGCAACTTTGCTGGTAGCTTTAGTTTTAACTGCAATTATGCAAAATTTGACGATTCCGCCTTTAGTGTTTATGCTTTTATTCAGTATTGATGAATTTTTGCATAGCCAAATGGCAGGAGTTGTCTTTGTGGTGATTACTTTAATCATGGTCTTCAAGTTCTGGCAAGATATTGTTGATTTCTTTACGGGACATGGTAAGAGAGTCGATATCTTATTTTCAATTAAGAAGAAGTTGGGGATTAAAGTTAAGTAATGGCAAAAAGAATTTTTAGTAAGGACATAGACTAGAAAATGAGTGAGATTAACAAGAAAAAATCACTAAATGTTGTCCAAATTATTTGTATAATTTTGGCGGCATTCTTTATGCTAGTGCAGATGTTCTCGTGGGGTAAGACGTTTGGCAGATTGCCACTAAGTACCTTGATGAGATACATTCCAGGACTACTAGGTCGCTCCACTATGGTGCTTGTACCGATGGTCTTTGGTGCCGTATACAGTAAGAGAAAGATTCATCCAACTGAAGCTTTCAGATTCTGGATTATGGCTGTTACTACACTGGTACTTTTATACTTGGTTAACTTTTTCAAACGCCCAGGTAGTTTTAATATGTGGAAACTCTGGGGCGTCTGCTTCCCAGTGCTGACAAGTACGTCAGTGTTACTGGCTGGTTTAATCTTTAGCATGTTAGCACAACCATACCTATATGAGTTGCAGCACCGTATTACAGCTAAGCAAAACTTACTGTTGTTGAGTGCTTTGACGTTAGTTGGTTTTGCTACAAGTGCAGGTACAATAATCTTTAATTATTCCATTTATGGTATTTATTTGATCTTGTACTTTGCTTGGGGGATGTTTTTAGCCAACGTCAAGATTCCTAAGAAAGTCTTTGGCTGGTCAGTTGCTTCAGGAATAGTTTCATTCTTTGTAATGTTCATTGGTGTTCCCGGCTTTAACGGTGTTTACTGGTACCAACGCTTGTCTGGTCGTAGCGGCGTTTATTCTTGGAATCCAAAATTCTTAAGCAATATTACATCACCATTCTTATTCTTGATGGTGCTTGCAGCATTCTTAATTTTTAGAAAAGTAATCGTCAGCTTCTCTGCTAAAGAAATGCGCTTCTTTATTCCAGTAGTAGTCTTTATGGATGCGCCAATTATTGGTGGATTTGTAAAATCATTCCGCTTTACTGGTAGTGCTGGTTTTAACAAGTTTTTGATGATTATCATCATGTTAATTGTTACCTTTGTTCTGGCTTATCTATATGAAAAATACTTGTTTAGATTCAAACCAGTCAAGAAAGCAATTACATTTTTGAATAAACACAACAATCTGGCAGAAATTATTGAAGAAGTTTGGAAGAACTTCACTGCTTGGGTAGTTGAAAATAGAGTAAGACTTCTTACATGGGGTTGGTTCTATGTATTAAGTTTTGCCTCATTCTTAATTGAATCAGATAACTTACGTATTCAAATTACAACTTCTACTGATATCAACGCTGTCATCTTCTTGCTCGGGACTAGGTTCTTTGCCATTATATTAACGGCTATCTTTCTTGATGCAATGTTTGCAATCTTCTATTTCATCACTACGCGTTACTGGACTTCAACTGTTTTAGTCAGCGTAATTGTTATTGGTTGGGCTATTGCTAACAAGATCAAGTTGAATCTTCGTGGGGAACCAATTTACCCAACCGAAATTGATGAAGTTGTTAACTGGAAGACCTTATTACCAATGGTTGGTCAGCAAAAAGTAATTATGATTGCTGTTGCTTTGGTAATTATCATTGCATTATGCGTCTTCTTGGAAATCAAGTTTCCAATTAAGAAAAAGGGTTCATGGAAGCGTCGTGGAATCTGGGCATTGCTCAGCTTGCTTTTGTTCATGACACCAATCCGCTTTAACCATGACGGTGGCATGATTTATCACATCAACCGTGGTTTTGATAACAAACAATCATTCAGAAACCCTGAACGTGATATTCAAATCAACGGTCCACTCTTGAACTTCTTGAACTACTTCGACTTGCAGATTATGAATAAGCCTGATAACTATTCAGAATCTACAATCAAACATTTGGATCAAAAGTACAGCAAGATTGCTGATGAAATTAACAAGACTAGAAAGAATACTTTAAAAGATCAAACGATTGTCTACAACTTGAGTGAAAGTTTTGTTGATCCATATACTTTCCCAACAATTAAGATTGATCCTAGGGTTCCAAACCCAGTTAAGTTTATTCAATCAATGAAGGAGAGATCTACTTACGGTAGCATGCTTAGTGCAGGTTACGGTGGTGGTACTGCTAACATGGAATGGGAAACTTTGACTGGTTTCAACATGGGGATGTTCAAGTCAACTTTGACTCCATATGTACAGATCGTACCTAACTACGACTTCTACCCAACTATTGGTATGGACTTCAACTACAAGTCCGCTGTTCACCCATTCATTGGTACTTACTACTCAAGAGTAGAAGACTACAAGAGATTTAAGTTTAACAAGTTCGTTTACCTTGGTTCTAAATACAAGATCATTGATCAAAAGAAACTTGGTAAGAGTACTTACAACTCTGACTTCACTTGTTATGCTAATGGTTTGAGACAAATCAACAGCATGAAGGGTGGTCAATTCATTAACTTAATTTCTATTCAAAACCATATGCCTTACAATAACTGGTATCCAAATAATGAATACATGGGTAAGGTATCTGGTGAGCTCTTCAATACTGCTGCTGTTCGTGAACAGATGGCAACTTATATCAAGGGTACGCAATACACTGACAAGGCTGTAAAGAAGTTTATTGGTCAAATTGATAAGATTAAGAAGCCAATTACTATTGTCTTCTACGGTGACCACTACCCAAGCATCTTGTCACAAAACTATACTTCTAAGTATCCTGTTCAAATGCACGCAACTCGTTACTTCATTTACTCAAACAAGTACGCAAGAGAACACGGTGCTAAGAGCAAGTTGACTTCTAACACTAATTACGTCAACACTAGTGACTTCACTGCTATGATGCTTGAACAAACCAATTCTAAGGTAACTCCTTACCAAGCACTTTTGACTGAAGTTCACAAGAAGCTTCCTGCAATTACTATTAACTTTAATGGTGATAAAGGCTTCCAATTAGTTGATCAAAAGGGTCATTTCGTAGATCCTAAGAAATTGACTTCAGAACAACAAGCACTTTTGAAGGATTACGAAATGGTTCAATACGATATGACTGCTGGTCAAGCTTATGGTTTAAAGGCTAAGGGCTTCTACAAGTTAAGTAATTAAATTTGAAAGAAAAGCTTGAGAGAAATCTCAGGCTTTTTTCTTGCTATAATTTAGAACGAAAAATTAAGTAAACAGTTGACGAAAGTCGTCCATCACGTTAATATAATTTTAACGTAGGTAATCAATCAGTTCGGTGTTCAGAGAACTAGCGTTGTGGTGTGAGCTAGGCAGGCTGATGTTGATGAAGTACATGATGGGGGTAGTTCCCGTAAAGACTATTAAAGGCGCAATAGCGCGAACGTGGGTGGTACCACGGCTAATAATGTAATTTAGTCGTCCCTTGAGATTTTTCTCAAGGGACGTTTTTTATTGGAGGAAAAAATATGGCAAAATTTGATATTTTAGAGGATTTGAAGTGGCGTGGCGCCATTAATCAAGAAACAGATGAAGAAGGTTTGCGCAAGTACTTAGCTGAACACGATGATTTGGCTCTTTACTGTGGTACTGACCCAACTGGCGATTCACTGCACATCGGTCACTTAATTCCATTCATGATCTTGAAGAGATTCCAAATGGCTGGCTACCACCCAGTAATCTTAATCGGTGGTGGTACTGGTGCAATCGGTGACCCATCAGGTCGTAAAACTGAGCGTACCTTGCAAACGGCTGCGCAAGTTAAGCACAATGAGGAATGCTTAACTAATCAAATGAAAAAGTTGTTTGGTACCGAAAACTTTGAAATCAGAAACAACGCTGAATGGTTAGGCAAAATTAACTTGATTGACTTCTTGCGTGATTACGGTAAGTTCTTCCAAGTTAACAACATGATCAACAAGGACGTGGTTGCTAGTCGTCTTGAAAATGGTATTTCATTTACTGAATTTACTTATCAAATTTTGCAAGCTATTGACTTCTACCACTTGAACAAGGATGATGGCGTTCAATTACAAATCGGTGGTAGTGATCAGTGGGGCAATATTACTGCTGGGATTGACTTGATCCACAAACTTGAAGGTGCTGACCGTCCAGCCTTTGGTTTGACTATTCCATTGATGCTTAAGGCAGATGGCACCAAGTTCGGTAAGTCAGCCGGTGGTGCCGTATGGCTTGACCCAGAAAAAACTAGTCCTTACGAATTCTACCAATTCTGGATTAACCAAGATGACCGCGATGTGGTTAAATACCTCAAGTACTTCACTTTCCTTAGCCGTGAAGAAATTGAAGACTTAGCTGAAAAGACTGAAAAGGAACCATGGAAACGTGCAGCTCAAAAAAAGTTAGCTGAAGAAGTTACTAAATTTGTTCATGGTGAGGCTGGTTTGAAAGAAGCACAAATGATTACTGATGCTTTGTTCTCAGGCAACATCAAGAACTTGTCAGTAATCCAAATTGAGCAAGGCTTGAAGAATGCCCCAAGTGCAGAAGCCGGTTCAGAAAGGAAAAACTTGGTGGACTTCTTAGTTGATACCAAGATTGAACCTTCAAAGCGTCAAGCTCGTGAAGATATTAAGAATGGTGCTATTTATGTCAATGGTGATCGTGAACAAAGCGTTGACTTTGATGTTGATCCTTCAAGCGCATTTGATGGCAAGTATGTAATTATCCGTAAGGGTAAGAGAAAGTACACTTTGGTTACAGTTAAATAACTAGATAAAAATACGATCAAGACTCTTAAAATGAGTTCTTGATCGTATTTTTATGATTCGCTACATTATTTAAATAATGAAGCTATAAATTTAATTGCTATA
>NZ_AZFO01000045.1 GCF_001436305.1 Lactobacillus ultunensis DSM 16047 | reverse complement strand
ATTTCAATCGTCCACTTTAGTGGGATTGTATCAATTCATTTGGCGCTTTTTTTCATTTAAATGAAAAAAAGAATTTGTGTTTTTGGATTAAAATAGAAGTAGAGAATCTTTAAATAGGAAGTGTCTATCATGAATGATAATACAGTTTATGTAATTAATGGACGACGGTATGCACGTAATGGAGAAATTATAGAAAGCAATGTCCATGTCTATAGTTCTTATCAGAATGTAATTGCTGCATTTAAGCCATTTTTAGAGGTGCCTAATAAAGAGGTTCATATGAATGGTAAAAACGAAATGTTGCAAGTGCGGATCTATGATCCAGCTAACGAGTTTTTAACTAGATATCGTTTTGATATTTATGAAAAACAAATTGATAATTTCTTCCCAAGTACTACCGAACATATTTAGTAGGTCGATGAATTATGACATTAAGTAAAGAAGAAAAAGAGCAGGCTTTGAAAAAGCTATCTGAAGAAGAATATAACGTCACTCAAAGAGCGGGTACTGAATATCCTTTTACTGGAAAATATAATAATTTTTATGAAAAGGGTATTTATGTAGATATTGTTTCTGGAGAGCCACTTTTTTCTAGTCAAGATAAATATGATGCAGGTTGTGGTTGGCCTAGTTTTACTAAGCCAATCAAGAAATTAACTTATCGGCGTGATCAGTCGTATGGGATGGAAAGGACTGAAGTGAGAAGTCCAGAAGCTCAATCTCATTTGGGACATGTTTTCACTGATGGTCCCGTAAATCGTGGTGGGTTGCGCTACTGCATTAATTCAGCGGCACTGAAATTCATTCCTTATGATGAATTAGAAAAAGCTGGATATGGTGAATATAAGAAAATATTTGAACAATAAAAAAATTGAGAGTTACTTAACTCTCAATTTTTTGTTTATTCAATATATCTCTATTTTATTTTTCGTAGAATTTAATTTCAGTTTGAGCTAAATCAATAGTATAAGTTTCTTCTTCAAGTGGACGCTTGGTCATTCCTTCATCTGTTGAATAGATAATCAAGGCTAACTTACTACCAGATGGCAAAGTGTAATAAGTAGGTTGAAGCAAGAAATCTAGATCATAGAATTTATCAGCTTCGATTTTTTCAGGCTTTTTCATATCCTTAAAGTTTTGCATATTCATGTGTGCCTTAGTAATTAACTTAGCTTTGGTCTCTTTATCAGGTACGAATTCTTGCAAAGTATCAGTTCCAAATCTGTAGCCTAATTCTTGACCACCACGCATTAAAAACTTAGGTGTGGCAGTCAGACGTTTTCTTTTGCCTAGGTCGACTAATGCAACAGAAATTTGTCCCTTTGGTAAAGATCCTTTAACGCGTACTTTAACTTCAGGACGACCAACTATAGTTGTTGGATGGATGAATTCATCTGTTTCGAAACGTAAGCTTGGTTTAGCCCACTTTTCATCACCACAGATAAATTTATATTGCCAATCACTTTCTGAAATACCAGCTTTTTTGAATTCGATGCCGCCTTTATCTGTGAAGGATTGTTCTGCTTTACCATTTCCGTCTTCGTATAAGTTGCCCTCATCAGTTGGATAGTATGTTTTTGCATGACCTAATTGATCATTCCAATCAGGTTCTTCATGCCATTTATCAGCTTGCAAATTATCTTGAATCATGACTGTTGGCCATTGGTTGTAAGCATTGTTTTCTACGCCCAAGAGTTCATGGACAAACCAGAGGTTCATCAGGTCGGTGAAGTCGATGGAGACGAAATTGTTCATGTTATAGTGTGGACCCTGGTGCAAGAAGAGGTGATGTTTCATTGGCATCTTGGATACTAATTGCCAGATCTTGTAAACATTCTTAGGTTTAACATTCCAGTCGTTTAAACCGTGAACAGAGATCCAGGAACACTTAATGCCATCTGCATGGTGGCGATAGTTTCTGGCTTCCCAGAAGTCGGAGTATTGACCGGTCTTGCGGTCTTCTTTTTCAAACAGTTCTTTCTGCATCTTGTCGTATTCTGGTTTGATCTTCAAGTAAGAGCCGGCATCCCATAAGTTTGATTGACAGGTTTCTGCTAATAAGTCTAGATCTTCACCTTGACAAGCTTCTGGAGCAATTACTAAACCATGTTCACGATAATAGTCATACCAGGAAGAAATAGCAGCTTCTGATACCACAGTCTTAAGACCTTTTACGCCAGTAGTAGCGATAGCAATTTGCAAAGTACCAAGATAGGAGCGACCAGTCATTCCGATGTTACCGTTGCACCAATCAGCCTTAGTTTGAACAGTTCTAGTATGGTCGGTGTAAGCTATGCGATCGCCATGAAGCCATTCGATGACAGCAGCTGCTGATTCAGTTTCTTCAGGAGCACCTGTAATTCTCACACCGTCACTGCCACGCGTACCGATAGCACCGGCGAAGACACTTGCAAAACCGCGTGCAAGCATATACTCGTTGAGTGGATAGGATGATTTGTGGACAGCTTCTTCAGTAGCAGGGTGGTTAGAACCATCAGGCTTTTGTGCCTTAACTTCTGGTGAATGAACGTATTTTGGATTGTTCCACGTTGAGGCATCTTCAAGTTTTTCGTCAACATTGTGGTTACGCTTTTCATTCGCAATAATTCCGCCAAAATATGGGGAAGCTGTATAAAGTGCAGGCACCTTAAGTCCTTTTTCAGTTTCAGCGGGGCGAAAAATAGTAACTTGAATAAGATCGCTCTTGCCATCGTGATCCGTATCTAGGTCTGTTTCAACATAAACAACCTCACGGATAACTTTATTAGTGTCAAATACAGGAATTGACTTGCCATTGAAGAATTTGAATTTATTTTGACCCCAGAATTGAGTGAAGTAGCCTTTACCAGCCATAACGTCAAGGAGAATTTGACCATTCTTAGTCCGTGTGTTAAGTAGGCGGTAGAAAGCAGAGATCAGCTTGTGGGTGTCGCTAATATCTTGAACAAATGGAAGGGCGTTTTTTTGCATAAAACCGGTTGGATCAGTGAAGTCGTAGTCATAGTGAACGTGGTAGCCGAGCAATTGTAATGCAACGTTGTAGAATTGTGCGGTACCGATTGACTCCGGCTTTTCCTTTAAAAAGTTAGCGAAAGTTTGCTTGGCAGATACGGCGAATTCGTTAAGCTTGGCCGTTTTGGCTGCGTCGGTTTTGGCCTCGGCGATGACGTTTTTTACCAACTTTGCGAGCAAGTCGCTGAAAGACCAGTCATCGTAGTTGCGTGGCAGGAAGTTGATATCGATTAATTCTTTAACTTGTTGATCAAAGCTTGTTTCAACATAAGCGTATTGATTATATTTCATGTGTTTCTCCTTTGCAGTATTTGTTACCTTCTAGTTTACCCGTTTAGATAGGATACGAGCAATTATTATGAAAAGGTTTTGGGAGAATTTTTAATGAAAGAAAATATTTAATATTGTTAAAACCTTTTAAATAATAGCAATTATGAATCATGCGATGAAATCATAGCGATTTAGAGTAAAATCGAGGTAGGAAAATAGACAGAAAATTCTATGTTAGCACCATAAAAAAATTAAATTTTGGAAAGGAAAATTATGGCAGATTTGAGGAATAAACGCGCGTATTACCGTGAGGTTGCACGCAAGCATGAGGTAATGGTTGAAAAATTATTCCAGCATCAAATTAATGATTCGATTGCCGGTACCGTAGTCTACGACGTAGATGCTTTTACTGAGCAAAGGGATGCAGATTTTAGTAAAAATGCTGAACAAATTGTCTGGCCACTGGCTACAGATCAAGCTGCGATTAAAGCCTTCAAGACTTATAAGCATCAAAAAATAGCCGCTCTAAATTTTGCTTCCTACACTAATCCTGGTGGTGGCTTCTTAAATGGTGCAATGGCCCAAGAAGAAGCAATTTGTACTCAGTCAAATTTATATCCAGTGATTTCCAGTCAACATGATTTTTACGAATGGAATAAGCAGCACTACAATCACAGTATATACATGAATCGTGCACTTTATTCGCCAGATATTTTGTGGGGCACAAGTAGCGTGCCCCAAGGCAAGAGTGATGTGATTACTTGTGCCGCACCTAATAAAAGTGTTGGTCGTCGCAACTTGCGTGATATCGAAGCTGAGATGAAGTTCTACAGTGATGCTGATAGCGCAATGTTGAATCGAATGAATTTTATTAAACAGATTGCAGAAGATCAACATGTAAATGTGCTGATCTTAGGTGCTTGGGGAGCTGGCGTTTTTGGTTTTAAGTCTGATGAAGTAGCTAAAATGTGGCGTAAAGTTTTTGATAAGCCTACTAGTATTTCAACTGTAATCTATGCCATTATTCCAGATGAACGGAATCATAGTAAAGCAATAGAAGATTTTAAGCGAGTATTTGAAAAATAAAATAATTTTTAAATTTCTTCTTTTGCTAAAATTAGTTCATAATATAGATAAAATAAGCACACTAAGGAAAAATTTATGGGACTTTTCGATTTATTTAGCAAAAAACAAAAGAAAGCAAATCAAACATTTTTAGCTCAACAACGCAGTCAACAAGCTATTGCAAAAATTAAAAAGCTGGATTTGCCAGCCGATTTTAAACAGCAATTGATTGATGCGGAAGTTTATGAGATCTGGCTCAGCAGCAAGGAACTCAGGCCATTAGTCAATTTAATGCAAGATGGTGAAAAAATTGAGTATGCAACAGTCGGTATCAATGAGAAGAATGCAACAGTTTTGCTAGCTTGTACCAATCAGCGTTTGATTATTTTAAGTAAGAAAATGACGGGTGAAAGTGGCAAGACGATTCCCTTGGCTCAAATTAAGAGCGTAGTTTTGAAGCACCAACTGATGTATGACGAGTTGACCTTGATTGTTGGCAACGATACGTTGGATATTAATTCGATTGATAAGACGACTGCTCCAATTTTTGCCGAAAATTTGAAAAAGTGGTCCAAGATAGCCCAAGGCAATAGCAACTTGGATGAACAAGTGGAGCAGATCAAGAAGCTGAAAGAACTGCTAGATCAAGGTATTTTGACCGAAGCAGAATTTAAAGCTAAAAAGAAGAAAATTTTGGATATTTAAATCAAAAGCTGAAGTTCTAAAATCAAGAACTTCAGCTTTATTATTTATCTACAATTATTTTTGCTTTATCTTCAGGATTGCTTTAACCGAAATGGTTTCCATTTGTCCAGAAGCAACATTTTTAACTCGAAGCATCTGGTTGACTAATGATTTTTCAGCAGCTGCCATAATTTCTGTCACTGCTTGTTCTGCATCTGCGACCGGATATTCATAAACTGTCTCATCAAATGCCGTGATTAGCAACATCGTTGTAACTGCTTGCTTTTTCTCTTTTGCTTCGGTAGGTTGGACTTCAGGCTTTTGAGCAACCGCAGGTTTAGTTGCTGTTTTTTCAATCTTTGGAGTAGTCGACTCAGTTGGCTTTGGCTCAATCGGCTTGGCCGGTTTAGTCTTCGTAACTTCTGGTTTATCTTTCTCGACTAGCTCCGTTGGCTGAGTTTTCACAAATTTGATTAAATGCTTCTTAACATCGATCGGCTCAGTCTTCTTAGGTTCAGTTGGTAAAGGTAATGGTTTATCAACCGGAATCTCACGTTTCTTAACTACGCCAGTCTTATTAGGTAACAAATCTTGTACGCTTTTACGAGCTTTGAATAACTTTAGTACCTTTGGACCATAAATGTTGATTGAGTAGTGTAATCCGTTAAGTGGGAAAAATTCCTCTTGTTTAATACGTGTTTCAACTTCACTGCGGTTAATACCCGTCTTTTTGGCAATGTCATCTGTTGTATAAATAGGAAAAATCTGCTTTAACCGTTCAACCGTAGCTCCATCTTGAGCACCGATTACTTGACGAAGTAAATTCCAGGTTTTACTATCATATCTTCTAGTTAAGCCACTTTCTTCTATTGGTTTAATTAAGCCTTGTTTTCTAGCATTTTCAACTAAGGTTTTATCAACACCCAGATTCTTTGCTAAATCTAATTCAGATAAATCAGAGGTTGGACGCAACGAATCAATTTCGCTAGCAATCTCTTCTGTGTGAACCTTTTTGGCTAGAGCCCAGTTCTGATAATTAGCAATATAGCTGGATTCACCTTCTTCAGGATGACGCCACATAATATATCCTAAAAATGCGTTCGGGTTGGATGGAACCGGTACGAAAGGATGTGGCGTAAGCAATTCAAAATCAGTTACCATATTGAAAACGCCACTGTTAGATGGGGTTGCTTCGCTGGTAAAACGAATAATATCATTGGTGTGTAATTCGCCTAATTTCTTAATGTCACTAACATAGGGTAGATAGTATTTAGCAAAAACTAAGCGGTCGCTATCTTCAACGGTGACGTTCTTTACTTCAAGTTGTGGCATTTTGTGAGCAATATTTGGTAGCTTGACCGCATGGCTGCGTACCACTGTAGCTGAATATTGCTGCTTATTTTTATCAATTAAAGGTAAGACATCATCCGATTCACCTTGTTGTAGATTCTGCAAACGTTGTTGGAACTTTTTGTATCGACTTGGCTGAAACTTGGCATCTACGTGCGCACCATTTTCTGCAAAAGCAGCACGATTTTTGGTTAAATAATTTTCAGTGTAATTCTTCTTGGTTAAATTATTATTTTTTAATTCAACTACCCAGGAATCTTGGCGATCATAGCTGCTGACAAATGTTTCTGGTTTATTGGTACCAATGAACATGCCAGCTTTTTTAAGATAGGTGGCAACTAAGCCATATTTTCCTTGACCATACTGTTTAACTTGACTGTAACCTTCGATATAATCACCAATTGCTAATTGCTGATCTGGATGTCCTAGATACTTGATATTATCGATATTCAACCATACATGATAATCTAAAATCTCCAATTTCTTAGAATAACAAGAAATTTTATCGATTAATAATGAACCATTGAGATTAGTTTTATTTGGTAAGGTTACATCACCTAAAACGCCGAGCCATTTTACCCAAGTGTCAGAGTCAAAATATGGTTTAAGCCGAATATGAACGGAATTGGGATGCATATATTTATTTAATTGATTGTCAATTACCTGGTTTCTGACCATATTAAAAGCAATTGCCTTATTGGTAGACCGTAAATCTTTAATCTTTACATAATTGATATTTAATTGGTCTTCTTTATCGTGATTCTTTTGAAACTTATGTCGATTATTATGCAAAAGTTTCTTTAAATTCTCGGGTTTCATAATATTCCTTCATTTCTATTTATATTTCTGAACTTATTCTTTTAAAAGGTACAAGTTAATCATCTCTTTATTTTCATTATAGATTACTTGAAAATTAATAGACAAAGATGACAAATTTTGTTTACTTTTAATCTTATTTGACATTGAAAAAAGATACAGTTTTAATTAATTGTCATTTGGCTTGAACAGGAACTCTTACAATTTAAGTAAAATTAACTTCGACTTAAACAAATTTTTAGAAATCTTCGCAATAATACCTTTAAAAAACACAGGGGTATGAGTATGGGATTCTGGACTTTTTATGTTGCACCACTATGCGTAGCAATTATGTTGGTATTAATTGGTAGTCAGTTTATGTTACACAAGGTTAAACTAGTTGGTTACTTGTTATATTTCTTAGCAGGAATTGGTTACGTTATTGCAGCTATATTTGCTGTATTTTATATTTATGTAGCGATTCTTGAATTAGTGACACCTGACTCGCTTTCGCATTGGGGCTGGATAATGTTTTGGAATGACAATCTTGCATTTCTTGCTGTGACAGTGGTTCTATTGTTGATTAATATTGTTGTTTTACGACATGGCAGAAAAGTTCGTTTACAGGTTAGATAAAAGGTGGAAGAGATATCTAAATATAGATACTCTTCTGCTTTTTCTTTTAAAAATGATAATATTAAAATAGTAGTAAATTTATGAGGTGAAAAAATGTCATTACCATTTAAAGCGGTCGCAGTCGATATGGACGGAACTTTCTTAGATGACCGTAAACAATTTAATCATGAACAATTCGATCAACTTTTAAATGAATTCGCTAAGAGAGGTGTGCACTTTATTGTTGCTTCTGGGCGTCCCTATGCGAGATTAAAGCAAGATTTTAGTGGCTTCTGTGATCGTATGGATTTTGTAACCTTAAATGGTTCAAGATTGATTATTAAGGGTCAAGATGCTGGTGGCTTTCCACTTGCTCGTGAATATGTACTCAGTTTAATTCGTGACGTACATGACGAATATGGCAAAATGGCTACGATGGTGTTTGAGAAAGACGTGGCCTATTTGCATACAGAAGTTCCGAAGGAAGAGCGGGACTTTTTGGCTTACTTTGCTGGTAAGAGTGCAGTCCTTGATGACTGGAATGATTTACCTCACGAAGATATTTATCAAATTACTTTCAATATGGATAGTACGCATGCGTCTAACATTGAAAAACAATTTAATGATAATCATGTTAATCAAATTTCTGCTTTTGCTTCTGCAACTTCTGCTATTGATGTGAATGTCCAAGGCATTAGTAAAGGTACTGGTTTGGAACGTTTGCTAAAAAAGATGGGCATGACAGGCGATGATCTGATTGCTTTTGGTGACGGTGGCAATGATATTGCTATGCTTGATTTTGCTAAATATTCTTATGCAATGGCAAATGGTATGGATAAGGTGAAAAAGCATGCTAGATTTATTGCCCCAGCTAATACTGAGAATGGGGTATTTAGAGTTTTGCAAGAATATTTAGATGAAGAATAAAGAAATTATTGCAAAATGAAAATAATATGATATAGTTTTAATTAACTTATAGAAAAGAGGAAATTGCCATATGATTCGTTTACTGAATCTCTAATATTTGATTTGTTGACAAGCAGAAAAAGTTAATTTTTACACTTTATTTAGTGTACCCATTTTTCAGCTCGCATTTCATATATTAGCAGTAAACGAATTAAGGGGGATTTTCTCGTGAAAATCTGACCTTTATTTGTTGCACTGTTAATTCGAATGCGAATAAGCAGTGCTTTTTCTTTGCAACAAATCATGATTAGGGATAACCAATTCGTCAATATGTTATTGCAGAGAATAATGAGGAAAACAAATGGGTTTAAAAGAATATCTGAGAATAAATCGCCAACGCGCTTTTTTAGTATTATTTTTGATTACGCTGACTCAAGCAACAACAACGGTATACACTTATCTGACTAGTCCAGAGCTAAATGCTATTTCCCAGGGAAATTTTGTGCTGTTCATTGAGATGATTGGCGTGCAATTTATTATTGGACAAATTTGTAATTCTAGTTTCAATATTGCCAGCGTGCAGAATACTAAACAAACACAGAATCTGTTTCATAATGTACGTCAAAAGATCGTTCATCATTATTACCAAAAACCTGATAAAGTTAGTGAAATGGAAAATCATTTAGGTAACGATTTGCAGATGATCCAAACAAGCTATTATGATGTCTATTTTTACTTTGCCTGTGACTTGATTTATGTTGTGTTTACTATAGGGACGTTATTTACTTTTCACTGGATTCTAGTGGCTTATAGTCTATTGATTACGCTTTTGGCTATTGCGGTGCCACGACTTTTGGAAAAGTACACAAATAAGGCTACTGAGCAAGTTTCATCTAAAAACGCTAGATTTTTAAATACAATTGCAAATTGGTTTGATGGTCTAGAGGAGCTAAGAAGATATAAAAATAAGGCGATTTTGAAGAAAAAGATAGCTAATTCTAGTAATGATTTGGAACAAAGCGAGTATCGTCGAGACAAGACTTTAATTTATGTTGAGTTAGTTGCGGCTATCTTTGATGTTGCAGGTCGTGTAGGTGTTCCTGTTATCGCCGGTATTTTGTTCTTTAATCATCAGGTAAGTTTAGGCGCGATTTTGACGGCAGGTTACTTTGCAAATGGAATTTTTTATAGTGTAAAAAGTTGTGTGACTAAATATGCGCAACTTAAGTCGACACGAACCTTGCGTAACCGTTTAGCAGAACTGCAGAAAATGTCTTCTGAAAAAAATCATGATTCTATTGATGAGATTGCAACAATTGAGGTTAAAGACTTGAGTGTTGAATACTCACAAGGTGAACAAATTAGTTATCCTGATTTTACTATTCATCGTGGTGAAAAGATTTTGCTGACGGGAGATAGTGGTACGGGTAAATCAACTTTATTTAAAACAATGTTAGGTCAAATTGAGCCAACAAGCGGGGTGGTGATTTATCGTAATCAAGCTGGAAAAGTCATCAAACCTGATCTGAATCAAATAGGTTATCTGGCACAGGATTTGACCATGTTTGATGCAACGATTTTAGAGAATATCACAATGTTTGATCAACAATTGAATGATCAGGTTAAATCGGTTGTTGAAGGGAACGCTTTTTCAGCTGATGTAAGACGACTAAAAAATGGATTAAATACTCAATTAAAGGTAAAACAGGATCTTCTCTCAGGTGGGCAACGACAAAAGGTTGTGCTTATGCGAGCTCTTATTCATAAAAAGACTCTCCTTTATCTTGATGAAGCGACAAGTGCAATTGATCGAGAAGCCACGACTAAAATTTTGCGTAATTTGGTAGGGACTAAAAATACTGTCCTTATGATTGCTCATAATTTAAGTACTGACCAGAAAAAGCTATTTGATCGTGAAATTCATTTGGAGGGTAAATAATGAGCTGGCAAGAATTATTTAAATTAAATCCATGGCGCTTTTGTGTAGGAATTCTTTTGCAAATGTTGGGTGCAGTTGGAGAAATTGGCGTAGCTTATTTATTAACGTTACAGTTTGATGCCGTTCGTAGTCGTGATTTACGCATGTTTGTTTTCTGGAGTGTACTGCAGATTATTTGCTATGTTTTGACTTATTTATCATATAATCTAGCCGGAATTATTTGGCAGAAACATGTGCAAAACTATCTCCATTTGATTCGTCAAGAATTAACGGATCATTATTTTGAAGATGGTAAAAGTCATCTTTCTAGTAGTGTTCAGAATAGGCTAACTAATGATTTAACTTTGTTACACAATGATTACTTGAATTCATTTCGTTACGTTGCAGGAATGGCAATAACAATTTTAAGTGTTGCTTTAACGTTATTTACTTTTCAGTGGACCTTACTAATTACCTGTCTTGTTTTCGCAGGAGTACAGATCTATTTACCTAAGCTGTTGAATAAACCTTTGCAGAAGGCAATAAACCGGGTATCTGACACGAATAAGAAATATTTACAAACTTTAGGTGATTGGTTGATTGGCTTGTCCGAGATCCGAAGATATTTAGCTAGTCAGAAATTATTCAAAGTAATTGCTGAAAAATCTGGTCGGTTAGAGATAGCTAATATTCAGAAACAGAAAGTGGACCAAGAACTTGATTATTTGAATCAATTAGCTTATTCAGTAGGAGATGCCTTGATTTTTTTACTAACTGGCTTTTTGGTAGTTGAACATTTAGCTGTATTTGGTTTGATTGCTAGTATTGGGAATTTTAATAGTGCATTATTTGGTTCGCTTCAAGGCATTGCTAATTATGGTGGTCGAATGAGGTCAACTAAAAAATTGCGACAAGAAATTTTGAAATCCAGAAAAGAAGTTGAAAACAAGAAAGTTGCTAATTTACAACAGCCAGCTGCTTTTTCAATAAAGAACTTAGCAGTTGCTTTTGCAAATGGTGAAGGTGTAACTTTTCCTAACTTTGAAGTGAAAGCAGGAGAAAAAGTACTATTGACGGGGGATAGCGGAACTGGTAAAAGTACTTTATTCAAGTTGATTTTAGGTGAGTTGCAAGCATCTAGAGGTAAGATTCGATTTTTTGATGAAAATGAGAAATTAATTCACCCTGATTTAGCAGCAATTGGTTATTTGCCACAAAATCCAGTACTTTTTCCAGCAACAATAGCAGAAAATATTACAATGTTTAATGCTCGATTGAATGGCTTAGTAGCAAGTGCAACTAAAAAAGCACAGTTAGCAACTGATATAGCAAAATTCCCAAATGGTTTGCAAACAATAATTAATCTAGATAAACTAAATATCTCAGGTGGTCAAAGACAGAAAATTGTTTTAGCACGTGGGAAGGTACATCATAGTAAATTGCTTTTAATTGATGAAGGAACCAGTGCTATTGATCAGAAAGCAACTATGAAGATTTTAGATCAATTAGTGAAGACAGATACAACAATTGTGTTTATTGCGCACAATTTGAATGAAGGGATGCGTAATATCTTTGATCGAGAAATTCATTTAAGTAAATAATGATAAATAGTTAAAAAATATAGCATAAAGCCGTCTCAACGTATATTTTGATACATTCCCTGTCAAGTA
>NZ_AZFO01000044.1 GCF_001436305.1 Lactobacillus ultunensis DSM 16047 | reverse complement strand
TCCACTTTAGTGGGATTGTATCAGAGCAAGGCGTTTTTTGTGTGGTTTTTGAGAAAAATCAAAAATAATAAAATATCTACAATTATTTTTGGACTATTCCAATTATTGTGAGATCTAACGTGTTAGAATTAAAACGTAAAAATAGAAACAGTTTTATAAGGACACAAAAATGACTGACATTAAAATTATACAAGGTGATATTACTAAGATGAAGGCTGACGCAATAGTGAATGCAGCTAATAATTCACTTCTTGGTGGAGGCGGTGTTGATGGTGCGATTCATGCGGCTGCCGGCCCTCATTTGCTTGAAGAATGTATGACTTTGCATGGTTGTCCTACGGGGGATGCAAAGATCACCTTAGGCTATGATCTGCCAGCTAAGCATGTAATTCATACAGTTGGTCCAGTGTATTCAGGTAAGTCTAGTGATTGTGATATGCTTAGGGCTTGCTATCGTAATTCTTTAGACTTAGCTAAAAAAGCAGATTTGCATAGTATTATTTTCCCAGCTATTTCAACTGGTGCATTTGGCTTTCCTGCTAAGACAGCAGCAGAGATCGCCTATGATACAATTGCTGAATGGCAAAAAGAAAACTCGAAATATAAAATGCAAGTTGCCCTTTGTGCGTATGATGATAGGATGTATCAATTATACAAGCAAGTTGCAGCATAAGAAAAAGACTGTTTAGACATTGAACTAAACAGTCTTATTTTTTACTTTTTTTATTTTGATATTAAGAAAAACTCAAACTAATTTTGGTTGGTGATAAAAATGAAAACAGTTGATAATTACGGGGCTACATTTAAAGAAATACGCGAAAAAAGAAAATTATCATTAACTCAAGTCGCAAGAGGAATAACCTCTCCAGCTACATTGTCTAGATGGGAGAATGGTAAGGGAAAGATGTATTTTGACAATGTGGTAAGTCTCCTGCAACGGCTAGATATCTATTTAGACGAATTTATTAATATTGCTCAATATAGTAAAAAAGATAATGCGACGATCAGAGTACTATTGGAACAAGTACAAAAAGCTTATTCTGAAGATAACGCCGTTTGTTTAGAAGAATTAGCTCATAAACAAATGCAACGCTATCACGTAACTAATAAAGAATTAGATTTCTTTTTAGCGATGACAATATGCAGTTGTTATAAAGATGTTACTGGAGAAAATATCTTTAATGATAGTGAACAGGCTAGATTAAGCAATATTTTTCAACATGTAAAGATATGGAATAAATACTATATTCGTGCTTTTGGCAACTGCATTGCATTATTAGATAGCGATCAATTAGTTGAAATAAGTACTCAAATTTTAAATGGCGTAAAAGAGATCCCACAGGATAATTTGATGCAAATTTCAGAGTCCATGAGAGCAGTTCTGAATGCGGTGATTATTTTAATACGAAGGGATATAAAATTAGCCCAAATTCTTATAAATAAAATAGAGTCTAGCATGATTCCTGTCGATTTATTGTATCTGAAAATGCGAGTTCTCTTTTTACAAGAGTTAATATCTTATTTACAAGATGATGGTCATTCAGTTGATGTAATGGAAAAGTTAACTTGCATGCTGCGCTTATTAGGGTATGATAATGAAGCTAACGGTTGGGGACAATTATTTAAGAATAGCATTCAAAAAGATCATGAGCAGTAATTGCTCATGACCTTTTTGATTGGATACTTAATTCATTAACTTACACCAGATGTATAATGCACTAGTTCCCAAACTTGTTGCTAAGTAGGTATATACAGATTGAGGATTTGCGGGTTGAAGTAAATTAATATTTAAAAAGCTAGTGAGTAGAATTAGGATAAAGATAATATTCAAGATACCAATTGAGATTACCAAGTAAATATTGATTTTTTCAATAAAATAGATGCTGATGCTTATCCAAACTAGTATCCAAAATGTTAACTGGGCAAATAAGCTGGCGTACAAACCTTTTTCAGCGTAAATCTCACCTTCAATTGTGAAAGTGATAAAAAGGGGATAGATACTTAGTAATGTTGTTAATATTTTAGTAATTATTTTTTTCGTTTTCATTGTACTCATTGAATTATTTCTGAACAGAGCTTGATAATATTACACTGATAACCAGATTTCCTATAGCAAACCAATTTCGGATTCGTTCGGTTAATGATAAACCATGATATATTAATTCAACTATAGCTATGGTTATAATAATTCCTATCATTAGATATAGTACTTTAAGTTGAATTTTTCCATTGTTGTTAAAATATCAATAATTGCAATTATTAGAATTGATATTAGGTTAGCAATTAGATAAAAGGTACTAAAAAAGTCGTTTACTTTAGTAAAACCCAAGGTAAACGTTGGTCCAAAAGTAATAATGTGGCTTATAAGAAAATTAGTAATTACCTTTAATTCTCTTTTAGTAAACATTGTATTACCAGCCTATAATTTTATGAATATGTGAAGATTTAAAAACTCTTTAAACCAGGATGGCAAGTCATGAGGTAGTACTATAACATTCACATCTGTTGCTCTGCCCTCGTTGTAGGTTTTAACAAATTCACTTAATTTTTTCTCTAAGTTATTAATAGAATACTAGAATTACATACTAGTACAATCAATTTTGCATATGTGCAAAGCTTTTTCTAAATAAAAACTACTATTCAACTTAATGTTAAATAGTAGTTTTTGCTTATTTTTAACGATGGCGATAAGAAATTCCCCAGGCAAAGACTAATACTAGAATGAAGTTAATTAATAGCGTGAATCCTGTGACCCAGAAAACAGTCGCATAATTAGAGAAGCCAGAAATGGTGGAACCCATCATTGATCCGAGGACAGCTCCAACAGCTTGGAAGGACTGGTTATAGCTGAAAATCCGACCAAAGCTTTCAGATGGAGTATTAAGGGTTAATACTGTTTGAGCAGCGGGCAACATTCCTGCACTCGCAATCCCTAAGATAAAACGTAGAAATGCTAATACCCATGGAGAATTTGTCAATGCCATCGGTACGAACAATACAGCTCCAATGATTAATCCTAAACGTAACACGCGTAACGGCCCGATTTCGTCCATCTTGTGGCCAATCTTAGAAGCGGCGATCAATGTACCTAACCCTGGAGTAGCTGCAACTACACCCGCTACAAAAGCTACGTCGCCACTACCATGCATCATTGATTTAACATAGAGTGAAACAATCGGATCGATAGACATAGTGGAAGATTGAACGATCATTGTGGTAATAAACATGATAATAATCAGTTTCAAATGAGGCAAACTCTTCATGATTTCGCCCATTGGCTTCATCTTTTCACGAGAGATTGGTGTAAAGTCTTCGTGAACCAAGAATGTTGTACCTAAAAATACAATGAACATCAGGACACCAGTAATGAAGAATGGAATCCGATAGCCCCACGCACCGCCTAATAAGTTGCCGAAAAAGCTAGACAAAGCACCACCCAGAAGTGGCCCAACCAAGTTGCCAGCAGTACCAGCCGTCATCATCTGGCTCATTACCCAGCCACTTTTTTGATGCGGCGTTTCACTAGCCATTAATGCTGTTGCGTTATTGATATAACCTGAAAAAGAGCCCTGAATAAAACGCATAACGACGATATAAAGGGCGTTAGGAGCAAATCCAGTTAATGTAATAGTCAAGGCCATCACGCCAGAGGCACGCATGCACATTAATTTTCTGCCTTTACGGTCAGCTAAACTGCCCCAATATGGAGAAACTATTGCCTGCGCAATAAAGGTCATTGCAAATGCTAGCCCTGAATAAAGATTGATTTGTAATTTAGAATAATTGCCCAAATCTGAAATAAATAATGAAATAAAGGGCATGGTCATTGAATAGCCCATACCAGTGATAAAACAGCCTAGCCACAGGGTGTAAAAGGCCTTATGCCACCCAGCAGGGAGTTTTTGTGATTTTATAGCAGTCAAAAAGTCATCTCTTTCAAAAAGTAAATTAGTTAATAATGATTATTTTAGCACATGCAAAAAAGCTAAAAATTTTTTCAAAATAGAGTGTTACAAATAACTATTACAAACAGAATGTGCTACGATAATGATTCGAGAAAGGAGTTGTCATTGATATGGCACATATGTCACGGCGAGAATACCGGATGAAAAAAGAGCATGGACAAGCAGGTGCTGATCAGTCTCGAATTAATTATTCCAAGAACAAAGTTGTTAGTCGAGAAGAATTCAGAAGCAAAAAAATTAGCAATCCTAAGCCGATTGCTAATCCAGATTTGACACATGTATCAAGAGAAAATATTAATCATGTCAAACTTAATTTTTGGAATATTTTCTCTGACCGTCCATATGTTTCTGTAGCGATTATCGTATTAGCTCTCTTCTTCATCATGATTAAATTGTGGTGGGGACTTGCTATTTTACTGTTGTTAGTAATTGCTGGAATCTTTATTATTGGTCACAGTCATCATCCAAATCGAGTACTTAGCTTAGAGTTTCATTTAAAAGCTTCGAGAAAGTTAAGCATGTTGCGAGCCTTCGAATTAGGAGGTTCAGTTGTCATGTTCTTGGCAACTTATATGAAGCAAGTTGTTTCTGTCGACTTTTCATCAGCTGGATCAACGGACAGTTTTCAAATCCTTCAAGGTGCACTTTCTAACAATGGGGGCTATTACGGGCAACAAGGTTCATACTTCTTAAGTTTGCTCAACACCGTTACAGGTGGACAACTCTGGAGTTCATATCGTTATGCCACCAACAGTGCACAAATGATGAGCAGCAATTCTGGTCGTTGGATTATTATTTGGATTATGTTGCTAATGATTGCACCAGCAATTTGTGTGTTAGCTCAGTTTTTCAGAGAACCATATTCGAGAAATACAACTCTGGTTACTTCGTTGATTACAACTGTTAGCTTCATTCTAACGCCTGTTTTAATGAGAAAATGGGTAGTGGGATATGCAATGGAAAATCAAATAACTCGTACAGTTGCTAATAACGCGGTTCATATCGGAACGATGGCGTATGTCGGTATGGCTTGTTCTATTTTGGTATTAATTATTGCTATTTATCGTTTTGTTAAACAGGATAATTTTGAGTAAACAAAAACAGCTTAGTCAATTGGACTAAGCTGTTTTCTTATTTAGGAATTAAGGAGTGAATAAATCCAAACCTTTAATACCAGTTGTGAGCTAACCAAAATCTCTTGGCGTTAACCCATGAACCATAACGACCGTAAACGTAGTTGTCTGCGACACGTTCTTGGTTCTTTGGTGATAAGTTACCGTGTAAGTAGCCAATGCTTAATTGGTATCTGCCGTAACATGAACCATTTCTAGCAGTGTAGCTACCGCCTGATTCACGCATTGCGATCCAGTGCTTAGCAGCTTTTTCTCTCTTTGAAAGCTTTCTTCTAGCAGCTTGTACAGTTTGGTTAGTTGAAGTGGTAGAAAATGTTTGTGCAACTGCAACACATGCAAAAGCAAGTGCTAAAGCAGCAAAAATTTTAACTAAAGTAGATTTAACGTGTTTACTCATTTATTCATTCAATCCTTATTTAATACTTGTTCAAAAACTTATTAATTTCTTAATGACTATGGTTATATAGTACAAGCCAAATGTGACAGCAATGTTACAAAACGACAACGTCACTCTTACAATCTGGAATAAATAGCCTTTTTTAAGCGATTTCGGTCGTATTTTGGTAAAATTTAGGGGAAAACAACTATCTTAGGAGGCAAAAAATGGCAGTAAAACGTTTTTACGAAACTTTTCACCCAGAACATTACGATTTACGTATCGATGTTAACCGTGAAAAGAAGTTAATTACTGGTACTTCAACAATTACTGGTGAAGCAATGCAAAATCCAGTAATGGTTAATCAAAAATTCATGGATATTAAGGGCGTCACTGTAGATGGTGAAAAAGTTCCTTTTGAATTCAATGATAAGGATGAAGCAATTAAAATCGATGCCGGCAAGACCGGTAAGATGGTGATTGAAATTGCTTATAGCGCACCACTTACAGATACTATGATGGGTATTTATCCTTCATACTACGAATTAAATGGCGTTAAGAAGCAAATTATTGGTACTCAATTTGAAACCACCTTTGCTCGTCAAGCATTTCCATCAATTGATGAACCGGAAGCTAAAGCTACATTTAGCCTTGCTCTTAAGTGGGATGAACAAGATGGTGAAGTTGCTCTTGCTAACATGCCTGAAACTGAAGTAGACAAGGATGGTTACCACCACTTTGAAGAAACTGTTCGCATGTCCAGTTACTTAGTTGCATTTGCCTTTGGTGATCTGCAATCTAAGACTACACACACTAAGGATGGCGTGTTGATCGGCGTTTACGCAACTAAGGCTCACAAGCCTAAGGAATTAGACTTTGCTTTGGATATTGCTAAGCGCGCAATTGAATTTTACGAAGACTTCTATCAAACTAAATATCCACTTCCACAATCATTGCAGCTTGCATTGCCAGACTTCTCAGCTGGTGCCATGGAAAACTGGGGCTTAGTAACTTACCGTGAAGCATATCTTTTGCTTGACCCAGATAACACCAGCTTGGAAATGAAGAAATTGGTTGCTACAGTTATTACTCATGAATTGGCTCACCAATGGTTCGGTGACTTGGTAACCATGAAGTGGTGGGACAACTTATGGCTTAACGAAAGTTTTGCCAACATGATGGAATATCTTTCAGTCGATGGTTTGGAACCTGACTGGCACATCTGGGAAATGTTCCAAACTAGTGAAGCTCCAGCCGCTTTGACTAGAGATGCTACTGATGGTGTTCAACCTATCCAAATGGAAATTAATGACCCAGCTGATATCGACTCTGTCTTTGATAGTGCGATTGTTTATGCTAAGGGTTCAAGAATGCTGGTTATGGTTCGTTCACTCTTGGGTGATGACGCTTTGAGAAAAGGCTTGAAGTACTACTTTGATCATCATAAGTTTGGCAATGCTACTGGTGATGACCTTTGGGATGCACTTTCTACTGCTACTGATCTTGATATTGGTAAAATTATGCACTCATGGCTTAAGCAACCTGGTTATCCAGTAGTTCACGCATTTGTAGATGCAGATGGTCACTTGAAGCTTACTCAAAAGCAATTCTTCATTGGTGAAGGCGAAGATAAGGGTAGACAATGGCAAATTCCATTGAACGCCAACTTCGATGCACCTAAGATCATGTCTGAAAAGGAACTCGATTTGGGTAACTACAAGGTTCTTCGTGAGGATGCAGGTCACCCACTTAGAATCAATGTTGGCAACAACTCACACTTCATCGTTAAGTATGACAAGACATTGCTTGATGATATTTTGTCAGATGTTGATGAACTTGATCCAATTGCTAAGTTGCAATTATTGCAAGACTTGCGTTTGCTAGCAGAAGGTAAACAAATTTCTTATGCTTCAATCGTGCCACTTCTTACTAAGTTTGCTGATTCTAAGTCAAGCTTAGTAATCAATGCTCTTTACACCACTGCCGCAAAACTCCGTCAATTCGTTGAACCAGAATCAGCAGAAGAAAAGAACTTGAAGAAGCTTTATGATCTTTTATCCAAGGACCAAGTTGCTCGTTTAGGTTGGAAAGTTAAGAATGGTGAAAGTGATGAAGATATCCAAATTCGTCCATATGAATTAGCCGCTAGTCTTTACGCAGAAAATGCTGATTCAATTAAGGCAGCTCATGAGATTTTCACTGAAAATGAAGACAACTTGGAAGCAATGAACGCTGATGTTCGTCCATATGTTTTAATCAATGAAGTTAAGAACTATGGCAGTCACGACTTAGTTGCTAAGTTGATCAAGGAATACCAAAGAACTGCAGATGCTTCATACAAGGCTGACTTACGTAGCGCTGTAACCAGCACTATTGATCCAGCTGAAGTTAAGGAAATTCTTGGCAACTTTGAAAACGCTGATGTGATTAAACCACAAGACCTTCGTGGTTGGTACCGTGGTCTTCTTGCTAACCATCATGGTCAACAAGCTGCTTGGGACTGGATCAGAGAAGATTGGGACTGGCTTGACAAGACTGTCGGTGGTGACATGGAATTCGCTACATTTATTACCGTTACTACTGGCGTCTTCCACACTCCAGCTAGATTAAAGGAATTCAAGGAATTCTTTGAACCAAAGGTTAATGTTCCACTTCTTAGCCGTGAAATTAAGATGGACGTTAAGGTCATCGAAAGCAAGGTTAACTTGATCGAAGACGAAAAGGACGCTGTTAATGAAGCAGTTGCTAAGGCAATTTAATCAGTAAAAGTTTAAGATAAAAAAATAAGGATTCACCTGTAAAAAATGAATCCTTATTTTTCGTGGTATAATTACTCTTTGTTGCTTACCTTATTAAGAGGGGAGTTTTACTTTGGGTAAACGAGATTCAAATACAGCATTCTTTGGACAGCCAAAGGGTTTGTCTACTTTATTCTTTACTGAAATGTGGGAGCGTTTCAGTTACTATGGTATGCGTGCCATTTTGTTGTTTTACATGTACTACGCAGTTACTAAAGGTGGTTTGGGGATGGATCAAACTACTGCTGCGTCAATCATGTCAATTTATGGTTCGCTGGTTTATTTATCTACCTTGGTTGGTGGTTGGCTATCTGATAGAATATGGGGCTCAAGAAAGACCGTCTTCTATGGTGGCGTCTTGATTATGTTGGGACATATTGTACTAGCATTACCAGCTGGGGTTGGTGCCTTATATGGCTCAATTGCTTTAATCGTTGTCGGTACTGGTTTGCTTAAGCCTAATGTATCTTCTATGGTTGGTGGTCTTTATTCAGTAGAAGATCGTCGTCGGGATGCAGGTTTTAGTATTTTTGTTTTTGGTATTAATATTGGTTCATTCCTTGCTCCATTATTAGTACCATGGGCAGCACAAGGCTTCGGCTTTAATTTGTTTGGCAATGAAATGAACTTCCACGCCGGCTTTTCACTTGCCGCAGTTGGAATGTTCTTAGGATTGGTACAACTACGTTCTTGGTGGTAAAAAGTATCTTTCTACTGAAAGCTTGACACCTAATGATCCGATTGATAAAGGCGATCTGCTTAACGTAATTAAGTGGGCAATTATTGGTATTGTGGCAATAGCAATTGTCTTAGCTGCAATGGCTGGTTTTGGTCAGTTGAATGTTAATAATGTTATTACTTTGCTTACTATTTTAGCTATTGCTTTGCCAATCTACTACTTCGTTATGATGTTACGTAGTTCAAAAGTCACTAAGGTTGAGCGTTCAAGAGTTAAGGCATACATTCCATTATTCTTCGCTGCAGCTATTTTCTGGGGAATAGAAGAATCTGGTTCGGTTGTTTTGGCTCTTTTTGCGGAACAAAGAACGGTATTGCACATTGGTAGTTGGCATTTTGCTGCAGCTAACTTCCAGTCATTAAATCCATTGTTTATTATGATTTTGACACCAGTATTTGTGTGGTTATGGGAACATTGGAAGAAACAACCGAGTGCACCAGGGAAGTTCTCTGCTGGACTTGTTTTTGCTGGCCTGTCTTATATGTGGATGGCTTTACCAGGGATGCTCTTTGGTACAAGTGGCAGAGTTAGTCCATTCTGGCTAGTTGGTTCATGGTTTATTGTTGAAATTGCGGAAATGTTAATTTCGCCAATCGGTTTATCAATTACGACTAAGCTAGCACCGAATGCCTTCCGCTCACAAATGATGAGTATGTGGTTCATGGCTGATGCAACGGGTCAGGCGATTAATGCACAAATCGTTAAGTTTTATTCAACTGATACTGAAGTTCAATACTTCTTAGCTATTGGATTAGTCAGTGTAGTATTCGGAATCATTATGTTTATTTTAGTTAAGAAAATTAATACGCTAATGGAAGGAATCCATTAACGTTTGAGGCTCTACTTAGGTAGAGCTTTTTTATTGCCACTTAGAAGCAAAAAATGACCACTTAGTTCAAAAGACTAGTCAAAAAAAGCGTTCTGTATTTTAATAAAATTATCAGATTTGAGAAAGGGTGAGAAACATGAAAGTTAAACTAGAAATTGATCCTGATGCCCAAGAGGCAGAGATTGTAATTAAGGCTAAGGATATTTCTCCTGAAATAGAAAAGCTTTATAAGGAATTACAGCAGCAAGATCAGCATGCAGATCAAGTTGAAGGGTTTAAAGATAATGTTTCTTACTATCTTCCTTTAAATGAAATTCTATTTTTTGAAACTGATGCTAAGCAGGTAATGGCTCACACTAAAAAGCAGGCCTACTTGGTAAAGTATAAATTATATGAATTGGAAAATATGTTAGGTGTAAGTTTCATGCGGATTTCCAAATCTACAATTGTTAATTTGGATCAGATTTACGGTTTAACGCGATCGATCTCTAATTGTAAGATTCAATTTCATGATTCTTACAAGACAATTTACGCATCCCGACGCTACTACAAGGACTTGCGCAGTCGCTTAAATGAAAGAAGGTTTTAATGATGAAAAGAAGTTTTAGTAGAATCCTGTTAGGGATTGGTTTTATTGCTGCTGCAGTATTATTAGTGGTTGATCAACTTAATTTGTTTGACTTTAAATTTGGCGTAATGACAATAGTTTTTAGTGCAGTTTTCATTGTTTTGTTTATCAAAGGATTATTTGACCGCAGTATCTATCTATCAGTCTTTTCTCTGGCCTTCATTGCGATTTTGTATGCCAAAAAACTTCATTTTGCTCACATGCTGTCACCAATGATGATTTTATTCGTGGCATTGTTAGTTTCAATTGGTCTTAGTTTATTATTCACGAGAAGTTTTAAGCCAAAAATTGTGATTGATAAAGAAATTGGCGATAGTTCTAGCAATGAAAATGCCGACAATATTGTAATCGATCACAGAATGGGCGATACTTCACGTTACGTACACTCACAACACTTAAAATCGATCAGAATCAATGCTTCAATGGGAGACGTCAGTCTCTACCTTGATGATACTAAAGCTGCAGGAGATACCGTTAACGTGAACCTGAGCGCATCAATGGGCGATATTGAATTATATATTCCATTATCTTGGCAAGTTGAAAATCATCTGAGTACTACCTTAGGTGAGGTAACGATTAAAGGTGAAAGCAATGGCGGTGGACCTACATTAGTTTTGCAAGGCCGAGCCAATATGGGGGATGTCACTGTTAATTATGTATAAAAAATGACGTGGATTTTTTCCACGTCTTTTTTAGAAGCGATGTAAAACAATTGCATAGATTGTTAAGATCAATCCTAGAATCAAAAAGATAATAGTTAATCCGCGTTGCCATTTTGCTTCATTTTTACTATTTTCTTTACTCTTATTAGTGTTGCCATTTTTTTCGCTTAGATATCTAAAGTATGAAATTACTGCCACAAGCAAACAAAGAATTCCAATAACTAACATAAAAAATCCTCTCAAAAATCTATATCTTTTTAGGTCTAATTTTACGCAAAAAAATAAAGCTCTTCAAACCTGAAAAGCTTTATTTTGAATTTTAGTAAATAATTACAGCTTCATTGGTGTGGACATTGTCCCAAACGCTTTTAATTTCAGCAGGTTGAATGTTGACACAACCATGTGAACCACCGGTAAGATATGCTGTCTTACTCCAATCAGTTCTCCAACTAGCATCGTGTAAGCCACAGCCACTTAATGTAAATGGCATCCAATATTTAACTTTAGATGCATATTTGGTACCATTGTCATTCAATCCACGCAGTACGCTTGGAGATTGCTTATACATAATGTACCAAACACCTTTTGGGGTTCGATTGCCTTTCCCACCTTTCAAGGTACCAGTAACTACATCATTTAAATGTACTACAACGCGACCTTTACGGACCACCCATAATTCTTGCTTTTTAATTGAAACAACAACATAGCTATTACCAATACCATTATTACTCTTACCATAACCATGAGCATACGTGCTGAAGCCTTCACCATAGAGATATTTGCTACCATCGAGTGTAGTATCACCATTAATAAATGCTTTTTTGACAGCTTCTTGGACATTTTTATCGTGAACACCCCAACCGTAGCTCTTATTAGTAACGGTAACTGTTTTGCCATTAATCCTATTTCCAACAGGTACAGTAAACTTATAACTCTTTTTCAGAGTTTTTACTTCATTATCAATGTCTTTCAACTTATTAGTTAAGTTTTTAACATCAGTAAATTGATACTTGCCATCTTTAAAAGTAACTTCACCAATTAAGTCGACTGCTTTTAAAGCGTAACTCTTACCAGCAATGTTATAGGTGACTGTAGCTTTTTGCATTTTTTGTAAATTTTTCTTAGCTTCATTTAAAGTGGTTGAGTTGTAAGTATATTTTTGCTTGTTAGGTAAGTTAGTATGTTGTTTGTCAAAGTAATTCTTAACCGTTTGTGTATCAATAGTCTGAATCTTAGGATCTCTTTCTAAAACAAGCTTCTTGTTTCTTAAGAAGATAATATTGTTAGCTTTTTTATTGATTTTATCAGTTGCCTTAGCAACGGTTAAATTCCCTACCTTAATGCCATAAATAGTGACATTAGGGTTAAAATGACTAGCTGCAAAAGTGCGCTGCTGTTGCTCAGCTTTAACTTTTTTGTTATAAATAAATACTCCACCAATAATGGCAATTATAATAATTACGCCAATAATAACTAAATAGAGATTATTACGGCTATTATGTTTTCTAAGTTCTTTTCTAGATTGCATATTTTATTAACTATTCATCTCTTTGTATTTCTTCGAATAAGCGTTTATTTTGACACAGTATAGCAACTATTTTTATTATAGTAAAGTTACTTACTTGTTCTATTTTACTAATAAAAAATATATAACAATACGCGTGGTGCTAGTTAAA
>NZ_AZFO01000043.1 GCF_001436305.1 Lactobacillus ultunensis DSM 16047 | reverse complement strand
GTCTACTTGACAGGGAATGTATCATGTGGATAACTGGCGGTTTTTGCTTTAATTCCACATGTAATATTAATTTTTTATTTAGTTACTTCACAAATTATAATTACTTTAATATAAGCATTTCTTTGACTTATAATCATGCTTTGTGATATTTTGGCTGTGTTTCACGGCAGTTACACAACTAATATTTTTCACAAAGTGTTTTTCTACAAAAAAAGAGCCAGTTCTAACGAACTGACTCTTTTTTATATAATTAACGACGTGCTTCAGCAATTCTTGCTGACTTACCGTGACGTTCACGTAAGTAGTAAAGCTTAGCGCGACGTACACGACCATGACGCTTAACTTCAACCTTAGCAACACGTGGGTCGTTAACTGGGAAGGTTCTTTCAACACCAACACCTGAAGCAATCTTACGAACAGTGTAAGTTGCACCAATGCCAGTGCCTCTCTTCTTAATTACGACACCTTCGAACAACTGAATACGTTCGTGAGTACCTTCAACAACACGTACGTGAACAGTAACAGTATCACCAGCACGGAAAGTTGGGATATCGTCACGAATTTGTTCCTTAGTTAATTCTTGAATTAATGGATCCATATTAATTTTTCTCCTTCTTCGGTCTTCATTAACGCACCAGCGCCAGCGGAACACCCATAACTTTATTTAGTGACTCTTGTCACGATGAATAGTTTAACAAATACCAACAGCTTAATCAAGTTCAGACTTGATTTCTCTTAACATTTTCTTCTCTTCATCAGTAAATTGACGATCCTTTAACATATCAGGTCGATGAAGATATGTGACTTTCAAAGCTTCTTTATGACGCCACTCCGCAATTTTTTGATGATTACCACTAGTTAGCACTTCTGGGACCTTATTTCCCTCAAAATCAGCAGGACGGGTATATTGTGGGTATTCTAGTAAACCATGCGAAAAACTCTCTTCAACTGGGCTGGCTGCATTACCCAGAATTCCCGGAATTAAACGTACAGTTGCATCAATCATACTCATTGTTGGCAACTCGCCACCGGTTAAAACATAATCACCAATAGAAACTGTTTCATCAGCCAACTCATAAACTCTTTGATCAAAGCCTTCGTAGTGACCACAGATAAAGGTGAGCTCATCTTCTTTCGCCCATTTTTGAGCTACTTGTTCATTAAAGGTTTTACCTTGTGGTGCAGTGATAATTACTTTACCAGTTGATGGCAACGAATCTAATGCCTTCTTAATTGGCATAATTTGCAAGACCATTCCGGCTCCACCGCCATAAGGGGTATCATCAACGTGGTGATGAACATCAGTAGTAAAATCACGGAAATTAACTAAATTGAGATCCCACTTACCATCTTCAAGACCACGTCCCAACATAGAAACTTGTAAAGGAGTAAACATGTCTGGAAATAGCGTTAAAACATTAATCTTCATCACGTAACCCCTCCATTAGTTCGACGTAAACCTTTTTATTAGCTACATCGACTTTTTTAACTACATCTGCGATATTTGGAATCCAATATTCTTTGCCACTATCTTCATGAACTAGCCAAACATCATTAGCACCCGGTGATTGAATATCAGTTATCTTGCCTAATCTGGCTCCTGATTCATTATCAATCACGTCGCAATCGAAGATATCCTTGTAATAATAAGCACCTTCAGGAAGCTCTCCTCGATCATCTTCACTGACTACCAGTACCTGTCCGCGCAGCTTTTCTGCTGCGTCAATATCCTTGATTTCTTCAAATTGAACCAGCCAAAATTGCTTAAAAGGACGTCCCTTTTTAACTGTTAAAACATCTTCAGTATTGTTTTTTAAAGCCAAGTGCATCCCCACTGCAAAGCGATCTTCTGGAAAATCTGTGATTACACTGACTTTAACTTCTCCATTTAATCCATGAGTAGTTAAAACTCGTGCAACATCATAATATTGCATACATACTCCTTTTAGTAACAAAAAAAGCTTGAAGCACTCGGCATCAAGCTTTCATTAATTGCAAATTACTTGTTGTATTTTGCATCGTGCAACTTAGCCATCAAGCCTGCACCTGAAAGAAGTGATCTAACAGTGTCTGAAGGTTGTGCACCCTTTTGTAACCATTCAAAGATCTTGTCTTCATCCAACTTCAATTCCTTAGGTTGTGAAACTGGGTTGTAGTAACCTACTTGTTCGATGAAACGACCATCACGTGGCATACGTGAGTCTGCAACAACGATTCTGTAGAATGGCTTTCTCTTGGCACCAGCACGGTGCATACGAATTTTAACTGACATAAATTAATTTCCTCCTAAAACTTAACGATTAATAATATACCACCAAAGTAGGAAGGTGTAAAGTATTTTTCCTTAACACCTTATATTTTTTATGAATGATATCTTTTAATTTTGCGTAAGCGTTTCTTCTTATTCTTTCTAAAGTTCTTATTCATACGGCGCATAGCCATCTTGGCCATTGGTGAATCCATTCCTGGCAAATTGCTTAGTCCCTTCATGTTACCCTTAGTAACCTTACTCATTAGCTCGCGCATTTGTTTAAATTGTTTAATCATACGGTTGACTTCAACAACGGGACGACCAGAACCAGCTGCAATTCTTCTTCTACGACTTGGATTCAGAATATCAGGATTTTCACGTTCCTCTTCGGTCATTGAGTAAACAATAGCTTCTGTGTGATCAATTTGCTTTTGGTCTACGCTTAAATTTTTCAGTTGAGGATTATTGGCCATTCCCGGAATCATCTTCATTATCTGATCTAATGGGCCCATTTTTTGAACCTGCTGTAGTTGATCAACAAAGTCGTTGAAATCAAATGTGTTTTCACGCATCTTTTCAGCAACCTTTTTGGCTTCCTTGGCATCATAATCTTGTTGAGCCTTTTCAATTAAGGAAAGCATATCACCCATGCCTAAGATTCTAGAAGCCATTCTATCTGGATGGAAAACATCCAAATCTGTTAGTTTTTCACCCTGACCTGTAAACAGAATTGGCTTACCAGTGACGGCACGAATTGAAAGTGCAGCACCACCACGAGTATCACCATCAAGTTTGGTTAAAATGACGCCAGTTACATCAAGACGTTCATCAAAGCCCTTAGCAACATCGGTAGCAGCCTGACCAGTCATAGCATCAACTACCAGCAAAATATTATCTGGTTGAGCTACCTTTTTAACTCTTTCCAATTCTTCCATCAAGGGCTCATCAATTTCAAGACGACCAGCAGTATCGATTAATACATAATCATTTTTGTTTTTATCGGCTTCAGCTAATCCATCCTTAACAATTTTGGCAACATCTTTTTCACCATCTTCACTAAAGACAGGTACTTTTAGTTGTTCACCAATCTGTTTTAACTGATCAACAGCTGCTGGACGATAAATATCGCCAGCAATTAAAAGCGGACGCGCCTTCTCAGTCTTTTGCAAATGATAAGCTAACTTACCAACAGTAGTAGTCTTACCAGTACCTTGCAAACCAACCATCATAATAATAGTTGGAATGTGTTTCGACTTATTAAGGGGAACGGCTTCCTCACCCATCATTTTCGTTAACTGCTCATTAACGATTTTAATAACTTGTTGGCCAGGATTCAAACTCTCCTGAACTTCCTTGCCAAGAGCTTCTTTTTTAATCGTCTTGATGAAGTCTTTAACTACCTTAAAGTTAACATCGGCTTCAAGCAGAGCTAATCGGATCTCACGACTAGCTTTATTAATATCCTCTTCTGAAACCTTACCCTTACCAGTTAAATTCTTTAATGCTTTTTGAATTCTTTCACTTAAATTTTCAAAAGCCATGGGTTACTCTCCCCTCAATTGATTTAATAAATTCGTTATTTCATCTTTAGCGGCTTTGCTATCATCATTATCTAGCGATAATAAAGCATCGGCTAAAACATCTTCAATATGATCATTATCACGGCGCATATGCAGCTTAGATTCATAATTTTGCAGTATTTTACTCGATCTTTTCAAATTATCATAAACTGCTTGTCTAGAGACGTGATGATTAATGGCAATCTCGCCTAAGGACAAATCATTGTAATAATAATCTTCAAAATATGATTTTTGCCCATCTGTTAATAGAGAGCCATAATAGGCATATAAATCGCCGAGCTCTTCATTTTTAGTTAATTCATCCATTAAGTTTCACCAGCTTTTAGTATATCAAAAAAGGGCCTTGATCAAAATAACAAGACCCTTCTTTTAATAATATTACTTAGCAAAACCAGTTAAGATGCTACCGCCAACGATAAAGATTAATCCAACAACGATATAAATCATCTCTCGTTTTGACTTAGATTCGTGTAAGAACCAAATACCACCAAATGTTGAAATTACTGAGCATAGCTGACTATAAATAAAAGCATCAGTTACCCCATTTTGTTGGACGGAAAATAAATAAAATAAAGTACCTACGCCAAATTCAATTCCGGCGATACTATTCCGCCACAGCATTTTGTTTTGATAAACTTTCGTTTGATGCGATCCCACAACATAAATCATAGTACCAACTAAAACACCAAGCATTTCTGGCAAGATATAATCTAGTCCATTAACGTTGGGATTAATATCTTTGGCAATTAATTTTGGAAAACTCGAATAGATCCAAAAACCAATAGTTGTAACAAGTAAAAATGCAATATTTTTAGCATTTGCATCCCCAGATTCTTTATCATCACTACGAGAACTTAAAACTATCCCGATTACAACTAATGCTAAAGCAACAAAGCCAATAATTTTAGCAATTGTAGTTGGCCATTCGCCGAAAATTAAAACGCCAATTAATGAGTTACCTACCAATTGAAAACCAGCTGAAAGTGGGATAGTTCCACTAACGCCAATCCGAGTAAAAGAAATGAATTGTCCCATTTGTCCAATTGCCCAAAGCATCCCAGCTATGAAAGCAACAACCCACGTGGCTGTATCAAACGCAGGACGCGTAAACAAATAGATAACGAGGGCAGATGCTGAAGCTCCAATTCCCATTCCTGCAATTTGACTAGCAGGAGAACCTTTAACAGTTAAGGGAATTAAGCCCCAACCGACAATATTAATTAATGCTATAAGTAAAGCCATAAATTCCTTCCTTTATTAAAAAGTTTTTTAAAGACCCATAAACTGTTATAACTCTAATTTTTGCTTGTAACTAAAAGTAAGTGCTTTCAATTTTAAAAAGTGGAATTTTTAAAATTTTCGGTTGCTTTTTTAACGTATTTTTAATTATAATTAGAGAAACACTTTTAACATAAGGAGGAGTTGCGTTGTGAATCTTTGGCAAAGAATGAACAAAAAAGAAGATCCACGCGTCTATGAAAATAAAGATGGACACCTGGTTCGCTCATTAAAGGTGAAGGATTTCTTAGCTCTAGGCGTCGGTACGATCGTTTCGGCCTCAATCTTCACTTTGCCTGGTGAAGTTGCAGCATTGCATACCGGACCAGCAGTTGCTATTTCTTTTGTTTTAGCTGCTATTGCCGCTGGTTTAGTTGCATTTGCTTACGCTGAAATGGCAGCAGCTATGCCATTTGCTGGTTCCGCCTATTCTTGGATTAACGTTGTCTTTGGAGAATTTTGGGGATGGGTCGCAGGTTGGGCGTTACTAGCGGAATATTTTATTGCCTTGGCCTTTGTTGGTTCAGGTTTATCAGCAAACTTTAGAGCCTTAATTGCTCCAATTGGATTGAAGCTACCTGCTTCACTTTCCAACGCTTTTGGTACCAACGGTGGTATCATTGATGCTATCTCACTTATTTCAATATTATTAGTAGCAATATTAATTGGTCGTGGGGTTTCAAGAGCTGCACGAGTTGAAAACGCATTGGTTATTTTAAAAGTATTAGCTATTCTGCTTTTTATTGTGGTTGGTTTAACTGCGATCAAAGGAGCTAACTTTACACCATTTATTCCTAAATATCGTCCAACTGCTCACGGTCCTTTTGGTGGTTGGCAAGGGATTTACGCTGGTGTATCAATGATCTTCTTATCATACATCGGCTTTGATTCAATTGCTGCCAATTCTGCCGAGGCAATTAACCCTCAAAAGACAATGCCACGTGGCATTTTAGGTTCTTTAGCTATCGCTGTTGCCTTATTCGTTGGCGTTAGTTTAGTATTAGTCGGAATGATGCCATATAAGATGTATGCTAACTCTGCTGAACCTGTTGGTTTAGCTCTACGATTTGCTGGTCATCCAATTGTGGCAGTTGTTGTACAAACAATTGCTGTTTTGGGTATGTTCACTGCATTAATCGGAATGAGTATGGCTGGTTCAAGATTGATCTACTCATTTGGTCGAGACGGGATGCTTCCAAAATGGTTAGGGAAATTGAATTCTGATCGTCGTCCTAACAACGCTCTTTGGACTTTAACTATCATTGGTATTTTACTTGGAGCATTCTTCCCATTCTCCATGCTTTCACAATTAGTATCAGCTGGTACATTGATTGCATTCATGTTCGTTTCTCTAGGTATCTATAGATTACGTCCACGTGAAGGCAAAGATATTGATGATCCATCTTTCAAGATGCCATTTTATCCAGTAATGCCTGCCCTTGGATTCTTAGCAGCGTTAATTGTCTTTTTAGGATTAGACTATCAAGCTAAACTTTATGCAGGTATTTGGTTTATTTTAGGTTTAATCATTTACTTCACATATGGTATTCGTCATTCCATTTTAAGTAAGAATAAATAAGTTTTAACTATAAACAATAAAACCCTCAGATTCAAAAATGAATTTGAGGGTTTTATTATTTTAACTTTTCCTAGTTAGACTAATTATAAGTTTTCATCCATATTGAAGGTCAATTTAGACATGTTAATAGAATCAATCATCATTTGACCCCAAAGCTTTTCAGTTTCTTTGCGAGTATGAGCAACTGTCTTTTGGTTTTCCTTAGTCAAGTAATCGGTTAATTCATCACCAGATTTACCATCAGCACCAGCAATAATTTCTTCAACACGACCTCTAAAGTAACGATTAAGTTCAGTTAAGTAGGTAGTATCGAGTTGGACAAATTGTGGGTAATGACTTTCTACGATTGCAGCAAATGACTTGTAGTACCACCATGCATCATTCATGTTGTAATCCATTGAAGTATTGTTAAATGAAGGATCCGTGTCATTCATGTTAGCAAAGAATGGAATGAATGGTGTAAAGGTTGGGCCACCAATACATAACCACATAATAGCAGCACGATCAGCTGGCACATCACTTTTAATTTGTAAGATATGAGCATTTTGCGTACGGTTCAAGCCAATTGGACGATAACGGTGCTTTTCTTCTTCAGTACCTTTACCAAATGGATCATATGGCGTGTCTTGATAGTGTGAACCTAAAGCAAATTGAATATCTTCTTTAGTAATCTTCTTTGCAGCCTTGCGAATGAATGGAATATCACCATCCTGAGGATCTTGTTCAATTTCTGGGTTAAACAACTTTTGAATGTACCATTGACGGTTAGTATTATAGTGACGATCTTGTTCAGTATAAGTACCAAAAATATGACGGAAATTCCAACCTTCGTGGTCAGGATTCAAGTGATGTTCTTCAACAAATTCTTGAATGCCTTCACTCCACATAAAGTAGTCAGGATTGTCAAAATTGACTTGTTCAATAGCAACACGGTTACCAGTAGCAGCATAACAATCATCTGGAATGCGTTCTGCTACCCAGTGGTGACCAGTAACAATTTCCATGTACCAAATTTCATCCTTGTCACTGAACAATACTGAGTTACCAGCTGGTGAACCATACTTGGCAATCAACTTACCTAAGTACTTAACACCATCACGTGCTGAATGGATGTATGGCAATACTGAAGTTTGCATACAATCTTCGTCCAAACCATCCTTAACAAGTGGATCAAAGGCTAAAGTTCTTTCGTTACCGTAAGTTGATTCAGTACATGACATACATACGTTTTCTTGGTTAATACCAGATTCATCGTAGTAGCCACGGTGCTTATAATCAACATTTGGTACTGCTGGAACACGTTGAGCATTTTCTGGAAGATCCATCTCAAACTTGTTCAGCCATGATTTAATATGTTTCTTTTCACCATGACGAGCTGGTTCAATAATAAACTTTTGTGGTGTAATTGGACGGAAAGTATCATCATTACGGGCAATCATAGTTGTGCCATCAATTGAAGCTTTCTTACCAACTAAGATAGTTGTACAAGCACTATATTCTTTCATATAATTCTCCTTATAAATTGATCTTACTTCTTAACTTTATCACTAGACTAAGCCGTGGAAAAGACCGATTGCATAATTTGCTGCATCGAAATCAGCTAAGTCCTCTGCTTTTTCTCCTAAACCAACCAATTTGACAGGTAGGTTCATCTCATTACGAATTGCTAAAACAACCCCACCTTTAGATGAACCATCTAATTTAGTTAAAACAAGACCGGTTAATTTGGTAGTCTTGTCAAAATCCTTGGCTTGTAAAAGAGCATTTTGTCCAGTTGAGCCATCTAGTACAAGCAAAGTTTCTGTAGGTTGATCTGGAGCCAATTTTTTAATCGTTCTTTGAATCTTTTCCAATTCAGCCATTAAATTCTTTTTATTTTGCAAACGACCCGCAGTATCAACAAGCAAGTAATCCGCCTTTTCATTAATGGCACGTTCAGTTGCATCATAAACTACTGAAGCAGGGTCGGCTTTTTCTTTTCCAGTTACAACTGGAACGTCTACGCGTTTTCCCCATTCAACTAATTGTTCAACAGCACCCGCTCTAAAGGTATCTGCAGCAGCTAAAATAACTGATTTACCTTCATCTTTAAAACGTTTAGCCAATTTGCCAATAGTAGTTGTTTTACCAGCACCGTTAACTCCAACGAACAGATAAACGTTTGGCTTATCGTCTGGATGATAAATCAACTTTTCATCCTTATCTTGGCCACCTTTATCATAGAGGTCAACCAGTTTTTCAACAATTACCTGCTTTAAAGCATCCCGTGACTTAGCATTCTTCAATTTAGCTTCTTCACGTAATTCATCAGTTAATTGTTCCGCTGTTTCATAACCAACATCAGATTCAATCAATAAATCTTCTAGATCATCAAAGAAATCTTCATCAACCGATCTAAATTTGGCAAAGAAAGCATTTAATCGAGCACCAAAACCTTTATTAGTTTTTTCTAGACCTTTTTCATAAAGTTCTTCTTTAGAATCTTCAGATTCATTATTTTCCTGTTTTGATTCTTCAGATTCCTGTTCTTCAGACTTATCTATTTCTTCTGTAACAGGAGCTTCTTCTTTTTCCTCTGTTGACTTTTGAACTTCTTCTGATTTTTCTTTAGATGCCTGTTCTACAGAATTTGATTGGTTTTCTGTTCCTTCATTCTGTAAGGGTTCAGAAGTAGTTTCTTCCTTTTCTTCAGTGGCTTCTGCATTTTCAACAGATTCTTCAGATTTAGGTTTTTCAGCTTCTGCTTCTATCTGCTCTTGTTCTTCTACTTTTTTCTTCTCTTCTTCGTCTTCATCCTTTTTACCGAAGAGTGATTTCTTAATTCGATCAAATAGTCCCAATTATTTCACCTCATGCCTATCTTTCATTTCTTTCAATGATACTGACAATACTTGAGAAACACCAGATTCTTGCATGACTACGCCATACAATTGATCAGCTTGTCTCATTGTACCCCGTCTGTGAGTAATAACGATAAACTGTGTCTTCAAATCATATTTAAGCAAGAACTGAGCAAAACGAGCAACGTTTGCATCATCTAAGGCAGCCTCTACTTCATCAAGTACACAGAAAGGAACAGGATTTACCTGTAACATAGCAAAAAGCAATGTTATTGCAGTCAAAGCTCTTTCTCCACCTGAAAGCAAGCTTAAACGTTGCAATTTTTTACCAGGTGGTTGAGCAATTATTTCAATTCCCGTTTCTAACAAATTATTTGGTTCAGTCAATTCCAACTTAGCCTTACCCCCACCAAAGACAATTGGGAAAATATGCTTAAAGCTTTCTGCCACTGTATCAAAAGTATTCTTAAAACGTGTCTTTACTTCTTCATCTAGTTCACTCATTGACTTTTCTAGATCATCGCGAGCCTTGAGCAAATCATTTTGTTGGTTACTTAAGAAATCATAACGTTTCTTAACATCCTCATATTCCTTAATGGAATCCAGGTTAACTGGACCAATATCTTCAATTGACATGCGATGAAGTTTAACACTTTTAGCCAGTTCTTGACGGGTTTCTTGATTATTATCACCTTCAGCTTGTGCAATTGCTGCTTCATAGCTTAATGAATAATCATCACGCAGAGTTTCAAGTCGTTGATTGATTGAACTGTTGAACTTAGCCAACTGAACTGAATAATCTTCTTGCTCAATTGCAGCATCCTTACGCAAATCATAATTACGACTGGCAACCTGATCTAATTGATTAATCTGAGCATCAAATTGTCCAAGTTGTGAACTTAGATCATTTAACTTTTTTTGCAAATCATCTGTTTTTTGCTTAATTTCAACTTTCTGTTGCCTCAGATCTGCATTCTTTTTAACAGTTAATTGACCACTTTGAGAGAGATCCTGTAACTTTTGACTTAGGTTTGTGGTTTGTTTCTTATTATTTTCTATTTGATTTTCTTTTTCTTTAGCTTGACCAGCCAAATTCTCCAATTTATTAGTATAAACCGCAATCTTAGGATCTAACTTAGATAGCTTGTCTTGGACTCGTTGACTCAAACTATTAAAGTCTCTAATCCTTTCTTGCAAATTATTCATTTTATCTTTATGCTCAGTACCCTGCTTAGTTAAAAACTTTTGTTTTTCTTGAGCTTCTTCAATTTGCTTCTTTAAAGACTTAATTCGAGAATCACGTTCCTTGATTCGTGATTCATACAAATCATTGGCATCAGTTAAACGCTTAACCTCTTTTTCCTGATTTTGGAAGGAGATTGCAGCTTCGTTAATTGCTTGATTAATTTCTTGCAACAATTTCTGCAATTTTTGGAGCTCACCACTTACTGACTGACCTTGCTCAACCAATTTCTCAAGCTGATCTTGATCCTCTTTTAGGGTTTTGGTCAAAGCTGTAATTTGTTCCTCCAACTGATTAATTTCAGTAGCAGTTTGCAAAGGAGAATTATTACGTTGATTTCTTTGTCCACCAGTCATTGAACCACCAGGTGAGATTACATCCCCATCTAAAGTAACGATTCGATAACGATTAATTCTCCTTGAAACTTCCAAAGCAGTATCAATTGTATCAACAATAATTACACTACCTAGCAAGTAATTAATAGCCGCATTAATATTATGATTTGTTTTACTTTCTACCAAATCACTTGCTATTCCTTTAAAGCCTTCATATGACTTTAAAGTAGTTACTGTCGATTGAGGAATACCATACTGTCTTAATCCATCTAATGGCAAAAAAGTAGCACGTCCACCACGATTACGCTTCAACTGATTAATAGCATTTCGAGCACTAATCCGGTTATCAGTAATCAAGTCTTGAACTCCACCGCCTAAAGCAGTTGTCATTGCCGCTTCAAGTTCAATTGGGAAGGTAATCAATTCACCAACAGCGCCAATCACACCTGGAAAAGCACTTAAGTGATTCAAAACATTACGAACACCATAGTAATAGCCCTCGTGTCGCTTTTGAATATTAACTAGAGCCTCATGGCGTGCTTCAATTTTTTCCAATTTATTACGTTCACTAGCTACCGTTTCACGCAAACGATTAATTTCATTAGCTAAATCACTATTTTGCTTATTAATCTTAGTAAATTTTTCTTTAGTTTGTTTACGTTTTTCAGTTAAACTCTTACCTTCACTTCTGAGTTTTTCTAACTCAGCCTTGGCATCAGCTAACTGCTTAGTCACGTCATTACTCTGATAACTAGTATCGGCCTGGCTACGTTTTAGGTCTGTATTTAAATTTACAATTTGATTATTCGTGGTTGCTTGATCTTGTAACAATTGGATGTAATCATTACGGCAACTTTCAAGTTGGCGACTCAGTTCTTCAGGGTTTTCATTCAATTCTGCAGTCAACTGATCACGCTGTTTTTGTAAAACATCCTGCTCGTTCTTAAGCTTTTCTCCACTCTTTTGCAATTCTTCTAAATCAGCATTCAACTTAACCAAATTCTGTTTAAGTGCTTTAACCTGATTTTGGTATTCAACTTTAGTAGCATCATCAAATTGCTTGGATTGCTTAGCCATTTGAAGATTTGCATCTAGATCAGATAATTGTTTACTCAGCTTAAGCAATCGATCTTGAGTTTGATCACGATCTGCCTGAATCTTTTTATACTCAGCTCGCTTTTTAGCAACTGCATTCTGTGAATCCTTAACTTCATTGTCCAGTTTAGATAAGAGAACTTTATTTTTTTCAGCTGACTTTTGAACTGCTTCTTTATGATGATTGATATCTTCAATTTCAAAAGCCAATAAACTCTTAAGCTTCTTATCTAAACCCGCCTTCTGAAATTGATATTCCTTAGCCAAAGAACTTTGTTCATGCAGTGGTTCAATTCTACTCTCAAGTTCTTTAACCAGATCATTAATCCGGATCAGATTGTCTTGAGTTTTCTTTAATTGAGTCTGTGCCTCTTCTTTTTGTTGTTTAAAATGCAAGACACCAGCAGCTTCTTCAAAAATCACTCGGCGTTGCTCTGGACGAGAGTTTAAAATTTGGTCAACCCGTCCCTGAGAAATAATCGCTAAGCTATTTTGGGAAATACCGGAATCAAGGAACAGCGAACGCACATCTCGCATGCGCACTTGCTGATTATTAATTAAAAATTCACTATCGCCTGAACGCAAAATTCTTCTTGTAATTGAGACTTGATCCGCATCAAAAGCCAATTCACGTTTTTTATTATCAAAAATCAAAGTAACTTCAGCTTTATTCAAAGGTTTGCGATACTGGCTTCCAGCAAAAATGACGTCCTTCATGTTCGTTCCACGAAGAGACTTAGCACTAGATTCCCCCATCACCCAACGAATGGCTTCAGTGATGTTACTCTTACCACTTCCGTTAGGACCAACGATTCCAGTAATTCCATCGTTAAAATGAATAATTGTCTTGTCAGCGAATGATTTAAAACCATCGAGCACTAATTCTGTTAATGGCACTTCTTCATCCCCTTATTCTAATTTTTGCAAAGCTGCCTTTGCAGCTTGTTGTTCAGCTGCCTTCTTATTATGACCTTCACCTTGTGTTTGTACTTTATCATTGATTTTTAGTTCAACTACAAAGTGAGATGGCAATTGTGATTCACTAACTACTGTATATTCAATATCAACTGGACCGTTCTGTTGCAAAAGTTCCTGCAGATCAGTCTTATAATCACGTGAATCATCAAATTCGCCTTTATCAATTAATGGGTACACAGTCAGATGTAAGAAATGTTGCACAGCTGGCATCCCTTGATCAAGGAATAAAGCACCATTAAATGCTTCAAACACATCTTCCAATAGTGTTTTACGTTTACGAGCTCCAGCTTTTTCCTCGCCATTACCTAAATGGATCTCCTTTTGGAAACCACATTCAATTGCAAACTCAGAAAAGCCTTCAGTTCTAACGATATTTGATCTTAATCTGGTTAATTCACCTTCATTTAATTTTGGATAATGACGATACAAATAATCGGACACAGCGAGTTCCAAAACAGCATCACCTAAGAATTCTAGTTTTTCATAATCTCGAATTCCATCATCGGGATGTTCATTCGAATAAGAAGAATGCGTAAATGCTTCCTCTAATAATTTTTCATTATTAAACTCAATATTGTATTCGTCTTTTAATTTATTTAAAAACTTTGTACTTACCATAAAATTGCCCCTTTATACCTTATAAATTATACCAGTTTTATACCTAAATTTTGAATGACAAAAAAGTGTCTGGGAAAAAACTAAT
>NZ_AZFO01000042.1 GCF_001436305.1 Lactobacillus ultunensis DSM 16047 | reverse complement strand
AACTAGCACCACGCGTATTAATATTATTATTTTAGGCCTTTTCGCATTTATGAGTGTTCCAGTATTGCAATCTTACATTTTGATTCTGGCTAAAAGTTATACGCCAGAATCAATGGATATTGCGTCTTCTCTTAATATTTCATCGTTTAGTTTTGGTATTGTTCTAGGATCATTTGTAGGTGGACAAGCATTAAATATTTGGGGATTACGAAGCACGGCATTAATTGCTGGTATGTTACTTGCGATAACCCTTATTATGATGTTGATCGAAATGAATTTAGAAAAGAAACGTCAGACTTTAGTACAAGTAGAAAGTTAAGCTAAAAACTAAAAGGATTGCTACTTATCTAGCAATCCTTTTTAGTAATATTCCCTGGAAAATATTTATATCTTCTCGCCATAATACTTTTTCACCAAATACAAAATTGGCAAGCCGATAATTACAATACCCACAAAGAGCAAGATGCCTTGTGGATCATTGACAATCTCACTGATTTCGACAAATAATCCTCCGAGGATCGCAATGATTGGTACCCAAGGATAGAGTGGCGTACTGAAAGGCCGTGGAGCTTCATTGGTCTTACGCAGAATGAAGATACCGAAGAAGGCAAGCAGATAGAAGATATAAATAGTGAAAATGCAGAGGTCTGATAAACGATCGGGATCAAAGAAAATCATCATCACTGTTGCTAAAACAATGATAAATAAGGTGGCAACAACTGGTGATTTTCCCTTAGGAGTTACATATGAAAGAAAACGTGAGAAAGGTAAATCATGACGTTTAGCCATAGCATAAACAATTCTTGGGAAGGTAATCATTTTACCGTTTAAAGTACCAAGCATTGAAACAATAATTCCAATGGTGATTAATTTACCACCAATTTTGCCAAAAGCAGTAGTAGCTAAATAACTGGTAGTATTTTCGCCTAAACGCAAAATTTCATTAGCAGGAACGAAGCGCAACGTAGCTATAGTAATTAAAGTATAAATGATCAAAACGGCACTGATTCCGAAGATGATGGCCTTAGGCAAAATTTTCTTAGGATTCTTCATTTCTCCACCTAGGTTGGCGATCAAGATCCAGCCATCATAACCAAATAACGTTGATAAAACGGCAACGCCAAAATTACCTGAAGCACGGTGAATTTCAGAAATGGTTTGACCCAAGGCATTATTTTCGCCCCAAAAGAGACCAATGATGATAATAGCTGCAATTGGAACCAACTTACCAATTGTAGTAATTATTGAGAAAGCCGCGCCAACTTTGTTACTAAAAAAGTTGATTAGACCGACAAAAAGGATGGCGATGACTGCGATAGGAATGCGCCAAGCGCTACTCAAGCCAAAAAAATTGGCTGTTAAAATACTCATGAAACCAGCTACAGCAGCGATAATTGCTGGACCATAAACAACGACTTGCATCCAGCCTGCTAGGAAGCCACAGATTCGGCCGTATAAGTTTTCAATATAAATATAAAGGCCACCTGTGTAGGGCATCTGAGCACCGATTTCTGCAATTGTCAGACCAGCCATCAGAGTGATGATCCCACCCAAAATCCAGGCAAGAATTGCCATAGTTGAAGATTGCGCGTTTTCTAAGACGGAAGCCTGTTTAAAGAAGATGCCTGAACCAATGATTGTACCGATAACGATTGATAAAGCTGACCAGAAGCCAAGTGAACGTTTGAGTTCATTATTTGTTTTGTCCATAATTATTTCTCCATAAACAAAAAACCGAATCCACTACATTTTAGTAAATGAGTGAATTCGGTTGAATTTTTTACACACCAAAATCACCCAAGCCTGGTAGAGCTTGAGGAAGAACTAGTTGAAGTTAAATTGGTATGTAAATTCTTCATGATGGTTGCCTCACTAAAAATAAAATTTTTATTAGAATAGCATGAAATGGTGGAAGATGCAAATGTGGTGTATATTTTAGTTAATTAATTTTTTGTACTAAAAGAGGTATTTCAATGGCAAATAAAAATGATCCGATGAAGAGAAGAGTTGCAGGGTTAATTGCAGGTTTAGTAATAAATGCAGTGGGTAACGGTCTGACTGTTTCAACTAATATGGGTACCAGTCCCTGGACAGCTTCAGAAGTCAATCTTGCGTATCTATTTCATTTACCTGTAGGAATACCAATATTTACTATCGGAGCCTTGGCTGCCATAGTTAATCAAATTTTGATAAAACAGTTTGATAAAGTACGCTTTTTTGGTGAATTATTATTCGTAGGTTTCTTTAGCTATTTTGTCGATATTTTCTTAGATTTTTTCAATAAATTAGGTGTGCCTAATTTGCCTATCTGGCTAAAAATAATTCTATGTTTTATTGGAATTTTCACTTTTTGTTGTGCAATTTCTTTCTACCAACGAGCTAACATTTTTATGCATCCCTCCGATGACACCACTAACATTCTTCGTTTCAGATATTTCAAAGGCAATGTAATTAAAGCGCAGCTTGTAAATTTTTCCGTAGCTTTGATAATCATTATTGTTTGTGTAGCGCTGACGCATAAAATATATTCAGTCAATATTGGTACAATTATCTGCTTATTTGCCAATGGTCCGTTAATTGCTTTTGCCGATAGACATTTATGGCATTCATTACATCACAATTTCCGCGTTATTAAGCCAATTACTGATCGTGATAATTAACCAATTTCTTATTATTTCATCTTGAGCTCGACTAAAATCTTGTCGTTTGCCGTACAATGAAGTAAAAGAATATTTATAGGAGGATAAAGAAATATGCCATGTACAACAATTTTAGCTGGTAAAAAGGCTACTGCTGACGGTTCAACCTTAGTTGCTAGAAATGAAGATTACGGTCACGCTTTTAATCCAAAACGCTTCATCGTTGTAACGCCTGAAAAACAACCAAAAGATTATCAATCTGTAACGTCTAAATGCAAAGTAGAGTTACCGAAGAATCCAATGCGCTATACTGCCGTACCAGAGCTTGAATCAACTATGAAAAAGATGGGCTGGTGGGGTGAAGCTGGCATTAATGCGGCCAACGTTGCTATGTCCGCTACAGAAACTAGTACTACGAATTCACGCGTTTTAGGCGTTGATCCGATGAATAAAAAAGGAATCGGTGAAGAAGACTTTGTAACGATTGTTTTGCCATATATTCATTCAGCTCGAGAAGGCGTTAAGTTATTGGGTAAGTATTTGGAAAAGTATGGTACTTATGAATCAAACGGTGTTGCTTTTTCAGATAAAGACGAAGTTTGGTACATGGAAACTATTGGTGGACATCATTGGGCAGCAAAAAAAGTCCCAGATGATTGCTACGTTGCTGCACCTAACTGGTTCAGCATTACCGACTTCGATTTTAATAGCGATAACACCATGGCTTCTGCTGATCTTGAGAAAATGATCAAGGATAACCACATGGATATTGACCACACTGGCAATCCTTATAATCTTCGCCATGTTTTTGGTAGTCACGCTGATTCAGATTATGAATACAATATCCCACGTCAGTGGTATATTCAAAAATTATTCAATCCAAGTGACGTTCGTGAACCTGATGATCCTAACTTGCCATTTGCCAAAAAGCCAGAACATTTGCTTACTATTGAAGATTTCAAATACGCTTTATCATCACGTTATCAAAATACTAAGTACGATCCATACGGCTTAAAAGGAACCGATGCAGACCGTCATGCTTTTCGTCCAATCGGTTTTCAACGTAATCAAGAACTTTCCATTTTACAAATTAGAAATGATGTTCCAGAAAAGATTGCAGGCATTCAATGGGTAGCCTTTGGTCCTAACGCATTTAACGGCATTGCACCTTATTACACTAATGTATGCGACACGCCAAGCACATACCGTGATACTAAGGAACACTTTGATATTAGGGATATGTACTGGTTGACTCATGCAATCACTACTATTGCTGATGAACATCCATTTCGTTATAGTGCATCAATTGAAGAAATGAAGCAGAATACATTAGCTGCTGGTCGTCACGTTTTGTTAGAAACCGATACTAGTGTTAATGATCTTGATGGTGAAAAACTACAAGCAGAGCTTAAAAAAGCAAATGAAAAGACAGCTCAAGCTACATATAATGCTGCAATGAAATGTTTTGGTGATTGTGTGGAAACTGGATCACTTCAAATTAGATTGAATTATTAATTAGACGAATTAGTCAAAGCTCATCAGAAATGATGGGCTTTTTTGATAAGCTTTTGCTTATTTTTTGAACAAAAAAGCAAATCTGTCGGAAAATTGTGGACAAAAGAAGACAACTGCATTTTTTCTTGTCAAAACCAGATGTAAAGTCAATTAATCTCTGTATAATTTCAATTAATAAATTTGAGAATAAGTGAGGGGAGATTGATGAGAAAGGTTCTTGTGGGTATTGCCTTCTTTACAATTTTAGCGATATTTAAAACGGCTAGAACCGTACAGGCAGCTACAACAGATCTAAGCAAGAATTTTACGGCCTTACGTATAAATCCAAAGTATAATAAGGCCGTTTTCAATGATGATTTTGTTCATGTTCGAGCGGATTTTAATGATCGACAATGTCAAATTAAAGGTAATAGTTCAATGGCTATTTCATGGGAAAATGATAAACCTGCTTTTATTCAAGGAATTCCGGAGAAAAGTAATTTAATTGCTGAAGATGAACAAGGTAAGGAATATAAAGTAGGTGAATATACTGTTACTAAGAATGGTGTATTGATTGCTTTTAATGAAAAAGTTGAGGATTTCAAGAATATATCTGGAAAAGTTGATTTTGATATTCAGATTAAAAATCCAACTAAGAATAGTCAAAATTTGTTCATTCAAGCTGGAGATTTGAGTGAGAAGCTACATGTTATTGGTCAGCCTAGACCTGAATCAGTAGTTCTTTCGGCTGAAGTTAATGGATTTTATAATGAGCGACAAGATGAAATTTCCTGGGAAATAAAGATTGATCCTCAAAAAGAAAAAACGGATACGATCGAAGTTTCAAATGAGATTCCTATAGGTTTATTGCTAGATAGGGACTCTTTAGAAGCTGAAACTTGTGGCAAAAAGATCAAATTAAATGAAGATAATGTTGAAATTGCTGAAGATGGCATGAAATTGTGGTTTGACAACAAAGATCATGCTAATCAGCCAATTATCATTAGATACCAAACTAAAGTAATTGATAATAAGAAAATTGAAGCATTGAATCAAGTTACAGTTGGTTATCTTAAGAATGGAAAAATTACTAATGAAAGTATTTATGGAGGAAAAATAGAAAATGGAAATAGTAAATGCATTGTTGCGACACTTCTTGATTTGGAATCTTCAAAGAAAAGTCCAAAAGATAAAAGCCAAGGAAATAAAAGAAGAGAGACGGAAGATGGCAAGAAAGATAGGTATTTAGAACTTTACCGCGAGGTAATGGATCTACTTTTCAAAGAAAAAAGAAACAAAAATAATGTCAATGATGAACAAAAGAAATTAGATAAAAATAAAGTATTATCTCTTCCTGATACTTCTTCACCAATTCGGTTGAAGGGTTTTGATAATACACCAACTCCGTTAGCTGAAACTCGTATATCTAAGGCGAAAAGGGCTAAAGATATTGTCAATGTTTTAGATGAGAATTCAGATCAGGATGATAAGTTAAGTAAGGCAAATAATAAGGGGAACATTAAACATGTAGATCACGTAACTGAACATAGTTCAAATAAACTGCCTAAAGCAGGTGAAAGTTCTACCGTTATTTTAACTGCAATTGGTTTGGTTATTTTAGGGAGTGGAGTAGTAGCTTTTAAGTTAAAATTGAAAGAATAAATACTATTTTAATAGGAAAACTCTAATTTTCATTAGCCAAAACACACTCTTTCACGTATTATGGAGATATAAGTTTGTATAGTGAAAGAGATACTAACATGCCGTACACTATTTCTGAAATTATTGTTTTATTTTTTATATATTCCATTATTGGTTGGCTTTGGGAGACATGCTATTGTTCAATTAAGGACCGTCATTATGATTACCGTGGTTTCTTATTCGGGCCATATTGTCCAATTTATGGCTTTGCAGTAACGACAATCCTAATTTGTACTCATGATGTACAGAATAATATATTTTTACTCTTCATAGTAGGAATTATCGTAGCCACGTTATTTGAGTTTGTTGCTAGTTTGTTTCTTGAAAAAGTATTTCATATAAGGTTATGGGATTATTCAAAATTATGGGGAAATATCCAAGGTCGTGTTGCACCGGTTATCTCTTTATTCTGGGGTGTAGGAGTAGTTTTTTTAGTCAAATTTATTCAGCCTTTTGTTCAATCACTTGTTAATATTGAAGAAAGAGATACCCATGGTTGGTTAGCCGTAGGTATTACGATAGTAATGGGTATTGATACCATTTTAACTATTATCAGTGTCGAAAGATTTCATACAACAACAAGAATGTGGGACGAGCATATTAATAGTTTTATTGAACGTGTAAGAGTTCGGGTTGAGAGTCGTATGTCTGAGAAGGGCAAACTTAAAGTTGGCGATTGGCATCATTCCGTTATTCAACATTTTAACGAATTAAGACCTCAACCGTTGAGTTGGAATCATAAACGATTTCTTAGAAGCTTCCCTAAATTAAAGGTTTTAGATGCTCCTAAATTTATGGAAATAAAAAAAGATATTTTGAAAAAAGAAAGCTAATCACACAAAAATACCGTTACCTTTATTGGGGTAACGGTATTTTTGTTAGCCGTTTATTCTATTTTTATCTTTGACTTTACTTTTAACTTCGGTGTAGCCATCAAGGACATTCGCATATCGACCTAAGATAAAAAGATAATCAGATAGACGATTCATGTATTCTAAGTCACAATCAGCTAATTTTTGTTCTTTCAAGCTTAACTTAACCAAGGAGCGCTCCGCACGTCTGGCAATAGTTCTGGCATATTGTAAGTTAGCGCCAGTAATTTTACCACCAGGCAGGATGAATTCAGGAATAGAAGGAATTTTAGAGGTCAATTCATTAATTCTTTTTTCAAGTTGTTTAACATGATCTTCACTAATTTTATTGTGATGCTTTACTACAATATCGGCTTGTAATTCATATAAGTTACGTTGCACATTTTGTAATTCTGTATGTAATTGCTGACATTGTTGGGAAAGATTAGCGATTACTACGCCAAGATATGATTGTAATTCGTCGACATTTCCTAATGCTTCGATTTGTAAATCATACTTGGGTACCATTTTACCGGTAACTTGCTTGGTTAAGCCTTTATCGCCAACCTTCGTATAAATTTTTAATGTCATTAGACTAATCTCCGTTGATAACTTTCAAGAGCTTTAGTTACGGGTTTATATAAAACAAAGTAAAAGGCAAAGTTGCCGATTGCATGATAGGTATCAAAGGCAAAACTGGAAACTAAATAAGCGATGAAAGCAGGTAGACCGCCAAAAATGGTCATTCCTAAGTCTACTAAGAAGCCATATTCCCAACCTAAAAATGTCGCAAGTGCCACTTGTAACCAAAAATGATTTTGAAGTGGCAGTACTTTAGCTAAGAATGCGACTGTTAAAATACAACCGGTATAGGCTAAAATTTGGGGAATTGTCCAGATACCAAAGCCCAAATAAATGTTGGAAATAAGCATTGTTAATGCGGCTAAGGTAATTCCAGAACCAATCCCTAGATTTAGCGTAACTATCATTAAGATATCTGTTACTGGCTGAACATTGGGAATAGGAATAATTTTAAAAATGCGTAGCACAACACACATTGCTGTAAGCATGGCCATTAAGGCTATTTGCCTAATTTGCACTCGCTCAGTAACCATATATTACTTCACCTTATCTAACGTAAATTTGACCTTGTCTTTATTGGCAACAGATTGTAAATCAACACCTTTTGATGCCCATTTACCGTTAATCGTGTAAGTCCAATAGATCTTCTTTTTAGGATTTTGCTTTTTACCATCAATAGCAGTGACAAAACCTTTAGTTTCTTGGACTTTCCAAGCCTTCTTAAGTCCTGTAATGACTTTAGCTTTCTTTTTAGGGATTTTTACAGTCTTGGTATCGACAGTTTTCTTGCCTTCTTTCAAGGTATAGTTAACAGAAATTTGATTTTTAGTAGTATTTTTGGCATTAGAAGAGTTGTTGCTAGAACATCCTGTTAAAACTAATGTTAAAAATGCGACAATTGTAAAAAATAAGCTAAATCTACGATTATTCTTCATTTTTTCTCCTTATAAAATTACTTAATTGGACAAGCTCCGCCTTCACAGTCGGTTTGACCAACAATTTCTAATCCTTTTTGATCATCGTTTTGTTTTTCAAAAACTTCTTCAACATCGTCAGTGATCATTGCGGCTCTTTCTTCGTAGGTCTTTTTATCAATTGGCTCTTTAGGCGCCTGCTTGAGTGAACCGCCGTAATAAGGAAGCAGGGAAGTTGATTTAATCGTATGTCTGTATTGATGTAAAAGCGGAGCTATCTCTCCACTTTCGTCTGATTGGAAAGTAATAGTACAGCTGACTGCATTATCAGACCAGTAAGTTTGCAGGAATGCTTGAGTCGCAAATTGTTCCGCAATTGAAACAGTTCCAGCTGAAGCAAAATGTTTGCTGTCAGCATGAGCAGCACGTAATGGAAATTCGACACAGATGGTGTTCTTAGTATAAATATCAGGTTCAGTATGATAGCCACATTCTCTTAAAGCAGGTAAAAGTGGATCGCTTGCTTGGAATCGAATTCGTTGAATTAAGTAACCAGCATAGTGGAAGTGCATTCCTTCGGACACACCGGCTAATTTAGCCACCGTACCTGAAGGTTTAACCGTCGTATGCTTAATTGATGGCTTGACGCCTAATTCATCGCTGTAGGCTTGATCAGCAGCCACAACGGCTTTGTAAAGGCCATCAACCCTCTTAACCGCTTTTTGATCGTAAATAGGCTTTTTGATTTTTTCACCAGTTTCCGCATCAACTGCATCTTCAAAACCGACTACCACTCTGTGACCTAAATCATTTAATAGCCAATCTTGAATACCAGACATTGAAATACCAATTCTGCGGTTCTTTTGAATAATCTTTCTTGAGACTTCCCAGTCGTAGTGACTGAAAGTAACCCTTTTGGCAAAACGAGTAGCTAACGCAAAGGCTTCTTTTAGATCCCAGCCCTGCATTTCGGCAATATAAGGGAAGACTTCGAATAAGTTGCAAGGTTCACCATTTGCTAAAGAAATCTCACCGCATGGGTTAGTTCCTTCAACATCACCGTCTATTCCGGCTTGGTAGCCGTCAGTGATTCTGCCGTAATTGCGTGATAAATCAAGATTTACAATACCAGGTTCACCATTGTGCAAAATACCGTCAGCAATTGGACCATAATTGTTAAATTGTGAATCAATGGCCACGCTATTGTTGGAAGCCCAACGATGGTGGTAAAGTTTCTTTTTATCTTGTTTCATCTTGATGAAGTCTTGGTTATCATTTGAGCCCAATGCTAGTTCAGCTGAGCGACGAACATTGCCAGCTACTACAGTTTTACCGATTAAATTACAAATATCAGTTGCATCAACTGCTGTTAGGTTTTGTCCTGCACGGGCATTAATTACGTTGTTAACATCAATAAACATTTCAACTAGAGGCATTGGTCCTGAAGCTGTTCCGCCAAAGCCATGAATCTTAGCACCATATGGACGAATATCCGTAATATCAAGTACAAGCTTGTTTTTCTTGTCAGGATTAGTGTCGTTAAAGTGCATGTCAATTAAACGTGCATTAGCTAATACCCAGCCTTCACGAGTATCAGGTAATCTGTAGTAAATTACATCATCTTGATTAGGATTTTGTTTTTCCCATTCATCTTTGTCAACAGCGCCGACTTTTAGAGAAGCATCATGTGATTTGCTCTTCTTGTCGATTACTACAGTTAAGTCGACCTTTTGATCAACTTTAGGAATTTGCTTGATATTTTCATCAACGACAGAAAAACCAACGCCGCCACCCTTCATTAATTGATCGAATAAGAATGAAAAGGGCATGGAAACAGCTTTTTGTCTTTTATCAATATAGGCAGGAATGATATGACTATCGCCGTATTCTTGTGGGCGAATGGCAATAAACCAGCAATTGTTTAGAGAATCACCTGTCCGTTTTTGGTAATTAGTTCCTGAAATCCATAAATTACGACCAGATGGTGTAGCGGATAAACCGTATATCAGACGGAAAAGTTTTTTAGCTTCGTCGGTTAATTCATTTATTACTTCTTTAGAAGGGGAATCTTTCAAGCGAGGATCAAGATTGATGTTGCCTTCAATCACACGTTTGACTGTTTCATCCCAATTTTCGGATCTATCTTTATCCGGTAGCCAACGGGCATAAGTTCTTTTATAGGTTACCCAGCCTAATTCACCCCAGTGAGGTTTAATTTCATGTTTCACTTGATCAATAAAGGCTTGATCTAGTTTGATTTCAGTAGATTGCATGATATTTTCTCACTCCTAATAATTATATTTGTTTCACAAAAATACATCATGTATGAACGCATAATTAAATGTACCACAATATCTTGTGGTTTGAACACAATTTAATGTGAATAGCTTTGATTTGTAAAATGCAAATCCTATTTAAATCAGGGAATAAAGAAAATCGGAAATTTTTCATTAAGAAATGATATAGCTTTAAATTTGCATAAAAGAAAAAAGGGATCATGGTACAATCAGACTATAGAAAAACGAGGTTTAATTATGGATACAGCTTGGCAAAGATTTAAAAATAATGTGCCTTTACGCAGATTTATCGTATTTTTATTAATCGTTGCATTTTTGTATGAAATGCGAGCAATGACGAACACAATTTTGTTAACATTTATTTTTACTTATGTCATTGTGCATTTGATCCATTTAGTACAACGCTATCTGCCTAAAATGCCAACAGGGGTAATAGTCGTAATTACCTTTTTGATTATATTGGCATTGCTATATTTCGTTATAACGGTTTATTTGCCGATGTTAGCAGCACAAATCACTAAAATGATTAAGTCCGTGATGGCTTTTTATGAATCCAATGAATCGTCACGCTTAATGTCATATGTAACGCGTTATATTAGCAAAGCAGAATTGATTGAACAAGCTAAGCATGCGATGACAATTGCGTTTCATACCGCTACAAGTATCGGCACATTGACGATTGCTACTTTCATGTCTCTTATTTTGAGTTTCTTTTACACTATTGAACTAGACAAAATGAGAGAATTTTCTGCTTTATTTGTAAGAAGTGGTTACTTGAAATGGCTATTTGAGGATATTCGCTATTTCGGCAAAAAATTTACTAATACTTTCGGGGTAGTCCTAGAAGCTCAATTCTTTATTGCTATTTGTAATACAGTGTTGACGATGATAGGTTTAGCTGTAATGAAGATGCCGCAGATTATTGCATTAGGCTTGATGGTCTTCATTTTAAGCTTGGTTCCAGTAGCAGGTGTAATTATTTCATTGATACCCCTCAGTATTGTGGGCTATTCAGTAGGTGGCATTCGCTATGTTATTTATATTTTCATCATGATTATGATTATTCATGCAATTGAAGCTTATGTGTTAAACCCTAAATTTATGGCCAGCAAGACAGAACTTCCTATCTTCTATACTTTCTTAGTGTTGCTAGTGGCAGAACATTTTTGGGGCACCTGGGGCTTAATTGTTGGCGTACCAATCTTTACTTTCTTATTAGATGTACTGGATATTAAACCATCTAAAAAGGGCAAAAAGAAAGTGTTATCCAAATGAGGCTGTTGTTAACAGGAGACAGTATTATTGCTCGCAATGAGGGCAAAAAAGAACCTCATATTAATTGGAATTTAAAACATGGTCTAACTAATGTTGAAATTGAAAATACAGCTGTTTCTGGGATTAACTCTGGTGCATTTTTTGCTAGACTAAACGAATTGGTTTTGAGCAGAAAACAATGTGATAATTTAGTGATTTTACTTGGAACCAATGACTTGGCTACGCATAAGCAAGTACCATTACAACATTTCAAACAAAATATGGAATTAATCGCCTCCGCAGTGATTTGCCAATATTATCCGCCGCATGTTTTGCTTGTTTCACCTCCAGCTGTTGATGAAACTAAACAACATGTGCGCAATAATGCATTAGTAGAAAAATATGCTCAAGCAGTAAAAAAAGTAGCTCAAGAATATCATTTTCAATACGCCGATCTATGTCAGGCAATGATTAATGCGGGTGATTTGAAAGAAATTTCCCGGGGAATTAAAAATGATGGTTTGCATTTTGGAGATTTAGGATATGAAATTTTAGCTAAATTAATCATTCAAAATTTAAAGAGCATGTAAAAAAAGAGGTCGTTAGACCTCTTTTTGCTTTTCATCTAAATTATCTAATTGCCGCAAACAGCAAACCACCCACAGCTACTAAAGCTAAGAATGGAATAAGCAAGTATGCGCAAAATGCAAAAATTAATCCGGCAATAATTAAAAAGCCGAAAATCTTGATTAGGCCAATTCCTAACTTGAAGAAAAGCCAAATCAAAAAGATTGTTAATATCAGTGAAAGCATGTTTTATACCTCCATAAATCTATGAGAATATTCTACTACTTAAGAAGAAAAAGAGAGTAGATAAAGTACTTTAATTTTAGAAAAAATAAAGATCTACTTATTAAATTTAGTTACCGTTAACATCCAAATATATGTTGAAAGCTCTTACAGTAGCAACTATATTTAAACTATTGAAAGCGATTTACAAAGAGAGGAAAACTAAATGGAGCAAGAAAAAACGGGATTGCCAACGTTAGCTAGCATGACAATTTGGATGATTAGTTTAGGGTATTTAGGCGTACAAATAGCCTTTACTTTGGAAACTTCACAAATGAGTAGGATTTTCCAAACCCTAGGTGCGGATCCAACTAAATTGGGTTGGTTCTTTATTTTGCCACCACTTGCAGGCTTAGTTGTACAGCCAGGAATTGGTTCTTTATCAGATCGTACTTGGATTCCCAAGATTGGTCGAAGATTACCCTATTTATTAGTCGGAATGATTTTTGCGGTGATCACAATGATTATTTTGCCTAATGTAGGTAGTTTTGGTTTAGGTTACGGCTCACTTGAAGCTTTAATCTTTGGGGCTGTAGCGATAGCTATTCTGGATGTAGCTTCTAACATGGCTATGCAGCCATTTAAGATGATGATTGGGGATATGGTCAATGATGACCAAAAATCATATGCCTATGGGATTCAGAGTATGTTGTCCAACTTTGGTGCCGTAATTGCTGCCTTTTTCCCATTCTTATTAACTACTTTAGGCGTAGCCAATACTGCTAAAAAGGGTGTTGTACCACAATCTGTAGTTATTTCTTTCTATGTGGGTGCCGCTGTTTTAGTTGTCACATCATTATTCACGATTTTGCGGGTTCATGAATATGATCCTGAAACCTACGCACGCTATCATGGTATTAAGGAATCTGATAATGAAAAAGGTGGCGGTTGGATTGAATTGTTAAAGAAGGCACCAAAAGTCTTTTGGCAAGTTTCATTAGTTCAATTCTTCTGTTGGATTTCTTTCCAGTATCTTTCTACTTATGCTACTGGTACAATTGCCCAAAATGTATGGAACACAACTAATGCATCATCATCTGGTTACCAAATCGCTGGTAACTGGTTTGGCGTTTTAACTGCTGTTCAATCAATTGCCGCTGTGATTTGGTCATATGTATTAGCTAAAGTGCCAAATAACCACCATAAATTAGGTTATGGGCTTAGTTTATTACTAGGTGCGATTGGTTATACCTCTGTCTTTTTGATCCATTCACAAATGCTTCTGATTGTTTCATTCATCTTAATTGGTATCAGTTGGGCAGGGATGAACACTTATCCATTGACTATGGTATCTAACGCTTTATCAGGCAAGCATATGGGTACTTATCTGGGGTTGTTTAACTGTTCCATCTGTTTACCACAAATCGTTGCTTCACTTCTTAGCTTCATTATTTTCCCAATGGTTGGCAATTCAATGCCAGCTATGATGTTGATCACTGGTATTTCAGGATTCTTAGCTGCTTTATCAGTAATTAATATTAAGGAAACTTACGTAAAATAATTTGAAATAGAAAATAATAAAATGCACGTAGCCAGATTTGACTACGTGCATTTTTTGCTGTGTTTATTCATGTTAAAGAGATTAGTTAATAGTTGATCTACAAATTAGTCCTTAACAACATCCTTGGTGTTCAACCATTGGGTCTTGT
>NZ_AZFO01000041.1 GCF_001436305.1 Lactobacillus ultunensis DSM 16047 | reverse complement strand
TTAAGTAAGCTACTTGTTCACGGAGAAGTTTGATCTCATCAGTTAGGTTTTGAATCGTAGTTGCTCGTTGGGCAATAATCTTTTTCAAATTTTCTGGTGACATAATTCAAGCTTCCTCCTAAATTTTGTCAGTTAAAAGCGTAGCAAAAAACGCGCGATGTCAAGTGTCAGTAGAATTCTGTTAGTAGAATTCGCGCGCTTTCGTGTTCTTTATTCTTAGGCTAATTGCGAAGCCCTTCATTAACCAATCAACCTGCTTAGAAGATAAAGCTTGAACTTCATTTTGATTCTTGGGCCAGTTCATTTTTCCGTTTTCAAATCTTTTATAGAGTAGCACTTCGTTATCCTGCATCACTAATGCGTTAAAGCGCAAAGTGGCTAGGCCAAAAGACTTGGCCGTCCCAATATAGGGCTTTGAAACGATCTTTGCGTCCGCAGCAAAAGAGGAAGACTCTGCCACTAAAAGGATCAAGCTCAAACTGTTCTTTAACTAGTGTTGCCAGTCCATCAATGCCTTTGCGTAGATCGGTCTTGCCACAAACGAGATAAACCTGACCCAGTTCATCAAGATTGATCATGATAAGACTTTCTCAAGCAGCTTATTCATCACCTCAGGATCTAAGCTGCTTGAGAAGTTCAGTTCCAGATCGTTCTTTTTTAAACTGAGCAAGAGATTGTTGCGTGGTGGGCGAGTCTTCTTCGGCCTGGTTGGGTGATTGAGCGCCACAATTGGCTGTTGTTTTTCGAGCATATGATTACTTCCATTAATTGATGAATTAATCATAGCTGAAAGTGGGAACCGGATCGAGACACTCAGTTATTTGACGCTTACCTTACTTCCATTCTATTGTCGACTTCAACCTCAATCTAAGTATAAGGAAAAAGGTAGGTAAAAACATCGTCATGTTTCTATCTACCTTATATACTTTAGGGTGTTGACAAAGAGCCTTTTAATTTTGACATAGTAAAAGTTAGATACTTTTACGGCTCACTTCACAATGTAAAAATTGTTGTACCCTTTTGTTTTTATCTTTTACAAAGTATTTGCTACTTTAACAAATTGACCATTAACCCTATAGTAAAATTTACCTTTAATATGGAATTTTTCTGCATTATTTTCTGCTAAAATCGTTTGGCCTTTCTTCAAAACCTTACTCTTCTTTACACGCTTACCATTTTTATCGTAAACAAATGCATTATGTGTAAGCTTCAAAGCTTTAGGCTTTTGAAGTTTAGTGTTTGCCACCTTTACAAATTGATCATTAGCTAACTTGTAGAAGTTCTTGCCTTTGATTACATATTTATCGGCGTTGTTCAAAGCACTGATCCATCTGCCATTTCTTAACAAGATAGTCTTGCCATTTCTTTTAACAACTTTACCGTTCTTATCATAAAGGTGTGCATTATGCTTTAATTGCAATCTCTTACCAGCTTGTAAAACCGTATTAGCTACCTTCACAAACTGATTATCGCCAACACGATAGTATTGCACCCCATTGATTACAACAGTTTTGCCATTGTCTAAAGCAGTAATTCTTTGGCCTTTCTTAAGCAAGCTGGTCTTATTAGTATCAGTGCTTAAAACGACTTGACCATCTTTGTTGTAGATATAAGCATCGTGTAGTAAGTTAAATGACTTACCAGTTAAAGTTTCACCTTTAGGTTGAACCGTAGAAACATCAGTAACTGATTTTTCTATGGTAGTACTTGATAGATTCTCTACAGTACCTGAAGTATTTGAATTGTTTGAAGTATCAGTATTTGATACTTCTTCTGGAGCGACATAATTTGGATCAAAGTGAACAGTTAATTTCTTTTTCACCTTATTTCCAACTTGGTCTACAACATAAACTGTGAAGACATGAGTAGTCGGTTGATCATTATTGTCATTTAAGTTTTCAACCTCTTCAAAATCATGAGCTCCATATGGATTAGTAAACTCAGTATCCATATTCAATCCTGCAACCTGATTATAACCAGAGTTTAGGAATTCTCGATAAATATTATTACCATTAACGAATAATCTATATCCATCAAGATTATCATTTACCTTGCCGGACAGAATGAATTTTGGATTATTAGTCCAAAGCTCTAATTTATCCCCATTAACTTGATTTACTTCCAAGCTAGGAGCAACAGTATCAAGAATAAGATTCAAGGTACCACGAACTCTTTGTCCGTCTTTAGTTTGGTAGATATATGCGATTGGACGTTGACCTGTTCTGTTAGCTGTTACCGTAAAGCTAAACTTACCGTCGTTGCCTAACTTAACTTGGTTTTCAGGAGCATTTTCATTAGAGTTATCACCTAATACAGTTAAAGATGCAACATTACCATCAACTTTACCAGTAACCATAAATTTCTGAGTTAAAGGATCATAGTATCCACGAGTAACAGCATTCTGACCAAAACGAGTAGTGTCGTTATCATTCATATAATCAAAATGAATATCTGGATTAGGATCCGTTCTTGTCGTTAGATCTGAAGGTGCATGTCCTGGATAGAAACCTGGACCAAATGAATCTAATTTTGCAACTTCATCCTTGGCTTCTACTCCCAAGGCACTTCTATCCGTATAAATTGGACGGTCAGCTGCGTCAGCAAAATAATAAACCCCTAGATGATTACTACTTGCTACACCCCCCCTAGATGTTTCTTGCTTATCATTAAAGGATGGACCATCTACTTCAGTCCAACCCGTTAGTAATGCTCTCTTATAAACGCCAGTTGTATTATCTTGATTGACGGAGGTATGAACATGGAATGTTGCAATCCCATCTTTTACTTCACCGGTATAAACTTCTCCAGTAAAGTAATCCATCGCATATGCTTTAACATTTTGACCTTTAGTTACAACAGCTTGAACAACTGTATCATTTGGATCGTTAGTTTTAACTGAACCAATAGTTACACCAAAGTTTCCATCAAATGTATCGGTCTTTTGCCAATTAAAGAAAGCTTTAGCTGTTACAGTTGAAAGACTATTAAGAACATGTCGACCTTCAGGATCAGTACTAAATACGAATTCAGTTGTATCAACACTAACTGGAGCTTGATATTTACCGTTCTGTACTTGAACCAACTTGCCGTTTAAGTAAAAGTCATGATTAGCCCCACCAAACAATATGTAAGTCTTAGTAACTGAATTATAGTTTGGTGATTTTTGATCAAAAGCTAAACCATTGACAGCATTCCAAATGCTTACGCCAGTCTCACTATCATGGTCACCAGCAACATCAACAGTAGCCAATGAAGTATTATCAGCGACATCACTCAAGGCTACGGTCATCTTATTTGTAGCAGTTGTTAATGCAGAAAGTGCATCTTGACCTAACACAAAATTAAAATGTCCCTTAGTCTTTTCCGTGTTATCAAAGCCTGATTCATCATCACTCAACTTATAGCCAAAGACCTTATCATTGACTGTTACTGTTGCATATGAATAATTCGTAAATCCTGCACCAGTATCTTGGTATTCACCTGACAAAGTATGTGACGCAGGATCATATTTTATATTTGATAATGTTGGAGCAACTGTATCAACTACTACTGGAAAATCAGCTGTTTGAACCTGATGTGGTCCTTTATTCCAAAGAGTAGCAACTAAACGGTAGGTGTAATTGCCATCTTTTGCAGTCTCCATTTTGCCTGTTTTGCTGTTATAAACCTTACCGTCCCATTCAAAAGCGTCAGGATTATCTCTCATTGAAACAGATAAACTTGTATCTTTAGTTACATCATTTTCATCGTAAGATTTATCTACACCTTGAACGTCAGAAACCACTCTAACTACTTTACCCTGTGCATCAAGGACTTCCACCTTAAGATCTTTAACATTTTGCTTCAAGTAAACATATGGTTTCAGTAAATCACTTTTTTGATTATCATTTGGTGAAAATGCAACTTTACCACTTTCATATAATTTGGCTACCTCTTGCCAATTATAGTTTCCATCAACATTTACAAGTTCCTTTAATGATTCTTGATCCGCAATTCCACGAGGATAGTTTTGTTCATTAACTAAACGATTACCTTGAATATCTGGATGTTCTTCATTTGCATTTTGATCAAAGACATTTTCACTAGTTAAGTCCCCATAATAAGCTAAGTAAGGAACAGAAACTGTAGATACATTATTAGCATTAGTAAAGCGCAAAAATCCTTCAACTAATTGATTCTTGTTTAAGCCTGTTAAGTCTAATGAATAGCTAACTTTGCGTTCTTCTTTAGGAGCTAAAGTAAAACTATTTTCACCATTTACTCTAGCGCCAGCTAATTGAACATCATGAAAAACACCAGTAGTTGTATCTCTTTGTTCAGTGTAACCTCCACCATAATCATCAAAAGTATAAGTTTGATTTTGATCAGTTAAATTATGGAAGGTCAACGTAAATTTAGTATTTTCATTAACTTGATGAAGTGATACTGAACTAGTGCCATCATCAGTAGTCACATAAACCGGTGTAGCTGTAGCACCACCAACATCAATTTGCCCTGCACCTTGACGCCTTGGTGAAACAGGTGTTGTATAACCTAATTGTTTTTGTGGTTTAGCCGTATTCATCAGCATTGCCTTTGCAGCAGTTACTAATTGTGCACCTTTTAATTCAGGATTAGTTTGTTTCAATCTTTGAATTACTAAAGCAGCACTAGCTGCAGCAAATGGACCAGCCATTGAAGTACCACTCATTGTCTGGTACTGATCATGATTAACAGTAGAAACAACTTGATACCCAGGTGCAGCTAAATCTGGCTTTAAGGTAAAGTCTTGAATTGGGCCCCATGATGAGAAATAAGCCATATCGCTTAAGTCACCAGTATCTGAAGTTTCTGCAGCAACTGTTAAGGCATTCTTGGAAGCACCAGGATTAGCTACTGTACTTGAATTAAGTGGTTCATAGTTACCAGCTTGACTACCAGATTGATATCCCGAATCTTGAACTTTACTTGGATTATCTACTGAAGCTGAATTACCGTTATTAGATGCTGAAATTGATACAAATACACCGTGATCAATTGCGTATTGAACTGCCTTTTGTTCAATATTGGTTAATTGTTGATCGGCAACACCTTGTCCTAATGACATTTGAATGACATCCGCACCTAAATTGGTTGCATCGTAGATTGCTCTTGCCACATCATCAGTTTTTTCATCTGAAAATTGTCCAAAAACTCTAAGTTGCATTAACTGAGCTTCAGGAGCAACACCAACGACATATTCTTTATTCCCATCTGGTTTACCATCAGCTGCAATGATCCCTGAAACGTGTTGACCGTGCGGAGAATCATTAGCATTGGTATCATCTGAAGTAATATAGTCATTATCACGATCGGCATAATTATAAACATATGGGAACTTCTCATTCACATATTTACCATAGCCCTGCTTTGAAATCTTAGCTTGCATATCATCCTTTGACAGTTTAGGATCTTCTGGCATGGTTTGAAAATCTTTATGAGTTGGATCTGCACCGGAATCGATAACTGCAACAACTGTTCCTTGTCCCCTATATCCTTGATCCCATGCAGACTGCACATTTCCTTTAACATGATCAGCTTGATTAGCAGGCTGTTGTTCCTGGTTTGGATCTACACTATTAGCTGTTGTACTTGTATTTTGTACATTAGAAGCCTGTGAAGTCTTAGGATTCGCAGTTGTTGAATCTCCAGAAACCACAGCTGAATTCTGTGTTTGGACTGTTGTATTAACCTGTGTTTTTGTAGAATCAGAATTTGAAACAACTACATTAGCAGTAGTGTTTTGATTTTGTTTTTGATCCTGTTGTACTACTTTAACTTGAACATCTGAAGCATCCGGATCATTGGTTGCTGCTTCAACAGCATTTTGACTAAGAAAAACAGTGGAACCTGAAGCAAGAGCAATAATTGCTGCAGCCACCCATTTTTTACGAACATTAATGATTGTTCTAGCCCTTTTTTGTGTTTCAATATTTTCTAATCTTCTTTTTGCCTTAAAGACAAATGAAAAATTTCTATTGCCATTTGGCGCAGTAGAATTGCTCATACTTTACATCTCCCTATCTTTATAAAATATATTTTTTATTAACTGAAAGTTGAAAGCTAGAAATCACGCTAACTTAGCGTGGTTTCTAGCTTTTTTGGTACTAAGTGTAAAATAATTTGCGGTAAGTTAAAGAAATAATTAAAAAGGCTCAAGTCCTTTTGAAAGTTGGACTTAAACTCAAACCAAAAGACCAGTAATCTAATGTTAAGCAAAAAATACATTAGAAGCTGGTCTTTTATGGATATTATTATAACTGATATTGTCAAAATTATTAAGTCTGAAAATAATGTGATCGCTAGAGAAAAAGCATTGATGATCTATTTCTTTAATCTAATTAGACTTTGATGGCTCAAGCTTTGGAACAAGTGGATGACAGCTTGGTAGAAGAAACCAAGCAGCAGGGTTTTCAGATTGAAAAGAAAAATAAGCGCTCAATCACCACCGCTTTTGGTGAAGTCAGTTATTATCGCAGAAGATATATCTGTCCTGGCAAACAGGCTTTGTATCCATTAGATAAGCTAATGGGCTATGATTGTTATAAACGCTACAGCGTTTTAGCAGTGAAAGATATCTTAGAAGTCAGTGCTGTTGCCACTTACCGCAATACAGTTTTAGTAGTTAATGCTCTTTCCTGCTCTAATATCAGTCATAGTCAAGTAGGCAAATTGATTATTCAAACCGGCAAGCAGATCAAAGAACAACAAGAAGCTGAAGATCGTTATGACCAAGCTGAACGGAAAAGAAAAGCACCAGTTTTATATCTTGAAGGTGATGGCGTGGTAATCAAGGGAACCAAGAAAAGATTAGAATTTCACCGCTATCAAATCTGCGAAGGCATTATCAATATTAAGCAAGATCAGACGCAAGCGAGTGCATGCCAAGGAGTTTGTTTCTTTAAGCCATTTAGATGCTTTACAGGAAATCAAAGAGTATTTAACTAACCTAACACTTATGATCTGACTAACACTCTGATTATCAGTAATGCAGATGGTGGCGCGGGCTATGCCAAAAAGACTTTGAGGAAATGGTCGGCTGCTGTAAGCGGCATGAGCACTTTCTGGATGTCTTTCATCTGAATAAAAAATCAAGGACCTTTATGCCGGCCATGCAAGGCGAGTTGATTGATGAATTAAATACGCCCGAAAATCATGAAAACCTTGAGCGCCTGCGCAGCTATATTTGGGGCGCCATTGGGCTGATATCGAACCGTTTAAAAAGCAAGATTTGGCAGTGATTAAAGCAATTGGCTGCTGCGAAAGTAATCACCATAGGTTCCTATCGTATTAAAGGACGAGACAAATATTGGTCTGAAGATAGAGCAGAAGGAATCCTGCGCGTTTTAACTTGCCTTAAGAATCAAGAGTTAGAGCACGAATTTACAGGCAGTCAGCTCCAGAAATTAACCGCAGAACGTTATAAACAGGCAGTATGAGCTGGTTTGAAAAAAGCATATGAAACTCATGTCAGTATTAGACAAGGAGCAATTGAAGCTAAAGTGGCTGGAGGCAGCTATTTAAACAATTTTGCCCACTCATTGAACCACATAAATTATTAAGGAAATTAAGGTTAGACTAATGGTTTTAGCCTATCGCAAAAATATTGACACTTACTTCAGACTTTATAATTTTGACAATTTTAGTTACAATTAATTCCATAAAAGACCAGCTTCTAATGTGTTTTTTGCTTAACATCAGACTACTGGTCTTTTTGTTTTGGAGTCAAGTCCTAAATTGGATTTGGCTCATTTTAATTTAGATTTAAACTTTACCACAAATTATTTTATACTTAGTTCTATAAGAAATCCTGCTGATAGGAGTAAATGAATAGAATCAAGCAACTAATAAAAGGCTGTTCGTTCAATTTGCTTGATTTTGCAATTAAAGCCTTCAAGACAGGCATTGGAATAAGGTAAATTGCCGTTTTCAAATTTTTTATAATAACCAATATTCCTAACCGTTCCAATAAAGGGCTTTGAAGCGATCTTTGCGTCCACCGCAAAAGAGGAAGACTAAAAGGATTAAGCTCAAACTGTTCTTTGTCCAGTCCATCAATGTCTTTGCGCAGATCGGTCTTGTCGCAAACGATATAAACCTGGCCCAGCTCATCAAAATTAATTATAACAAGACTTTCTTAAGAAGCTTATTCATGATTTCAGGATCTAAACTGCTATAAAAATTCAGCTCCGGATCGTTTTTCTTTAAACTGAGCAATAAATTATTGCGTAGCGGTCGAGTCTTCTGGGATCTTGTTGGATGACTAAATGCCACAATTGACTGTTGTTTTTCGATTATCTCCATGACTAAATTGACACGTCAATCATAACTGAAAGTAGAAGCTGAGACGATACACTTGATTATTTGACGCTTACGATTTAATTAGGAGCACTTATAGAAATAGTATATTTATATCTGTGAAATCTTATTTATTTTGTTTTGTCTTCTTAGTATCGCTATCAGATAATTGATTCTTTAAAACATTTTCTGGTATCTGAGTTATCTCTTGTTTTCTATTCTTTAACTCAGCCGCATCCGTCTTATATAGTTTGGTTGTCGAACCACGTTTACTATAGAGCGAAGTAGAATTGCCAGCTAGTTGTTCTCTGATTTCAATCATTTTTTGATAGTTTTCTGCATAATTAAACTGACTAGGGTTAACTGGGACAAAGCCAGTTGGAGTGTAGAATCTAAGCAAATTATGATTATTAAGCAAATCAGAATCATGCAGAGATTCTTTGCCTTCTTTAGCTAGTTCCGCTATTTCCTTCTTTTCTTGTGGCGTAAAGTTGACGATTTGTTTACCATTTTGACGATTGTAAACCGTACCTTTAATACCTTTAGCGCCAACGATTATATATTTATCGCTGACTATTGTTCCATTTCTAAAGACGATCCAATCTTTTCGTTTTGGTGAAAGCAAATCACTACCAAATTGAACGTAACCCTTAGTATTAACTCCCAATAAGTGAAGCAGAGTTGGAAGGACATCAATTTCACCGCCGACTTCATGATTGATTTCGCCCTTTAAATTATTAGCGTGAATCATGAATGGCACACGTTGCATCTGTACGTTGTTGTACGTATTCCAAGTGTCTGCACTTTCTCCAATTACTGGCGCTAGCGTCTCGTTTTCGGAGTTGCTTAAACCGTAGTGGTCACCATAGATTACGACCATTGTATTCTTATATAAACCGGAAGATTTCAAATAATTGAAGAATTCATGGACCGCCTCGTCTAAATAATGGGCAGTCATGAAGTAATTATTGATTGTTTGATCTGTAGTATTAGTAGTCTTGAAGTTAGGATCCTGGTCTTCTTTATCTAGATCAAACGGAATATGGTTGGTTACGGTAATGAATTTAGCATAGAAGGGTTGCTGCATTTGTTCTAAGTATTTAATACTTTCCGCAAATAGTAACTTATCCTTTAAACCGTAACCACTAGAGTCTTTGGCTTGAGAACTATAGTAGTTTTTATCAAAGAAGTAGTTGTAGCCCATATTCTTGTAGACATCATTTCTATTCCAAAAACTACCGACGTTGCCGTGGAAAACGGCAGAAGTATAACCGTTGTTGCGGAGGATCTGTGGCGCAGCCTGGAATGTGTTTTCAGAGCCCAGTGAAGTAAATAGTGAACCATCCGAAATACCATAAGTACCAGTTTCAAGCATATTTTCAGCATCACTGGTTCGTCCTAGGCCTACTTGATGATAAAAATTATCAAAACTAATCGTGTGTTTATTTTTGTAAAGAGAGTTTAGAAATGGGGTAACTTCTTTTCCATTTACTCTTAAATTGATCAAAAATTGTTGGAAACTTTCCAAGTGGATGATAATTACGTTGCGGTTCTTTTCGATGCCAAAAGTCGAAGCAGAAGGAGCCGCATAATTCTTTTTAGTAAACGATAAAATATTATTTAAATCTGATGCGTTTGCATTCTTCGTTACTTGTACATTTTGCGCACTTTTTAGTCCGTCATAGGCGGTAAAAGTATCGATCCCTAAATATTTCACAACGTAAGAGCGATCGAAAGTATTACGTAATAAACGTGGACGTGATGTTTCTGCCAATAAGATATTTAAAGTAAGAAGAAATGCACCAACAGAAGTAATTGCAAATGGAGTAGAAAGTCCATAAGATTTTTGATCAATCTTAATTTTATGCAAAATAAGCAAAGTGATAATGATGATTAAGTCGATCCAAATCAGAATATCCGTTGGATGAAGCAGTGCAACTGTACTTTTGCCTAGTCCCTGGGAAACCTTGCCGGCATTGGTCATCGTCTTAATAGTTAAGAAGTCAGAAAATTGGCGATAATAAATTATGTTGGCAAAGAGTAGAACAGTATTGGCAAAGTCCATCACTAGCATTGCGATATATGAAACGATAGGTTTTGGAAAATAGAAGCCAAAACTGACTAAGATTACTGCCGTAGGGATGGGACTAAGCCACATAATAATATGCTGGTATGGGTCAGATAGACCTAAATTGAAGTCGAAGTATACAGCAAAAATGTATTTTAACCAAAAGCAGGCGACTAAAAGGGATAGAAACCCGGTGCGTGTTTGGATAAAATCAATAAGTTTCTTTTTCTTCATATATTTCTCCTTTAACAAAACCTAATTTTAATAGTTAAATTCAGTTAAAACAACGTTTTGCTAAGAGTTATCTCTTTTTTAATAATTTGATTAGGCAAAAATGGTTATAATCTATAAAGAACAACTGGGAAAGAGGCAAAGCATGCTATTTTTGGGGCCACTTTATAGACTTCTGGCAAGACAATATGCAACTAGTATTAATCATTTCGCATTAATTAAATTGACTTTATTAGCGCTTGATAAGACGATTTTTTATTTCTTGATTTTTGCTGTCTTGCGTCTTATTTGGCTTCTTTTTATTCGTAGGAGACGTTCGCTTAAATCGGAAGCTTGTGTCTGGATTTTTGCGTTTTATCTAATTTTGATTTTAATGCTGACGACTTTTAGAGATACTTATTTCCCTTGGCAGTTGTACTTTAATTTTAGCAGGCCATTGAGCGATATTAATTTTGTCTTTATGAAGGAAACGTGGAAATTAGTGTATGCTCCAAGCCGATTAGATTTCTTCTATAACTCTTTTGGCAATGTCTTGTGTTTTGTTCCATTTGGGATTCTATTTCCGATTGTTTTTTCAAAAAAGCAATCTTTTCCCAAGACTGTCCTGATAGGGATGCTGCTTTCAGTTTGTATTGAAACGTTGCAGTTCTTGTTAGGGACTGGTGTTAGCGATATTGACGATGTCTTTTTTAACACCTGTGGAGCCATTTTAGGGTATGCAATTTATTGGATCTTCAAAAAACTATGTATGCGCTTGTAAATGATACTGGTATTCAATAGATAACATTGTTAAAATAGATATGTGAAAAAATTTTATAGTTAGGAAGCAGATTTATGAGTTTAATTAATTTTGATAGTAGTAAATTAACCCCATTTGTTCATGAAAATGAATTAAGCGAAATGCAAGCTATGGTAAATGCTGCTAACACTGAACTCCGTGACGGTACCGGTGCTGGTAATGATTTCCGTGGTTGGCTTGACTTACCAGTTGACTATGACAAAGATGAATTTAGTCGTATTAAGAAGGCAGCTAAGAAGATCCAAAACGATTCAGATGTTTTAATTTGTATCGGTATTGGTGGTTCATACCTTGGTGCTCAAGCTGCTATTGAATTCTTAAACAGCAACTTCTATGGCAAGGAAAAGACTGATATGCCAACTGTTGTCTTCTGTGGTAACTCACTTTCAGGCTCATACCTTTATGACTTGATTCAATGGGTTGGCGACAAGGACTTCAGCATCAACGTTATTTCTAAGTCAGGTACTACTACTGAACCTTCAGTAGCTTTCAGAATCTTCAAGGACAAGTTGGTTAAGAAGTACGGTAAGGAAGAAGCCGCAAAGCGTATTTACGCAACTACTGACCGTCAAAAGGGTGCTTTGAAGACCGAAGCTGATGCAGAAGGTTATGAAGAATTTGTAGTTCCAGATGACATTGGTGGTCGTTACAGTGTTCTTACTGCTGTAGGTTTACTTCCAATTGCTGCTGCAGGTGCTGACATTGACGAATTGATGAAGGGTGCTGCAGATGCTCGTGCTGATTACACTGACACTGATTTGTCAAAGGCAACCCCTTACCAATACGCAGCATTGCGTAATATCCTTTACCGTAAGGGTTACACTACTGAAATTGTTGAAAACTACGAACCAACTTTAAGAATGTTTGGTGAATGGTGCAAGCAATTAATGGGTGAATCAGAAGGTAAAGACCAAAAGGGTATCTACCCATCAAGTGCCAACTTTACTACTGACCTTCACTCACTTGGTCAATACATCCAAGAAGGTTTACGTAACTTATTCGAAACTGTTATCCGTGTTGAGAATCCTCGTCACGATGTTGAAATTCCAGGTGACGAAAAGAACTTGGATCAACTTAACTTCTTGGAAGGCAAGAGCTTAAACTACGTAAACGACCGTGCTTACGAAGGTGTTGTTTTGGCCCACACTGATGGTGGTGTTCCAGTTATGACTGTTAACATTCCTGACCAATCAGCACATACTTTAGGTTACTTAATTTACTTCTTCGAATTAGCTATTGCTATTTCAGGTTACTTGAACGGTATCAACCCATTCAACCAACCAGGTGTTGAAGCTTACAAGCGTAACATGTTTGGTCTTCTTAACAAGCCAGGTTACGAAAACTTACACGACGATTTAGCTAAGCGTCTTTAATAATTAGCTATACTCAGCATATTTGATAGTATGCATTTTAATATAATTAGCGACGCTAATTAAAGAAAGAGTAGAAAACCGCAAAAGTTTTCTACTCTTTTTATGTAGGGGAGTTGTTTTATGAAGAAGGAAACTAAAAATATCTTAGCTGTTTTATCAGCTGCTTTTATGTCCTTCGTGGGAATCTTGACTGAAACCAGTCTAAATGTAACTTTCCCGACCATGATGAAGGAATTCAACGTATCGTTGGATACAATTCAGTGGACGACCACAGGATATTTGCTAACAATTGCAATTATTATGATTTGTTCATCATATTTAAACGAAAGGTTTACCGCAAAGCAATTATTTACTACTGCATGTATCGGTTTCATGGTAGGTAGTGTTATCAGTGCGATTGCACCGGACTTTCCAATTTTGCTTTTAGGTCGACTAATATCGGCTTTAGGAGCCGGATTGAGTACGCCTTTGATGTTTAACCTAGTTACTGAGATTATGCCACGGTCTAAATGGGGCGTTTATATGGGAATTGCTGGATTAGTTGTTGCTATGGCTCCAACTTTAGGCCCTGCGTTTGGTGGTGTAACCACCTTTTATTTGAACTGGCGTTGGATCTTTGGCTTTGTTACAATTTTTGCACTAATTGTTTTTATTGCTGGGATTTTAGTAATTGGCAAGTATCACGATCAAGTGAAGAGTAGTTTTGACTATCTATCATTTATTACCTTAGCTGCTGCTTTTATTACCTTAACATTAGGCGTTAACCAAATTAGCAATGGTTTGGCTAATCCTATGCTCTGGATTTTGCTTGTAATAACTATTATTTTATTCTGGCTCTTTGTTAAGATTTCGCAGAAATCATCTAAGAAGCTATTAGATTTGGATGTCTTTAAGCAAAAAGCCTTCGTTTTTGGTGCGTTAGCTTATTTCTTACTTCAGTTTAACAATATTGGGATTAGTTTTGTTTTGCCAAACTATATTCAAATTGTAGGCAAACAGAGTTCGCTAATAGGAGGCTTAATTTTGCTTCCAGGCAGTATTATTGCAGGTCTGCTTAATCCATACTTCGGTAGTTTGTATGACAAATTAGGAGCTAAATTACCGCTATATGGCGGAGGCGTATTAATGACACTTAGTTGTCTGTTATTTGCTGTTTTTGGTTTAAATCTTAATAGTATGATAATTATTGTTTTCTATGGCATCATGATGTTAGGTCATAGAATGGCTTTTAGTAATACATTAGCCGAATCATTAAAAGCAGAAACGAGTAAATTGCAGGCTGATGCCACTGCTGTTTGTCAAACTAGCCAACAGTTAGCAGGTTCAGTTGGAACGACAATCTTAGCTTCCATTATGGCTGTTTGGCAAAAACGTGGGCGAGGTTCTTATGCTGCAGCGACGGCTCAAGGTAGTCAAGCTGCCTTCTGCTTCACCTTAGTTATCGGATTAATCATTCTTTTAGTTACTGGAGAATGTTTAGAACAGAAAAAAGCAATTAAACTGGTGCATTAAAGGTAAAATAAGTTATAATACTAAACGGATGATGAAATTTAGTGAGAGATAAAAAGACGGCTGACACTGATACATTCCCTGTCAAGTAGAC
>NZ_AZFO01000040.1 GCF_001436305.1 Lactobacillus ultunensis DSM 16047 | reverse complement strand
CCTCTCTTTTGATCAAATGATCAGAGGGGGGTAATGAATGTCCATCGGACTTCACCTCTGTTTGATGATGTTCAACAAGACACTAAAGCACTTGACTTATATTAGTTTTTAAGCTAATATGTAGGCATAAGAAATAACCGAAAGCTGATGATCATTCCGCCAAGAATTCGATTAACTTAGGTTGTTTTCTTTTTTTCATATCTCGTTGACAATATTTACTATAAGCTAATAAACTAATATCGTCAATAAAAAAAGCTAAAAAACTATTATTTTTTCTGAACAAATATTCGAGAAAGGCTGACATGATTGAATTAGAGCGCACAAAAGAATTAGCAAAAAAATACAAAATGAACCTCCGTGAGGTAAACGATAAAGCAGGTTTGGGAAGGAATAGTATTTACAATTGGAAAAATCAAAGACCGGGCATTGACGCCCTCAATGCAGTCGCAGATGTACTACATACATCCACTAGCTACTTAAGTGGTAAGACAGATAATCCCGCGCCTAAGGCTGATGAAACCGGGGGTATCTCAATAGATGGTGAAGTACCATACTACTATCATGGCTATACCATTCCAGATGACTACCTTAACATAGTTCGTCAACTTATGGAACGTGACATCAAAAAAGGACTTATAAAGCGGCATGACAACAGCAGAGCAGAATAGACAAGAACTCATAGACTGGTTATTAGCCTATGCTAAAAAACACGAAATTGTAGTTGAATTTGTTGATGTAAATCCAACTTATCGCCCCTTATCTTTAAAGCAACACCGCTTGGCCATTTTAACATAAATTGGTATCGCCCAGAAGAGGTGCCGTTCTCAATTGGTCATGAAATAGGTCATATTATGCTGGCTAATGGCGACCTAGACTCACACAGAAATCAAACTTTTGCAGGGCATAACTCTGAAGAAGATCCAGCTGACATCTTTTCAGTAAAACTAATCTATGATTATTCCTGCAGAAAAGGCGACTGTTTCGAAGAACCTGGTCTCTTCATGCAATCATACGGAATACCAGACCGAGTAACTGACATCACTAAAGAATTATTTAAACGAAAATAATCGACACCTAGGAGCTTGCTTTAACAGGCTTCTTTTTGTTTGCATAAAAAAAGACGGTCAAATGACCCCCTACTCTCTGCACAGTTAACGTCATGTTAGCTTAACTTATTCCTAAACACATTATATCAAGCACATGGTAGCACCATGCTTAAATCTCCAAAGCTAATGTTTACATATTAGCTTTTCATTTTCAAAAATGCCACTATCATTTTACTTCTAACTGCTCTTTTGCTACTTCGTCAAGGACTGCCCTAACAAAACCATTTCTTTACTCAATCAAATACACCTAATCCACTAACTTCATAAACTTTTAACCAAGCCCTGAAACAGTCCAATCCTTAACCTAAATCCAACTGTCATTTCATCCATTTCTACCAATTTTCCCTTTAAGTTATCCTGTAACAGTCTAACTATTGCTAATCTTCCTGAAACCCCAGCACTACGCCCTTCCTTTGACTTCCTAATCAATAACTGCTTCATCAGATAACTTTCTTCACCCTCTACTTTTTCAGAGAAACACTAGTCTCTTTCAATCATTCACTAAAACCTCCACTACTAACTCCCATATTCCAACAATCCCATTCTGACCATAAGGCTTCTTTGACTAATTCATACCTACTGCTTCCTAACCAGTTCCTACTACTTTTTTCTAAATAAACAAATTCATTCCAAACCCCAACCAACCTAAAAAACCCATAAAAAAATCCTTTAAGCCCCACGGGGCTTAAAGGTAGAGGCGCTTCGCGCCTCCTCAATAGTTAGCCTAAGCGTGGCTATTGAGGAGGCGTATGGCTTCCGTACAGTCGAAAATTAATTGCTCAAAAATCAAGCTTTTTTGCTTCAGATCTCAGCAATTAATTTTCGCCGACCGTTTGAACTCACCCTGCCCTTGTTCCTTTTCGATCTCGGTTTTACGTCACGTTGGACGAGAGTTTTTTTGTTTCTGTTCAATAACTCGAGTAAACTTGAACATTACGATCTAAAGGATAGTCGTTAGCATTTCCAAGGCTTCCTTATTGACTCAATTAGGTTAATCAACCCGCATGGACAATTTGCCACGTCTTTAGTATTTGCGAAATACCAGGTTTAGCTTACCTATGGTAGTTTACTCCCAGACTGGCGCTTCTCCAGCAACTGAGGGGCTTAAATTAGTGATTAACATGGATAGCCGTTCCCTAAGCGTTAAGGGTTATCAACCCACTAAAAAAGCTATAGTCAAACTCATTGACTATAGCCTGTTAATCATCTTTTTTATTACTTTCTCTCATAATTCACTGCTTTAAACTGTTGAATTATAGTGTTTACCTTGCTAAAATGGAAACATAAGAAAGTTTAAAAATCACTTATTGATTAATTGGTCTAATCGATGAGCTTGACCTTGAGGAGATACGCCAATATCTTAACAAGGCTTTTTTATTGCTCTCTTTTATTAAGTTGTTAGTAGCTATTATAAAGCACTTTCAACAACTTTAAAAGAGAATTCTTCATATAAAAATGCTGAAATTGCATTAAATTAGCAATTTCAGCATTTTTTGTTAAACATTATTAATTAATCAGTAACTTTTACGGTTGCTGCAGGTTCTACAGCCAGCAATGCGATCAAAGCAAAACTAACATCGCTTGCACCTGAAATAGTAGTGAAGACTGTAGTCATCACTGGAGCAGTTGTCATAGCACAAGTATTTAGCGCAAGCCCAGCTCCTTATTAAATTACTCGGTTCGTGTAGACATAACTCTTTTAGTAGTCTGTAATTTTCTTTTACTTTGAATACATATTTTAACAGTGATTATCAAAACTAAAATTTCTATAATTAACAAAATCAATAGAGCATATTTAATGTTGCTAAAACCAGAAATACTAGTTAAAAAAGTCGTCATAATTGGTGCCGTTATCATTAAAATTGTATTCAATAACCCGACGCTGGAAGCTAAAATTTTATGATCGACAATTGTTACTAGCCATTGAGTTAGTTTAATAGAGCCTAAACTAGCAGTTACTGCTAACGAGAAATAGAAAGGCAAAATTACATAAAGATTAGCAATTAAGGCACCACTAGTAACTCCAAAACCAAAGATCAAAGCTAGAATAATAACAGTAAAAATAGAAACTTTTTTAAACAATTGTGGACCAAACATACTACCTAAGGCGGCACCAATACTGATAATTACCCCAATAATAGCAATTGTGAAACTATAAGTAGAAATAATCATCGTAGAGCGATGACCAGCCATGACAATTGGGATTAAAGCTTCCATGGCATCCAAAATGCCATTTAAAATAGCTATGATCAGTACGACACTCAATAAGCTATGCTGTTTTCTAACCTGTTTATAAGAAGTTTTCATAGTTTCCCAGAAATTTTTCTTATTTATTTCTTGATGTTCAAGTGATTCCCCCTTCTTCTGATGTATATAGCCGACTCTTAAATAAAGAAAACCGGCAATTAAAAAGGTTAAAGCATTGAAGTAGGCTAAGCTAGAGTAAGACATAAACAGTAACAAACCGGCACCAGCAAATTGAGCCACTGTATTAATTACTTCAGCAACACCACTAGTAAAGCCTTCAGCAATACCAAAATCTTCTTTACCAACAATATCGGCCACCAAGGGAGAAATTAAACCACTTGAATATGAACCAAATGTATCGGAGATAAGGTTAATCAAAATAACGGCTAATACTAAGATCCAGTCATTTAAATGACTAGCAAAGAGCAAACCAACGACAAGATATAGGATAAAGCGGAGCATACACATTAAGAAGATATTTTTGAATTTGTGATGGGTTCGATCAGCTAAATAACCACCAAAAATATCAAAAAATCTTGGAATTGCTTCTGAAATAGCAATTAATGATAGGGCAAGTGAGTAGTTTTGTAATTTACTGGCATAAGTCATTAATGCTAAATAAAAGAGAATATCACCAGCACTGGATAGAAAACTGGCAATAGAAAATTGGCGATAGTCTTTGTTTTTTAGAAAAATATTCATAATAGAGGGCTCCTTCTTATTTAGTTTTCACAGATTAGAATAGAAGTCCTATAATAAAAATACGAAAAATGTCGTATTCGAAATTTTTAAGGAGATACAAAATGACCATTGGAGAACTTTTAAAAGAATATCGACTTAGCCAGAACAAAAAACAAAAAGAATTTATTGGGCAAATTATAAGTCCATCTTATTATTCTAAAGTAGAAAAAAACATTCATCGAATTACCGCAAGTGACCTATTAGCATTATTGCACTATAATGACATCTCACCGCGGGACTTTTTTACCCGGTTGGATCAAGATGATCAATTCAAATATCAGCAGTTGCGAGACTTTAATGATTTAATGCTAGATGCTTATTATAATAACGATAAGAAAGAGCTTGAGCACATTAAAAGTTTAATCGATCAAAGTAGCTTAGCGAAAAAAGACAAGCAAGAACAAAAATTACTAGTTGATGGCTGGCTAGAGTCAATGAAAAAACCAGATGAAGACCCCGACAATGAAGTCGGGAGAAAAATAAAGGAACAAATTTTTAATATTCCTAATCTTAATGAAGCTAAGATAACCTTATTTTGTAATTTTATGCGATTCTTTGACTTAGATACTGATAAGATGATAGCCACACAAATCATTAATCAATATCAAAAGGAAAATGATATTGACATTCAAGAGAAAATTCTAGCGATTATTATCAATATACTTGTTTTTACTATTGAGCAACATAAACTGAACGATATAGACTTTTTTATTCAAAGCGCGACGCAAATTAAAACTAATCCTGATCTCTTCTTTTATAAGAACGATTTATTATTTTTTGAGAATTTCATTGAATATCTTAAAACCAATAATAAGAAGGCATTAAACAATTGTAAGATTGCGATAAATAATTTTGGTCTTTTAGGTATGACAGAATATGGACAACAAATTCAATTATTTTTTGACAAATATCGAAAAAATAGATAATTAAAAATTTGAAATGACAGAAATATCGTATTCGAAACTATTTTTCAAATACGACATTTCTTATTTTACTTTGTCTTTTATGAGTATATTAGAATCGTAATCAAGAAAGGAAGAGTTAAAAATGAAAATTAATCCTTTGGACGTCACAGTTAAAGTGATTATGAAGCATTGATTTTAATATCAAGGAGATGAACAAATAATGTGTTTTATGAGTGGGGTTCATATTGGTCCACCACCATACATTGGAACTTGGTAACCCGAATGAAGAAAAAGAAAAAAGTAATTAATCAATCTTCTGCTGGTAAACAAAAAAGCCAAAAATTACATCCAACAACAGATGGAGTTTTAATCAAATTTAAATAACTAAAGAGGTGAGATAAATGAGAACTTCAATTTTAGGTCATATTAAGATCGATATTAAATGGTAATTATTGAAAATAATAATACTTAAGCAGTTTCTTTTTAGAAACTGCTTTTTGTTTTGTAATCAAAAGTTGAAAGTCTTGAATACAAAAGTAGAATCTTATAAGATTAGGGCATAAGCCATATTCATAACTTGTATTCATAATTGAAAGGAAATATATGACAAATACCATTTATGGCTATGCTCGTGTTTCAACTACTCAGCAGGACTATGCAACTCAAGTTGAAGACCTAAAACAGGCAGGAGCGACCAAAATCTTTAAGGATAAATACACAGGCACCACAGCAAATCGACCAGAATTCGATAAATTGATGGCTCAAATTGGTAGTGGTGATACCCTAATTGTCACCAAATTAGATCGACTAGCACGTAATACTCAGGACGCATTGAACATTGTTAAACAATTAAATGCTGAGGGAATCATTCTACGCGTCTTAAATATTGGTACGATTGATAATTCACCAAGTGGCCGTCTAATCTTCACTGTATTCAGTGCATTTGCAGAATTTGAACGTGATCTTATCGTGAACCGAACCCAGGAAGGCAAGGCATGGGCAAAAGCCAATAATCCTAACTTCCATGATGGTATGCCTCGAAAGTACACCTCAGAACAAATTGATTTTGCGTGGAAGCTCCATACTCAAGACCACATGAGCTATTCTGAAATCAGTCGGAAATTAGGTATGTCAAAAGCAACTATCTACCGGCGTTTTAGAGAGTTAAGAGACAAAAAAGCCGCCCCGAAGGACGACTTTTTGCACTAGTGCTTTAATAGCTGGTTTAGTTCGTGAAGGACTAAATGTAATTCATTCAAAAGTGCGATTGTTAGGATTAGTGTTACAACATCTGACATGATACAGCTCCTTTCTAGCCTTTTACAGCAGTGTAGGGGCACAAAAGCATGCCATAACCATTTTATCATGTTATAATGATTAAAGGATTAGTGTTATGCTGTCGACATGAACGAGGCATGCAAAACGTGGGCGGTCGTTTGACCGCTTTTTTTATTTAGCATATTTCTAAAATTTGACCAAAAAAATAAAAAAGCGTTGATCTGTCGCACTTTTTCATCTTGGGAAAACAAGGCATGAGCGAAAGCTAATAATACCAACCTCCATGATGGTATGCTTCGAAAGTACACTCCAGAACAAATTGATTTTGCCTGGAGGTTGCATACAGGAGCTATTCTGAAATCAGCAAGAAATTAGGGATCTCCAAAACACCAATTTATCGACGCTTTAGAGAATTAAAGAATGCAAAATAAAAAAGTCACCGACTATACAACTGCCGATGACTCTGGTCGCGTCTACTAATGATGACTACTTATCAAGTAGATTATTTAGTTCCCGAAGAACTAAATGGAGCTCATGTAGCAGAACGCAAATTAGGAAAATTGTCATGTCGTCCAACGTCTCTCACCTCCTATAGGGTGGTTGATTGAGCCAACCCTAGAATGTGCATGAATGACATGCATTTTTATTTTAGCATGTTATAATACATGTAGGAAAATTGTCGCGTCCAATGATCATGGATGCATGCGCAGCAAGACGATAACTTGCGAACGCGCGGTGGCTCTGCATAATAGCAGGGCTTTTTTGTTTTGAAAATCATTATTCAAAGCTAATTTCTGACTTAATGCTATTTTGTCTACTCCTTTTTTTAATTATTTATTGGTCATCTCCATCACGATCATCGGAATATTCAAAATTTGTTTCCGCATTATCACCTTGCTGATCCTGATCGTTATCGGTATTAATTCTATTTGAAATTTCAGCGCTATCAGCAAAAGAATTCGTTGCTGTAGGTATCTCATCATCTGAATTTTGGGAATAATCATTGGAATTAGTTGCAACATTCTGCTCATTTTTTTCCGTCTTCAGTTCTTCAACTTGCTCATTTAAATTAGAAACTGCCTCAAGCAAATCGTTAATTTTATCATTGATTTTTTCACTACAGCAACCAACTGAAATTGATTGTCCAATTGCTTTCGCAAATCTTGAACTTCTTTTTCCAGTGAAGCAATCAATTGCTTATCTGACTGTTTCTTAGCTTTTTCCAATTTGAAACGAGCGACTACTGCTAACCTGGTAGCATTTGAAAATTCTTTCTCTGAAGTCGAAAACCCTAATTTTTTTCAGTTGAACTTCAACATCCTTTAAAGTGAGGTTCTTATCTTTGGTAGCTTTCACAGCTGCCTCAAAAATTTCATACTTTGAAAACTTGTTCATTCCGAGCACCTTCCGTTTTCCATTAAATAATTTTGAAAGCTTTTGCTTCCTATGATTAAGCATAAAATGAAAAAACAAATCACAGGTGGTTTTGTTTTTTTGAGGAAAAATGAACTTTTAAACTGTTAAATTTTTGTCGTCTAATTTTTTCATGACGCAAATTTACGTCTTTTTTGAGATTTTGACTCTCTCCAGTAAAGAGCATAAGGGAAATCTGACCCCACACCGTTTTGCAAGGTGTGCTGGGCTTGGTTATACCAAGCGATTTCGCATTTTTAGAAGTGGGGTCACTTTTTGAAATTTTGGCGTCTTTAGACGTCAAAAATGTTCGCTTATAGCCTTAATTGGCGGAAAAAGACGTCACCTTTTTTAGTTAAAACCCGAACTTGGCGGTTTTTGCGTCAAACATTACGTCTACTTACGTCATACTTTTTTATCAAAATTTTTTGCTAATTATCAAAATTTTCTTCCTTAATTTTTCTTTTTGCTAAATTTGGATGACTTAATAAAGCAAATAAAATTTTCCTAATTGCTTTTTGATTTTTCTGTGCGAGTTCAAAAAAGCAAAAAATTTTTTACTTAAAATATCACTCAAGGATAAATTATTTAGCAATTTAAATTGCTCTATCTAAAAATTTTTCACTCAATAAAACAGAATTTTTTCAAATTTGATCTCATATTTGTGTCTAGTAGATCACAAAAAAATAATTTTTTCAGGTAATCTATATTTTTCTAGTCCAACAAATGAAAAAAATTTTTTGTGCTCTGACTTTGAATTTGATTTTATTTTTTGCCATAGCTTTAAAATTAACTCGAAAGAAATTAGCACAAGAGCGCAAATTTGAATTAATTTTTTTGAGTAAAATCATTTAATTTCAAATTTTTATTGCGAAAAATTATTTTCTGCTTCAATTTTTTTGACGACAAAATTATGCTGCCAACATTTTTTAGCTTAATAAATTTTCACTGCGCTTAACAAAAATTATTTTTTCTTGCAAACATAATCTGTTTTTTTTGTGTGCAAGAAATTTCTTTTTCAAAACTCCAGAGATTATAATCGGCTTGTAAATATAATAATTATGTACAACACAAAAAGCTCCCAAGAAGCCTAAACAAGGCGACTGGGGCTTTTTTTTACACTTTATTTGCCAAAAATTCGTTGAAACCAGTTAGAGCGGGGCTTTTCAGCATTCTCGTTTGCTTGATTATCGGTTTCTACAGTTGAACTAACTTTCTCATCATTGCTCTCAGCACTGGTATTGCTATTTTCAAGGAGCTTCACTGTCATGTTATGAGAATCGTTAGCTAACTTACTAATGACTGCACTTTGACTCGTCCAATTAGAAATTTGTTGATCTTTTTCTTTTATTTGCTGATCTTGCTTTTCGATTCTAGCAACTAATCGCTTGTTTTCTGCTGTTAGTTGACTTACTTGTTCCTGTAACAACTCAATAGCTGTTGGTGTCTTGGAAGTCTTGTTAGACGGGGCTTTATGAGCTTCTAGATATTGTTTAACGTATGTTGCATTGAAATACTTAGCCTTACCTTTAGTGTGGTCTGGGCTAACATGTCTATCTGATAGCCATCTACTTACAGAAGCTTTGCTAACCCCTGCTATAGTAGCAATCTGAGTTACTGTATATGTCTTATTTTTGTCTATTTTCATGTTAGCTTACTCCTTGTTAGCCTAACTTGTAGAGTTAACATATAAATTGTAACATTCTTCTCAATAGTTTATATTAAACAATAAGAATAGCAGTAGAAATAAAGGATCATATTTTGATCGGGTTGCCCACTGCCTTAACACTATGCTAGTTAAAAGAAGGCGCACAATCTATGCAAAGACTTCTTAAGGAGCGGCACGTACGGAAAGCGGTACGTGCTTTTTTTGTGTACGATTAATTAGTTAGAAAGGGAAGATAATCATGACAACATGGAATGATGTAAAAAAAGAATTAACTTCTATTAGTCCAAAGGATATGAGTACTATTGAAGGTTTAGCATATCTACATGCCCAAAGGATTAAACAAGGAATCTCTCAAGTAGAGTTAGCTAAAAGAATTGGTATGAAACAACCACAATTAGCTAAAATTGAGAATCTAACTTCAATTCCCAGCTTAGAAACGCTAGATCGCTATGCTAAAGGCTTAGGCTTAAAGGCGGTAATTTCATTTAAACCATTAACTAATGGCGAGTAAAAAAGTTATGTCACAAATTTAAGGAACATAGCTTTTTTATTTAGCCTTACTATTAATGTGGCTTAGGTTAACCTGTTTTTTATGTTATTTAGATAGTTTAAAGTTACAAAAAAGGTTACAAAAACTGTAACCTTAAAAAATGTTGATATATAGGGCTTTATGTAGTATTGGTTACAAAAGGTTACAAAAAACTGTAACTTTTTTTGTAACCATACAAAAAAAGCCCCATTTAGGGCTCTTTTAATAGTTTATTTCTTTTAGACCAATTTTACTATCTGTATCATTTTCAACTCCATCAGGTAACAGCATCATATTTTGCCAAACTCTGGTAGCTTTGTAGCTAACTTTTCTAACAACTTCTTGGAATCCTAATTTTTTAATTTTCTTATTGAATTTTCGCTCTGTCATTCCCTTAACTTTCAAATTGTGCTTATCTGCCCAATCGATGAAATTAGTATATAGATCATGCTTCTCAACAATCCAACCATGATCCCCTGTATATTCTGGATCTGCCTCACATCTGGAAGCCACGAACCTGGCTACAGGGTCACTATCAAGCTGGAATTGTTTCCAATTCTCCTCGATAGCTTCACATTTAGGAAGCACATCCTGTTGAGATTCTCCTGTATCTCTACGTAACTTGGCAATTGAAAATGCATCAATACACTGTTTAGCGAATGCACCACGCTCTTTAGTAATTCTAAGCATTCCATATTTTTCTTCAAAATTCGGAATTTTGTGCCATTTGAAAATGTAAATTCTCCGTTTTTCCGCAAATCCTAAATTCTGAATCTCTGGCATGTCGTTTGTCGCAAATACCATTGTAGCGTAGTTGGCAAACCGCAAATTTCTTTTATTCTTGACCTCTGCGTCAAACGGATTACCACCAGTCAACTGTTTGGCTGTTCCCATCATTGATGAATCAATGTAAGAAGCATTCAAGTCATCATAGGTATTGAGTTCTTTGTGATACAGCTCTGCAAGTGCGAAATTAGTACCTGTCTTTACAATTTGATCAAACGACAAATGAGAGTTAGTCCGAGAACCAATTAACTTTGAACCCCAATAATCTAAAAATTCAGACTTACCGTCCCCACCTTCACCAGTAATGAAGATCACGAATTGAAGTGGTTTGTAGCAGCGGTAGAAGCTAGCACCAATAAGGATTTTTATTAATTCTAATAGCTTCTCATCACCGCCTAGACTCTCTAATAACCATTGATTTGTACATTCTGCGTCACCATCTTCAAGATCGTAATCTCGCTTATAAGTGAAATAACGCTCAGGAGAATGCTCGACATTCTGATTCGTCATAATGTTGTAATCATAATAATCAAATGGAATGTAGTTCAGATTCAATGGGTCACTCTGATCGAATGTATCTTCATACTTTCGTCTGTCCATTAACGCTGTAACAAGGTTAGCAGTATCGTTTACGACCTTACTACTTAGCAGATTATAGGCATGGCGGTACTCATCATCGTAAAAGTAGCTTGCCACGATATTCCTAATCCCTGCAAGATCAACTGGTTCCCAATAATCTCCATTATAGATGTAGCTGGTTGACTTGCCATTGTCGTCAACTACAGAAAACATCTCATTATCATCTAATATGGTCTTCGCTAACAAGTTTGGCTTAGCTCGCCAGCCTCGTGTATTACCGTACTGATCGATAATCGGTTGTGCCCAGCTAGGACGCGCTTTAAAATTACTGTCCTTTTTCTCAACTAAATGTAGTGAATTTTCTTTTTCTTTCTTTTTTGGCATACTAAAAAACCTCCGTTTTGCCAGACACGAGTTTGGACAATTCCGAAGGCTTCTTCTGCTTTGATCTATCTCACGAGACTTTGCAATAGGTATATTTTTCGTGTATAATACTTAGAGAATTAAGGACATAAATAGCGTCTTGAATTCATATAAAATTGACTGTTAGATCAAAGCAACTTCGAATTAGTTTACCAGACTGAGTCATCGGAATTGCTTTTTTCGTGTTCTCTTTTTAATTTCTTTCATTATTATACCAAACTTAATAGTCTTTAGAAACGTTGATATAATAAGGCTTTTTTTGCTTTTAGTTGATTCTAAATCCCAAAAATGAAGTCTTTTTAATTTGAGTTGATGTTAGTTAATTTTAAAGATAATACCATATTTGATGTACACGCAAGAATTTTAGTTTTCTGTGTTACAATCCATGTAGCAACGAAGTAATTACAGTGTTAGAAAGCAACATATTCAAAAAGCCCTACCGTGTTAGCGGTAAGGCTTTCTTTTTGCACATTTGAAGAATTCCCGATCTTTTATCCAATAAAAAAGACGGTCATTCGACCGCCCTGCTAATTTTTGAGCTACCAGCTAGTAGCCCACGCACATCACGTGCATACTTTCTCGTACTAGTAGTTATACCGATCGACCGCGAAAGCATCAAGTGCTTTAAGAAAGCTCTTAAGAAGCGATTAAAGCATATGCTTGATCAGTTTCTACGTTGATTCGTAGCATAGCTGCGCCACTACCAAGTCGTCCTTCGGGGCGACTTTTTTGCATATTTGCAAATTTACTTCTTCACTGCGGCTGCTTGAGCTTCTGCAGCAGTGTTTGATGGAGTTAATGCAGTACTATCAGGATCAAATTGTACATCACTAGCCTTTACGTAACCATCGGAAAAAGTTACTTCTCCATGATTACTGTATACTGAATTGCTGACTAAATGGTAGAACAACTCTGCTTTCTTTTCACTTGGAACCCAGATATAAAGCAATTTATCTACTCTATAACTTCCGCCTTGTTTTCTAACCTGATCACCCTTAAAGTCAATTTTAGTACCATCAGCATTATAAATATCGGTTGGTTTAGTAAACTGAATCAGTGACTTTTTGGTTTTATTGTAAGTTACAGTTGGTATTTCTTTTGCAGCTTTAACAGAATGACTGTAAATCCAATAATTTGTTCCTTTAATATGATAGATTGCTAATTCACCGTCATCATCACCATCACTACCAGTATCAGCACGTGTACCTTTTTCCAAACGATCTACTGTAAATTTATCGCCTTGTTTTGCATACTTTCCTGAAGGCTGAACAGCATCTTTATCAGGTACCTCAACACAAAGAGCAGCACGCTTATCAGTTACAGTAACGGTCGTTTCTTCTGAGTAGTTTCTTGAGATGAAGAAGAATTAGTGTTGACATTTGTATTAACACTAATTACGGGTCCTAAATTGTACGATTTAATATATTGCTTTTGTGGTCCACCTACTCTGAAATAGTGCTTACCATTTCTAAATTTATACGAGCCACCATAAGTAGTCACAGTTTGTCCTGCATATAACTTCCAGCGGCCGTTGTAAGAAGTTCTGCCATTAGAAGAACGATAAATATACGTATTATGAGTAATCTTTCTGGTTACACCATCAATGTTAGTAGCTTTTATATATTGATTTGATCCATATATTCTATAGTAGAAGTCACCATTAATTTTTACAGGTGTTGTCATGACATTAACTGTTCTGTAGGCATAGTATTTATTTCCTGTGCTTTTTCCATTTTTGTCATATCCCATTGAAGTATGCATAATCGTCTTGGTAATCGCAGTATCTGCATCGGTGCTTGCAGCTTGAGTTGTACTTGTTAAAGCAGCCAAAGGTGCAACAGCCATTAATGCAGTTGCAGAAATTAATAGAGCCTTATTCTTCATCATAATCATCCTTTTCAAATATCTTCATTGCAATTATATCTCTATAAACAAGTTAAAGCATCAAAAAAGGGCATTAAGCCGCTGCGACTTAATGCCCAAAGATCAATTTATCTATATTAGATTAATCCCAAGTTAATTCATAGATCTTATTTAAAACAGTCTTATTTTCACCATACACATTAGCATGATAAGCTACGGTTAAGTAACAGTGATCTTCATCAATAATTTGAATACTTTCTACTTCACTGTGCTTACCAGAAATATCTAATCCACCAAATGCGCTTAAGTTTACCGAACTCCATTGGGATTCTGCATCTTCACTTTGTGCATAGTAAGGAATTTTAACAATTTGCTTGTGGTGAACTGACCAATGTCCATTTTTTAGAGATGGATAATGTTGACTTGAAATATAGATATTGCCATTATTATCAAGATCAAAACCTTGAATTGAATTGATAATATTATCCTGACCATCACCATAAAGATTTGAAATAGTAAAACTAGTTTGATATGGGAAACCGTCTAAGCTTACATACCCAGTGCCCGCATTGTCTAAGGCATTGTTAATAGTATCTAAGTCATAAATCGTAAAGTGACCAATTTCACCATCTTCAATAGTTGCAATTAAAAATTTAGTGTAATCTGGTGAAACAGCAGCTTCCGCATGAGTCATGTCATCACCGCTAAATGGATCAGAACCAGCACGGTTAAGATATGCTAAACGTGGAAACTCAGTGTTTGAAGCATGAGGACCTGAAGTGTAGCGAATATCAACACGTGCAATTTGCTTTGCCCATTTATATTTAGGATCGTTATAGGATGGTTTAACGCCTACAAACCATTGGCCAGCTCTAGTATTACCATTGATATCATTATGATTTCCGGCAAATTCCCAAGTTTGGGTGTGGCCGCCAGCTTGTCCTGACAATTCAAGAATAGAGTTATTAATATTATATCCACGATAACCGCGCAAGATAGTTGTTGTGTCTCCACGTAATTGCAAAGCGTAAACATATTTTGATCCTACATTACCCTTTTGAACAACTGCTTGATATCCAGTACCTAAATCAAATTGACTTAAAATATTAACATTTGTAGTTTCATTCAATGTTTTCATAATAAAACCTCCGAAAAATTTAAAAATTATTACTACTTTTCTTGAGTCTGCTCATCCATTTGCTTGGCCACTTCCGCAAAAATATCCTGGACTTCCTGCTTGTTCAGTTTGAACCCTTTGGCTTCAAGACTGTTCACTACTGCGTTGCCGACGCGGTTGATCTTTTGCTCATTAGAAAGATTTTCCTTGTCGTACAAGTTGACGTAACTCTTCATCAAGTAGTCTGCAATATTGCGAAATTGCTCTAAGCGCTTGTTCTTGAAATGAACCCTGCTCAAGATTCCAACACCAATCACGCTAATTACCCATAAAGCTAGGGTAATCAGCTCAATGCAATCATGAATATCCATGACTAAATGAATC
>NZ_AZFO01000004.1 GCF_001436305.1 Lactobacillus ultunensis DSM 16047 | reverse complement strand
CTACTTGACAGGGAATGTATCAAAAATAATTGCAATCCGCTTTTTTACAGTAATGCTTTTTAACATTTGCACTCACCATTTTTCAGAAATTAAATAGTAAATTTACCGACTAACACTACACTTGAATCAAGATTTTTGCCCCTATCTCAAGGCCAACACTATAAGAACTTCTTCCCCAATTGCGGCGATCATAATTATCCATATTGGCTAATGTATCCCCTGTAAATAGGATTTGAGCAAAATCGACTTTCCTAAATTGAGCACATGCTCCAAGTGCTGAGCACTCCATTTCGACTGTCGAAGCTCCTAACTGACGAAATTGTGTAACTTTCCTTGGTGTTTCCCTAAAAAACCGTCTGTGGTCCAAGTAACAATTTCCTCATAAGAATAATTTAGCTGGTCTATTATGCCTTCGATTTTGTCCAAAAAATCTGATTTCAAGTCGACAAATTTTCCTGGCTTCATATAATGGAAGGATGTCCCCTCATCCCTAATAGCTTTGACTGGTACAAACATCGAATTTTCTGGTAAATCATTCAGTGCGCCTGCATTACCAAAGGCCAAGATTTGCTTAACCCCATAATCTATCAACCAATCTAATAATTTCACCGCCGCTGGTGCTCCCATAGGAGCTTGACATAAAGTAAACTTTTCATCATTAATATTTACTTCATAAACAGATGGTTGAAAAGAAATGGTCTTAAAATGCCCTATTGTTTGATGAGGATACTTTTTCAGAAATTTGTCGAGCTCATCTTTGGGAACAAATGCATAAAGCAATCTTGAATGAAACTTATAAGGTAATTGTTCAAAATTAGGTTCAAGTACTGCATGATGATTGTTATCAAAATCTAGAATAAAAGTCTCTTCTTCCATTTCATCCGCCTTCTTTCATAATTTTCAAAATATTATTTAAGATTTTACCTAACATAGATTTAGTTTGCAATAGTATTTAAAAAATCCGATAACCATGTCTCTAAAACATGGATATCGGATTCTTTTTTCAACCTTTTTAAGGCTTGCATCATATCAATACTTTTTTAACTACTTTTCTTGCTTAAGCTTTTTAAAAGCTTTCTTTGAGCCGCGATCTAAATCTTTATTAAATTTGTATTGTTGCCAATCCTTGATAAATAGAAGATCAAGATTGTAACCAGCGGGATACAAATCAACAGCTTTCCGCCTTAATTTTACCCTCTTCGTTGATACTTCAATAAATTTCTTATCAACAAAAACTATAATCTTATTGGCAAGTTTAGAGTTTTTATAAAAAAGTGCTTCTTTATTTAATTCACCTACAAATACAACATCACCCTTATGCAAAATTAGCTTTTTATGCATCTTTCTGGCTTTAAATGATACATCACTAACTTTTAACGGTATCTTTCCAGTAGTTAGAATATTTTTAGCTGTTTTTAAAACTTGGCTCGACATACCTGCTTTTTTAGCAATCCATAAAGCTCGACTTTCACCTGCTTGATTCATGATTAAACGATATGTAGGCTTTAAATTCTCAATATCAAAATCCATTGACGCGGTAGCAAATGCATCATTTTTTATTGAATAATCCTTAATCGAACTATAATGTGTCGTTGCAATTACGATGCAACCGCGAAGCTGTAATTCTTGTAAGATAGCAATAGCCAAAGCAGCACCCTCATTAGGATCCGTGCCACTTCCTAGCTCATCCAGAACTATTAAACTATTTTTCTTAGCACACTTAATAATCTGACTGATCTTCACCATTTCACCTGAGAAAGTTGATAGTGAATTATCAATATCTTGTTGATCACCGATCAGTGAAAAAACATGGCCACAGATTGGAATATTACAGCTCTTTGCTGGTAAGAATAAGCCTACCTCGGTCATTAATATACTCAGACCAATTGTTTTTAATGTAACTGTCTTCCCACCTGCATTTGGACCTGTTATTAATAATCCTCTTTGTGGTTTGCCTATTTTTACAGACAACGGAACAGGATTTTTCAACAAGGGATGACACATTTCATTTAAAATAAGTTGATTGCTTATATTTAATTCAGGCTTGACTCCATTGACATTCCTTGCATATTTAGCACGGGCTAAGATCACATCAATTTCAGTAATAACTTTCAAATTATTCTCGATAACTGATATTTTTTCAAATACTGTCGCACTTAACATACCTAAAATTGGCATTTCAATGGCGGTTATCGAAGACTGAACTTGATTCTTATGATCAGCTAAATTACCAACTTTATTTGGCTCTATGAAGACTGTATTCCCATTATTTGAAGAATCGATAACCTTACCAGGAAAAGTATTACGATAACTGGCTTTAACTGGTAGTGTATAATGATCATCTTTTTCAATTATTAACTTATCTTGTAAAAGATTTTGATATTTCTTACTTTGAAGAAAATGCTGTAAGCTTAACTGAATTTGATCATTAAGTTTATTAACTTGAACACGAAGTCTGGCCAAATCATGATCAGCATTATTAGAAACTCGTCCACGTTCGATCGTTCTATAGATCTTTTGCTCAAGATCATCTAAAACATCAAGTTCATCAGCATAACTATTCAAGATTGGTGCATCATCTTGTTTAAGTAAGAAACGTTTGAGCAAACGATTAACACGTATGAAATCCGCAATCTTTTCTAACTCATCTGCATCTAGTATCAACCCTTTTTTAACCTTCAACATTAATGGTTTAAGCGAATCAGATGAAACAAATGGAACATGCAAATCTCGATTCAAAATATTTAACATTTCTTGTGTCTCATCTAACAAAAGTTTGACAGCATTATAACTTATTTTGGGAGCTGTCGTCATAATCTCGCTCTTAGCTTCTGGTGTAGTTGCATAATGAGCTACTATCTCTTTTACACGGTTAAAGTCTAATTCGTCTTTATTTAATTTTTTCATTTAAGTTTGTTCATCCTCTGAATAAATAGTTGATATTTTAACTTTTCATCTAGAGGGAACAAGTAAATTAGTCCCTCTAGACTAAAATACGGTACTCATCATATGGCAAAATTTCCTTCTTAAAAAATTATAAATTAATCGTACAATAAAATACTAAATTGTCAAACTTGTTATAATAGTTTAATTTTGAATTTTTGAAATATTCTTTGTTTTATGTACAAAAAGCATGCTAAATATCTATGCTATAATAATGACTACTATTTAAACAGGAGATGAATTCTAAGTGTTTATTCATAAAAACTTAGGTTTAAGCTTGCAGTTAAACTTCTTTCTGTTAACTGTTAAGCGTTACTTAAGGCTCAACCCCAAATTCTGAAAGTTTGGGGTTTGTTAACTATATTTAATTAGTAACTTTTCCCTGACTTTCAGAAGTACTAGTTTTTAGAAAAGTATTTTTAGAGGCACGGGAAAATGTTAAAAGACTTAATTCAAAAAGAAAACAATACTGTAAGAGTTTTATTATTTGGAAGAATTGCCACTAATATTGCTGATTCACTCTTCTACATGGCAATTCTTTGGTATTTCAAAGTTACCTTTCGCTCACCTTTGATTCTTTCATTGGTATTTATAGCTGATTCCACGATTGACATACTAGCCTTCTTATTCGGACCATTAATTGATCGCGTTAACACTAAGAAGTTGCTTAATTATGTTTCGTTATTACAAATTATTTTAAGTATTATAGCTGTATTTTTATTTGCACAAAAGCAAGCAGTAATAACTATTGTATTGTTACTAATAGTTTATGTACTTTCGACAATCGGCTCTACCCTGATTTATCCAACTGAAGAGAAAATTTTACCAGCAATTATTAATAAAGAGAAACTAGCTAAAGTTAATGGTATCTTTCAGATGTCCTATCAAACTCTGGACTTATTCTTAGATGCCTTAGCCACTGCACTAATTACTTATTTATCGCTAAAAAGCACAGTGATTATTAGTGCTTTAGTTTTTGCAATTGCTTTAATTTTCTATGCAAGATTGTACATACCTCAAGAATTTTTAACGGCTAAATCAGAATATTTCACTGGTAACTATTTAAAAGACTTGATTAAGGGCGGGCAAACTTTAGCACACGAAGAAAAGATCTTATTTTTAATCTTACCTTTCGCAGTGACTAATTTGTTTTATGGAATTTCTTCAGTAGGGATGCCCTACTTCGCTAGTCACTATTTAAACAAGTCCGCTATCAGTTACGGTGGTTTAGAATTATTTTCATCAATTGGTGGGCTTTTAGGAAGTTTGGTAGTGGCACATTTTACAGCTAAAGAAGGTAAACTGGCAAGGTTGGTAACTATCTGTCTTTTCCTTGCGGGAATTTCAGTAATGCTTGAAGTCTTAATAGCTAATTACCTTCCATTTTTGATCCTATTTTTTGTTTTAAGCAGCGCTTTTTGGATCAGTATCATGAATATCAACTTTGAAGTATTAATTCAACGCAGCTTTAGTCCCCATATACTAGGCCGAATTGAAACAATTAATAGCAGTATTATTAACTGTATGATTCCTATTGGCTCTTTTCTAGGTGGATTGATCGTCCAACATTTTGGAGCCGGTATTACCATCCTCTTACAAGGCTTAGCTGAGGTACTCACAGCCGTATTTTATTTAATATACTTAAGATAATAAAAGAGATTGACACATCCCTAATTGGAGAGTATCAATCTCTTTATTTTTAAACATATGGTTTTATCCAATTACTTTTATTGATGCTTTTTATTTTCTTTCCGCATTTCTTGAGTTAAATTAAGAAATGCTTCTTCAGATGTTGCACCATAATTTTTAATTAACTGAGCATAACTACCAGAAAAAAGAAATCTATTTGACGATAAATACTTTAAAGTACAATCAATATCTTTAAATGGTAAGATCTCATGGGCGGTAATAATAATCGGTACTTTTCTCCCTAAATCTTCTAATAAGTTGATAATTTTTATTCGATTCTCCGGATCAACTCCAGAAAGTGGTTCATCAAATAAGTATAACGATTTAAGAACCATCGCGGATGCATATGTAAATACTAGTTTGGTTTCACCTCCAGATAAATCACCCAAAGATTTATTTAGTAATGGCTCAATATTTTTATCAAAGAATTCGTTTATTTCTGAGATTTTATATTTTTCAAAACTAGTAATTCTCCCAAAAGTTTTATACATCCTTAACATTTGTTTGACTTTCACATTTGAATAAAAAGGAGTGGATTGAAACATATACATTATCTTCTTAGTTGGCGGGATGCCATATAAAGATCCTGAATCAATCTTTTTTAAGCCACTAATAATATCTAATAAAGTACTTTTCCCAACACCATTCTTTCCCATTAAGACAATTAAATTATTACACGAAATTTTCCCTGAAAAATTCTTAAAAATTTTATTTTTGGAGTAACTGACTGTTACTTTTTTTAATTCAATCATTAATGTTTAATGCCCCTGTTTTGTAAATCCATAAATTGATAACCAACAAATCCAAGCAAGCCAAATATTATACAAATGAGTATTACATTCAAACCTAAGATAAAATTAGGCTGTAATAGTTCACGCAGAATAAAGTTTACAAATACATAAGGATTAATTCCGATTAAGACTTTTAGAAAATTAGGTATAGCAATATCAGTAGAAACACTAAATAAAGCCAAGAATCCTATGATAAGTGCAGTTGCTAAAATAGATATATTTGATGCTCTTGTTTTGAGCAAAAATAAAATATTAAATCCTAATGCAACAAAAGGAAATGAAATTACAGTCATTAAAACAAAATTTATTAACAAATGAATAGAAAAGAACTTATATAATATCATGAACGATATTATAAAAACTAAGTTCTCCAATAAAACTATAATTAATTGAACACATAGATTCGCTAAATAAATAGCCCATCTACTACCACTAGCATAATAGTATGCTTTTATATATCCACTATTCCTAGTTGAAATGATAGACATGGTTACACCGTTTAAAGCTGTAGATACAATGATATATGCACTCATCGATATGCATGCTTGTATAAAATCATTTTCATTAGTAATGGTAATCTGATTAGAATTGAGTAATTGATAAACTGCTGGAAATAAAAGTGTAAAAATCAAGCTTATTTTATTATCAAAAGCCAATTCAGCATAGAATCTTATAAAGGCCTTGACTTTTAATATGAAATGCATCTTATTTTTCCTCTATTTAAATTTTTAAATTAAACTTATAATAATTTTATCATATATTCTTTTCAAGCACTAATTACCATTTAATATTTGTAGCCATTTTAACTTCACATATTTTAAACAAAATAGATTGATACATCCTTAATTGGAGAGCATCAATCTCTTTTTCTCTTGAAACAGTGAAAATAAACCATTCACCGAGCTATTACTACCGTTTACCGAAATTAGCTAGATTGGTAATAATAAATATGTATACTGTTAAACAACGAGGAGGGAAATTAATGAAAGTTAAGCTAAATATTGATTCAAATTTAACCGAAGAAAAAGCTGAATTTTGGATAAAAAAGATGACTACCAAAATTGAACAAATTACCAAAGAGTTAAATTCTAAACAAGATTTCCTTTGGTGTTATCAGGATAGGGATGCCTTTCAAGTCAAGTATGATGATATTTTCTTAATTCAAGTGGAAAATGAAAAAACACAAATTTATACCCAATCCGATAAATATATCTTTAAGGGACGCTTATATCAGATCGAGAAGAATTTACCCGGCGATTTTATCATGGCTTCCAGAAGCGCCATTATTAATTATCGTAAATTAGATCATCTAAAAATGTTAGAAAACGGCAACATTGATGCAATTCTAGAGAATAAGATTGATGTTCAAATCTCTCGCAGAAAAATAAAGAATTTAAAGGAGAAACTAGGCTTATGAAACGTTTAAAAACTCTCTTACACAGTGGACTAATTGGTATTAGTATCGGTATGATCTGGATTGCTGTAGAAGCAATGCTATCACTTAATATTCAAAGCATTAAAACAGGCAAATTACCACTTACGACCTTTCTTTTTTGGCTAGTAGCTTCTTTCTTAATTGGTATCTTCTTCAATTTGGCTAGTTGGATTTTTGATAACGATAAGTGGTCGTTAAGAAAACAAATTATAGTTAACTTCTTCATCTGTTTTGTCCCTTGGATCTTATTTTGCTTATTACTTAACGATTTCAACTACACATGGCATTCTCTCGTTATCACCATATTTAATTTTATTATCATGTATGCCATCGCTTACGGAGGATACTTTTTCCGCTTATGGCTTGACATTAAACATATCAACGAGCAGTTGAAAAAGAAAGGATGATTAAATATGTCTGACCTTTTAACAGTTAAAAACATTTCCAAAACATACCAAAAAGCAAATAAAAAAGCAGTTTCTAATGTTTCTTTCGAAGTGAACAGTGGCGATATTGTTGCCTTTTTAGGTCCAAATGGTGCTGGTAAAACTTCAACTCTAAAAATAATTTTAAATTTAATTAGTCCAGATCAAGGACAAATATTCTTTCAAGGTCAAGATGTTACCCATAAAAATCTGCCTCTTCTTAAAAATACCGGTGTCCTACTAGAAGGCTCTAAAAATATGTTTTGGTCCCTATCACCCATAGAAAACTTTATTTACTGGGGTGGTCAAAGAGGTCTTAACAAGAAAGAAGCAACAGAAAAAGGCTTGTTTTTATTAAAAAGATTTAATTTACTTGCAAAAAAAGATACAGTTATTACCAAACTAAGTCGCGGGATGCAGCAAATTATTGGTATCTGTTGTGCCATGATTGCGCATCCCCAGTTATTGATTCTAGACGAACCAACTTTAGGACTTGATCTGGCTTCAACTAAGATTATGACTAATATGTTAAAGCAATTAGCTTCTCATGGAATTGGTATTTTAGTTACCACTCACCAGTTAGATTTTGCACAAAAAGTAGCTAATAAAATTCTTCTAATCAATCATGGTCAGCTTGTTTTCTCAGGCAATGTCAAAGCAAGTCTTGCTAAATTGAATCAAAGAACGGTATTTGAAGTTCAGTTTTCACGCAAAATTACAACTGCTGAGAAAGAAAAAGTCATGTCCTATTGCGAAGTGACTGCCAAAAATGAAAATACGTATTACTTAAGTATCAAAAAAACACAATACCTGTCTATGGTACTTAGCTTATTAAGTAAATTACCAGTAGAAACGATAGAAACTAAAACTAGAGATCTAAGCGATATTTTTGAACATTATATGGGGTAATAAAAATGAAAAGTTTTAAAGCTGAATGTTGGTACCAAATTTATTTATATAAAAGATATCTTTTTAACTATTTATCAGATCTCTTTTTATTAATCTTAATGTTCATGGGAATCTTTTGGAGTGGTACATTAGTTGGCAATGGAATAATTGGTTCATCTCTAAATGCTACAGTCATTGGCTATGTTCTCTGGACTTTAATTCAGAATACAATTAGTCAAATGGGAATGACCGTAGCCAATGAAGCGCGGAACGGTATCTTAGAACAACAATATCTAATGCCTATTTCCACCAAACAATTATTTTTTAACAAGAGCATAGTAAATATTATTACTTCAACAGTACAAGTTACTTTAGTATTGCTGTTGATTATGTTCTTTACTGGGCATTGGCTCAATTTATCACTACTCACACTACTTCCATTTTCATTAACCTTAATAGCTACCATTGGATTAGGTTATGTAGTAGTCAGTTTAGTGCTGCGTCTCAAGAGAATTGGTAGTACACTGATCATTTTTCAATATATTTACTTAGCTGTTTTACTTATTAATTTTGAATACTATTCCTCTCCAATTAAAATTCTTTCTTGCCTCTTACCTATTTGTCCGATGGTAAGTTGGATCAGGTTAATTGTTAATCAACATAGCTATAATTTACCTTTTTATCTAGTTGGTTCTTTGTTTAATGCAGCTTTTTGGTTGATCATTGGTTTACTTGTATTTAATCTTACAAATAAATATATTAAGCAAAAAGGTACTTTATCACTGTATTAAATTAAAGATAATTCAGAACAAAAAGCGAGAAAAGTTCAATTTGAACTCTTCCCGCTTTTTACTTTAATAAACTGTTACCCATTTCTTATGAAAGTGTTTGAATAAATTCTTATGTTCAGCCAATAATTGTAAAATCATTTGTTCATCATAAACATTGACATTTTTATTAGTCAGAAAAGCAATAATATTATTTAACTTAACATAATTTACATTATTCAAATCTAGTTTTATTTGATCTTCATGATCTATTGCTAATAACAGATATAGATGATCCGGATTGAAATTAAATAGACTCACTCTTGGTATTTTTTCATATTTAATTCGTGCATCCCGTATTTGACTTAAATCAATTACCTGTTTTTCTGCCTTTACTATACCAAGCAATTGGCCTAATTTCTTTATTCCGTTTTCACTATAAGTAGTAATAATTAATTGTTGCTGATTTATTTCCCAGAAAGAACTAAAACATACTGGTAAAGTAATAAATAAGCCTAGGATTAAAACTAAAGCAAAAACCCACCATAATTGATAGCCAAACCCTGTTAAAAACAAAGATACTAAAACAACAATAAGAATACTGAAAATGACATTCAACACTTTAGGTTTCTTACCAACTTTTTCATCATTATTTGAAGGAGTTAGTGCGGTTAGATCTAATTGCTTCCGCATTTGGCTACCAGGATATAACTGATGCTGCTGGACTAACTGAGCCTCTTTCATAATTGTTCGCCTCTATTCTTGCAAGCGCTTTCTCACTTAAATTCTATCCCCCTGAAAATAAAAGTAAACATTTATCTCAGTTTGATTGCAAAATATTTCTATACTATTACTAATTCATTAATAATCGATCTCGAATATTGCCTTTTGGTACTTACCAATGTAGTCTATAATATATAAAATTTAGATATATTAAGTGAGAGATATAAATGTTAACTCTCTCCACTAATTATGGAGGAATTAATTTGATTAAAAAGAAAACTATCGTTAAATTGGCCTGCGCTACTATGTTAATGAACACCGGTATGACCATTATCCCTAGTTTTATTTCAACTTCTCAAGTGCAAGCTTCCACCACTTCTGTAGCTGCTAAGGCTTTAGGAATTGATGTGGCAAGTTATCAAAGTGCTGATCTATCCGCTCATGCAAAGGCTGGTTCACAATTTGCCATCGTTAAAGTAAGTGAAGGTACCAGCTATCGCAACCCTAAAGGTGCTAGTCAGATTAAGTCTGCAATTGCAAATGATATGATGCCCATGGGTTATCATTTTGCAACTTTTAGCTCTAATTCAAGTGTTGCCAGAAAAGAAGCCAAATATGCCATTTCTTCTGCTAAAGCTTTAGGATTACCAAAGGGTTCATATTTAGCTTGTGATTATGAAACCGGTCAAGGCAATATTATTACTAATGGTAAAAATGTGACTGCTAATGCCATTATTGCGTTCATGGATGAAATAAAATCTGCTGGTTACCAACCACTCTTGTATGCTAGTTCATCAGTTTTGCAAAATAATATCAATACGCCTTCAATCGTTAAAAAATATCCTAATTCTCTATGGGTAGCTGCCTATGCTATTTCTGGTCGTGTTGACAAACCTAACTTTAAATACTTCCCTTCCATGGACGGAGTTGCTATTTGGCAATACACGGATAATTGGAAAGGTATGTCTACTGATGGCAACGTAACTATCTTGCCTTTGTCTATCTCAGGGTCAGCTGTATCTCAAGCCCCAGTTAACAAAAATACAAAACATACTGCAAAAGTAATGTATAAAGCCAATGTTTATAATCATGATGGTCAACGTACGGGTGAAAGTTACAAGGCATACAGTACAATTACATACTATGGTGGTAAAACTAAACTAAAAAATGGCAAATCAGCTCTTAGAATTGGTGAAAATAAGTATGTTTTATCCAGTAATGTGCTAGGTAATGCTCGAAAATTCAAATATGATGCATATGTCTATAAAAATGATGGCACTTTAAATAGCAGCTGGAAGTCATTTAAACAAGGTTCTCCTGTCAAAACTTATGGTCCTAAGCACTATATTCATAATGAAGCTTACTACAGAGTGGGACAAAATGCTTATGTTAAAGCAGATAGATTCTAATAATTTTGATGCACTAAGTTGATGCTTAGTGCATTTTTATTAATCACTTTTAAAGAGAAAAATGTTAAAATTACTCTATCAAAAATCAATAAGTAAAAAGAAAGTTGAAGAAAAATGAAGTTAATGAAAAAGCTGAGTCTATTTTTAGGATTAAGTATTGTCATCCTCACCCTATCCGCTTGTAGTGATTTCCAAAACTGGGAGCTGTCAATGTGAGCCAAAATTGGCGCATTACCTTTAACCGTTTCCACTTATGATTCAAATGGTCAAAAAATTGATCAAATCAAGGCAAAATCAGTAAATATTCATACTGATAAGAAAATGTCGCAACAAAATGACAATGGGAAAGAAAAATCTAGCGTTATCGATGTTGATTATGGAAAGCAACGTATGATCCACGTAGGTTCTACTTTAATTGCCTATGAAGGTTTGAAAAACTACGAAGATGCTTTTAATAAACATGTAAAGATTGACGATCAGAACCGTTCAATTCCACTTCTTAATACGATGTATCAAAATTTTAAGAATGACTGGAAAGGCGATGCTAAGGTGGTTATGATTAGAAGTCAGTTAGGGATGCCGATCGCAGTCTTTACTGGTAATGACGTTTCAATCCATAAAAGTGATATGAAAAACTCTACTCAATTTGTAATTGATGGGCATCGATTATTTGTTTACCGTGCTGATTATACTGTTTATCCCATTGCAAGCTTGAAGTAAAAAAATACCACTTATGAGTCAAATCTCATGAGTGGTATTTTTATTATCTATTTTTTACTAAATAACGGTCCCATTTAATTGGTTTAAATGTTGGTGATTGAAGCATCAAATATAGCCATATGAAAACACCAGCAACTGGAATAAATGTTAACCAAGCCCATACTCCATTTCTGCCTGAATCATGTAATCGACGTATCATTAATCCTAATTTGCAAAGAAAGAAATATAAGTTAATTACTCCAGCTATTGCCATAGCAATATACCAGGAAATATCAAAAGCGCCTGGCTGGTGAAGACCAACTAGAAAAAGAGGTACTACACCCATTATTAATAAATAAATTCCAGGAATAAAATCTAACAACGCTAAAATAAGCCAGCCTGACCAATAGGTCCTTATACTTGTTCTAGCCTTCCAAGTGAACGGATGAAGAAAAGTCTCCTGCAGGATTTCTGTCCAAGTAGACAGAGGAACTTTATTCATATCCTAAAACTCTCCTTAATCTTTGTCATTAACCAAGATTTTAAAAGCTTCATTTGTTTCTACAATGTCACCCATTACTTGGTTAACCCAGTCGTTAAGCTTATCATTATCATAATTCTCTAGTCCGCCTTCAGTATCGCCAATATCAGCAATACCATTATTGAAATCAGCCATTTCAGTAATTAACTTTTCAGCAAAGTCCTTGGTTGAACCAGCAAAGTTTTCAGCGAAGTTATTGACATCACCATAAGCTTCAGTAATATCACTAAAAGTTTGAACAGCTTTACCAAAAGTTTTGCTTAAATTATCAACATCATCTTGAGTTGGTACAGTTAATTCTTCATTCTCATTGTTAAGTTGTTCATCTAAGCGAACACCAATATCGTTTAATACTAAGTGTCCATCATATAAACGATTCAATAATTTAATGCCACTTGGATTTTTAGCTTGAAAGTTTACTTCGATTTCTTCTTCTGTCATTGTTTTTCCTCATCTCACTAAAGTTATTGTCTATATTGTACAATTTTTACGCACAAAATACGATTATCTTGCTGATAAACAATAACATTACATTATTAATGATAACATTAGACTAATATAATGTTTAATTTTCAAAAAATGTTATTTTTGGCTTGATCCTTCTAATTAAACAGCTTAAAATACTCATAAAGGGCTATGTTGTACCATACAAACAACACTATTTATTAATATCGATTAATCTGCTTTAGGTAGATTAGCTATATTAGAAATAGAATCATTGTTACTGTAACTGAAATGCCAATATTGCGTTGCTAGTATCTCAGTTATAAGTAAAGATGATTTTTCTAAATTATTTTTTACAATTGATTCTTTTACGATGTTTATTATAGATATCACTGTTAGTATCAAGCGTAATTAATATATAGATTAGAATATTTTTGGCACTTATCTTTTCAGATGGGTGCTTTTTTCATCTCTAGAATTTTCATTTAAATGCTATAATAGATAAAACATTTGTTTGCAAAAGGAGTAATTTATGGAAACCACTAAGTATCTTGAATTAATAAGAATTGAATTAGATAAGATGCCTGACTATGTTAAACAATACCATCTGGGTACGAATCACTCATTGACTACTACTTATCAGTACTTAACAGAAATCCGTCGCTTTTTTGATTGGTTACGCAAAGAAGGTATTTCAAATGCTTCTGACAATCAACATGTCGAGACGGATACTTTAGCTTCTCTACGACGCAATGACATCATGCTTTATATTGATTATCTTGGTCATACAAAAAATAAACAAGGTCATTTAAACTCCCCTACAACCATTAATCGATCTATCAATGCATTACGTTCTCTTTTTAAATTCTTAACTATCACAGCAGATAATAACCACGGAAAACCTTACTTCGACCGTAATGTTATGCTCAAGATTCAATCCTTAAATGATACTAAAACATTAAACTATCGCGCTCACGTTTTAGAATCGCATATGTATACTGGTAACTTAAAATTCGAGTTTTTAAAGTTTATTGACCATGATTATGAAAACAAATGTAATAAACAAGCAAAACCAGGTTTTAAAAGAAATAAAGAAAGAGACATGGCTATCATTGCTCTTATTCTAGGAACTGGCATACGAGTATCCGAATGTGCGGGCGTTGATCTACAAGATCTGAATCTAAAAGATGCAGTTTTAGATGTTACTCGTAAAGGCGGACAGAAAGACAGTGTTCCAATTGCGGAATGGACACTTGACTATATCCAAAAATATAAAACGATTCGTAGAAATCGCTATATGGCTGATCCACAGCAAACAGCATTCTTCCTCACTCGCTGGCATAACCAAACTAGAAGAATAACAACCAATGCTATTGAAAAAATGGTTAATAAATATTCTGCAGCTTTTGGTCATCCCCTTACTCCTCATAAATTGCGCCATACTCTAGCTTCTGAATTATATGAAGTAACTAAAGATCAGGTTTTAGTTGCTCAACAACTTGGACAAAAAGGAACTACGGCAACTGATCTTTATACCCACGTTGATCAAAAAAAGCAGAAAGCTGCTCTTGATAAGATTTCTAATGAAAAGGACGCTGAATAAATCAGCGCCTTTTTAGATTAATAATATATTTATTATTGATATTTATTTTATATTTTTTGCTTAAATATAATAATAAAATTATTATTGCTTATTACTTAAGTAACTATAGTTAATCTATTATCACTATAATTATGCATTGTAATACGATAATAATTTTACTATTACTTGGACAACATAAAAAAGAGCGTATCTTTTTAGGATACACTCTTTTACTTACTGAAATCTAATTTATCAATATCGACCATCCATGCAATAGCAATTGATTTTTCTCCCAAGTGTGTAGCAATTACTGGACTGAATTCTGCCACATCTACAGGTTTATCTGGAAAGTTTTCATTAACAAAATTCTTAATTTGTTCAGCTTGCTTTTGATCATTTGAATGAAATACAAACAAACGTAACTTATCCTTATATGGCAGATCCGCAGTCTTTTCTATAGCAAGTTTTTCAACTTTCAGTACTGCACGCTTTAAAGATCTAATCTTGTCAAAGGCTACAATTTTACCTTCATCATTAAAAGTCAACAAAGGCTTGATTTGAAGCATAGTACCAATAAATGCGCTAGCATTACTTAAACGACCGCCTCGACTTAAGTTTTTAAGATCATCAACTACAAAAAACTCATTAATAGTCTCACGAATCTTATCTAGCTTATCAAGAATTGCTTTAGGTTCTAAACCAGCCTTAATCATTCTTGCAGCTGCCAATACTAAATAGCCCTGCAGTCTTACTGTCATCTTCGAGTCATATGGATACAAATTATATTCTGGATTATTATGAGCCATATTTACCAAGTTTTGATAAAAGCCTGAAATACCACTTGATAAGGTAATAGCAATTATTGCTTCATACCCTTCACCATGTAGTTTATTAAATAATTCAATCATTTGACCCATGCTAGGTTGTGAAGTTTTAGGAAAAGCAGCACCTTGTCTTTCCATATCAAAAAGTTGAGCAGAAGTAATATTCACACCTTCTAAATATTCCTTGTCACCAACAATAACCGGAATAGGCACTACGTTAATATTATTGTCACTAACTTCTTGTTTAGTTAAGACACTAGTACTGTCAGTAACTAATGCAATTTTCAATTTTTAACCCTTCTTAATTTCTAAGTTTAAATGTTTAATATAGAAGAATTATAGCATAAAAGTATCTACTTACGCATCTTATCCCCTACTCCATCCCTTGGAGAGACGATGAATTTTGAGCTATCTTATTAAGTTGCTTAATAAACAAAGCAGATGCGTCTTGATCAAGATACACAAATAAAGTTCTTTCAATTTCTGCAAGAGTTTTCTTAAGTTCTCGAGCTTTTTTTATACCATCTTCATTTAAATTCACAATCTTACTAGAGTCCTTTTTAGAGCGAGCAAGATTTATTAAGCCCTTAGTTTTCTTTTGCTGAAGCTGACGACTCAAAGTAGACAATGAGATATTTAGCCCCTCAGCCAATTTACCCATTGACAATGCTTTATTATCTGTTTCGTCAAAAAATATAAGAATTCTAGTTTGTGAAATATTTAAACCACATTTGTGATTTATTTCTTTTTTCACTTGATCAGCAATTGTACTAAAAAATAATACATCCATAAATATGTCCTTTTTCTCCAAAGCAAATTTATTATATTTGTATTTTATCATTTAACATAGTGTTTGATAATACCATTTGCAGACAAATTTGCATGTTACAATTTATATTTTAGCTCTTGTGAAACATTTTGTCTAACTTTGCTTTCAGTTTTTGTGAAACAAATTAATTATAATTTTTAGCTTATATATTAGCTTATATTTATAGATAAACTTAAAGCGATAAGGACTTTTCTATTTTAGAAAATTGCAAATTATTGTTATAATATTAGTCGTATTTTGAGGTGATATTATGGCATTTGATGGATTATTTATTCATAGCTTATTAAAAGACTTAACCCCTACCCTTGTAGACAGTCGCTTATCAAAAATTTATCAACCATTTGATCAAGACCTAGTCTTAATTTTTAGAAAAAATAGGAAAAATTATCAATTCCTAATTTCAGCCAACGCACAATATCCAAGAATGTATTTGACTGATCAAACTATTGCTAACCCAGAAAAAGCGCCTATCTTTGTTATGGTGCTGAGAAAGTACTTAGAAGGATCAGTTTTACAATCCATTGAGCAAGTTGGTTTAGATCGCATTATAAACTTTCATTTCAGCAATCGAAATGAATTAGGTGATCAAGTTAAGTTAGTGCTCTCTGTCGAACTTATGGGTCGTCACAGTAACGTTATCTTATATAATCAACAAGACAATCATATTATTGATCTACTAAAACGAATTAATCCCGATGAAAACAGAGCACGTATTTTACTACCTAAAGCAAAATATGAATTGCCTCCTTTGAAACCTGGATTAAATGGATTAACTTTATCAGAAAGCAAATTTAAAGATCTATGCCAAAAAAATGAGCCAACTGATTTAGTTAAAAAGATGGATGGTTTAGATAGAGACGACAGAAATGAACTCCTCGGATATCTCGAGGATGACTATAGTTACTCTTCATTCAAAACCTTTTTCGATCAATTTAATAATCCAAGAGCTTTTGTTTTAAAAACTCCTAGAAATAAACGTAAAATCTTTTGCTATCTTCCATATCATTTGGACCTAGAAAAGGAAAGTTCTAATCCTGATTTGAACAAAGGCTTGGATGAATTTTACGAGTATCAAGCTAATCGTGATTGGGTAAAACAACGTGCAAGTCAAGTTGAACGAGTTGTTAAAAATGAGCAGAAAAAATTAAGTAAGAAGATTAAGAAGCTAGAAAAGCAATTAAACCTTGCAGAAAATTCTGAAGGATATCGTATTAAAGGTGAAATCTTAAATGCAAATCTTTCGCAAGTAAAACCTGGTATGACCAAAGTATCCTTACCTAATTACTATGAAAATAATGCTCCACTTGAAATCAAATTGGATCCAGCACTCTCCCCTGCTCGTAATGCTCAAAAATATTTTACTCGTTACAAGAAATTACGTGATTCAATTAAACATGTAAATGAGCAAATCAGAATTGCTAAAATAAACTTACGTTATTTTGATTCTATCCAAACAGCTATTGACAACGCGGATCCCCAAGACATTGACCAAATAAATGATGAATTGATCAATCAAGGTTACATTCGCAAACAAAAGAAAAACAAACGGAGAAAGAAAGTTACCGAAAAGAATTTAAATGAATTCAAACTTTCATCTGGCAAACATGTTTTAGTAGGTAAAAACAATTATCAAAATGATTGGTTGACCTTGAAAAAAGCAAATAAAACTGATTACTGGTTCCATGTTAAAAACATGCCTGGTTCACATGTCATTCTACGTGATGATCAACCAACTGAACAAGATATTAAAGAAGCAGCGGAAATTGCAGCTTACTTCTCTAAAGGTAAAAATTCCGCTCATGTTCAAGTAGATTATGTTCAAGATAAACGCGTTAAGAAGCCCAATGGAGCTAAACCCGGATTTGTCATTTACACTGGACAAAATTCTATTGAAGTTACACCTAAAGAAGACGAAGTTATGCCTATGAAAATTGATAAGAAATAAAAAGAAGACATGCTTTTAACATGTCTTCCCTTATATAATCCAAATTATCTGTCTGATAATTTGGATTTTTATTTTACATTAATTATTAGATTGGTTGTGTAGTCAAAGCTAAGGATTCTAAAACATCCAAAATTAGCTCAGCAGTTTCAATACTTGAAAATACGGGAATATGAGTATACAAAGCTTGATCTCGAATTCTTAAGGCATCTTCACTCGCTGCATCAGAGAGATTAGTAATGTTAACTACCATTACAATTTTGTGCTGCCGAATCTTTTCAAGCAGATTACGTGGATCATTATGCACTTTTTCTACAACGCCAGTAGTGATACCTGCTTCTGCAAACATATTAGCCGTACCTTCAGTTGCAATCAGTTTAAAACCTAATCGATCAAATCTACGTGCTAATTCAGTTACACGACTTTTGTCTTCATCTCTAACAGAAATAAAAATAGTGCCATAACTTGGAATATGTAAATCACTCGCTTCATATCCCTTATACAGTGCTTTGGCCAAATGAGTATCTCGACCCATTACGGAACCTGATGACTTCATATTCGAATCAAATGTATTTCCACTAGTATAGTTAAGATATGAGAAAACAGGCATTTTTATATGAATAAAATTACTAGTCTTCCATAACCCATTTGGATATCCTAATTCTGGTAATGTCTTACCAATTAATGCTTCAGTAGCGCATGCAGCAATATCCTTATTTAATGACTTAGACAGAAACGCAACATTATGACCAGCGTATGGTTTAATTTGCAATAAATATAAAACGTCATCAACAAATAAGTAATGTAAGTTAAAAATACCTTTTGTTTGTAGTTGTTTGATTAACTTTACTGACTCTTTTTCAACCTTTGCTTCCTGCTCTAAAGTTAGATTTTGAGGTTGAATAACTGCAATAGAATCTGAAGCATGTGACCCTGTCTGTTCCAAGTGCTCAATAATTCCCGGTAATGTTACATTTTTACCATCAGAAATTGCAGTTACCTCATACTTATTCCCCTCAATAAAACGAGAAACAGTAATTTCATCTAATTGGTTTTCAGCTAAATACTTTTTTATTGCTGGGATATCATAAACAACTGCAGACTTTTGTTTGTTTTCCTTATTCATACCACCAATTAAAATCGGAAAACCATACTGGCTGGTAAAACTAAATACTTTAGCCACTTCAGTTGTCTTTAAAGCTGGAACACGTTTAAGTGTAGTGAACTTTTGGTCCAGTAAATGATTAATTTTATCACGAGGATCTTCTTTCTGTCCGATAACATGCAAGCCACTTTCTTCAAGTTTCTTGCTGAAGCCACTAATTCTCTTACCTGAAAATTGTAGTAATACTTCTTGGATATTTTCCTTTTTGGCAACCATCAGGATATTTTCAAGCGTAATAGATTCAAAGTATACCCTATCGATATCTTTATATCTTGAAGAAACAGATTCGTCATTATTAGACAACAGAACTGTAACATAGCCATTCTTATGTAAAGTCTTAGCTGCATGAGCGACCATATAGTCAAATTCACTTGTTACGGATACTTGCAATGGAAGCATCCCTAAAATCAAGATCTTCTTCTCAGCTGGTAAAGTTTTAGCTTCATTTTGCACATTATAAGCACTGTAATATGCACAAACATTAGGCTTGTAAACACCTGCAGAACCATCTACTTTCAAGAAAGCTGGCTTTAAATTATAGTCAGCCACAATTTGACGAATTTCTTCTGCGGTTTTACCTAGAATTTTACCTAATAAAGGATTAAAGAAGCCATAAACTTTTGCTTCTTTTACTAATTCTGCAGTTAGATTATTCCTATTTTTAACTAATGCTTGGCCAATATGAATAATATGCAATAATTTTTGATAATAAATAGGGTGCAAATGTGTAATTGTTTGCAAATCAGATAATGGGATTCCTTGATTGATTGCTGCCAAAAGTTTAATTAAATGCAATTCATTAGGATGTTTTAGATCATCCAGAATTTCTTCATTTGACTTATGACATTCCTTCACGAAAGCTTCCCAACCACGTTCAAGGTTAATTGTTGCGTCAATTGCTTTTAAAAAGGCGGTCTCAAAATTTCGACCAATTCCCATAGCTTCACCACTAGCTTGCATTCTATTATTTAGCTTGTAGTGATTATAACCAGACTCCGCAAACGACCAATACGGCATCTTAATTGCTACAGCATCAAGTGTTGGTTCAACAGATGCATTTAGTCCTGATAAAGGATCAATGATTTCGTTTAGACGATAACCAATTGCTACCTTACTTACAATATAGCCAACATCATATAAGCCAACTCGTTGAATCCAAACTGAACTTCTAGTTAACCGAGGACGAATTGTCAAAAGCTTAGATTTGATTTGAGTACCATGGTGTTTAACAGCAAAATGGAAACTAGCAAAACCAACTAAGTTCAAATTATCAGTAATTTTCCTAACTGATTCTCGTAATTCTTGAATATGATCATTATTCAAAGTAAGGGATGGCATCACCACAGCTGAATCGCCCGAATTGATACCAACTGGCTCAATTGAACCAGCAAAATTAATAAAAACAAGATTGCCGTCTTTATCCCGGATTACATCAACGATGACTTCTTCCCAAGATGAAAGATCTTCCGTTAAACGATAGTTCTTCCAGGTAAAAGCATCATTTTGCTTTTCTTTTTTAAAATATTCCATCAAAGCATTTGCATCTTTAAAACACAAGTGCTCATTATGAACATACCGATTATATTTGGTTACTAAAACAGGAAATTCAACTTTATTATTTATCACTTCTAATGAAGCATCTAAATTATCCTGAATACCTTGATTAAGTTCCCAAGATTTACTGGTTTCAATTCTAAGCTTATCCAGTAATTCTGTACGTTTCTGTTGGTTGCCCATTTGTAGCATTCTAGAATTAAGAGTTAGTAGTTGTATCCCCATTTGTTCTAAAATTCCATCTTGCAGCAATTTATGAGCAACCTTTAAACCATTAGTTGAACCGTAAGCTGTAATAATAGCATCAGGTTCTTCCATCCGTAAAATACGCTTTAAGAAATCTAATGTCATTGGCTCAAGGTAGACCGTCACATTAGGTTTTTTATCCGTAGAAATGGTGGCTGGATTAGGATTAACTAAAACAACTTCAATCCCCTCTTCTGTTAGGGCATCGATTGCTTCAGTAGCCATCAAATCCATTTCAGCTACACTACCAATTAAAGTGGGACCAGATCCAATAATTAATATTTTATCTAAATCGTTTTCTAATGGCATAATCTACTCCATCATTTGTACAAAATAATCAAAGACCTCATCTGCATCATGAGTCCCTGGTGCACCTTCAGGATTAAAGGCAGTCGCAATTAGCTTGTCTTTTACATTCCAAAAGCCAGCCACCAACTCACTATGAAGGTCAAAATATTCTCGATTCATATTCATCTTCACACTATCCGGTAACACAAGTTGATCAATATTCATAGATGTCTGCCAGATTGTATTTGTATTCTGTTCAATTACAGGATAATTAATTCCATCAAACTCTTGTGGTAAATCGACCAATTCAAAGTCTAGATAATCACTCAAAGCCAAAAAGCCAAGACCAATTCCTAGAATTGGATATTTTCCATAAAAATGATCCAAGACAGGTGTTAACTGATTTATTACTTCTTCAGGCTTACCTGGACCGTTTGAAATAATAATTCCTTCAGGTCTTAGGTTTTCAATATCTATTGGACTAGCATTATACGGCAACACCGTTGTGTTTACTTTTCTTAAAGATAATGCTCTTAACATAGAATGTTTTAAGCCGAGGTCAAGAACGGCTACAGTCTTACCAACATTTGGGGATGCATATGCATTCTTGGTAGATACCATAGCTGATTTGTTTTTTGGTAAAACTAAAGCTTTAATCTGATCAAAAGCATGTTCATCGTTAGTATCCATAATAGAGGCTTTGATTGTGCCCTCTTCCATCAAACGATGAACTAAAGCACGAGTATCAACCTTAAATATGGCAGGTATTTTCTTTTCCTTTAAAAAAGAACTTAAATCTTCAAAGTTTTCACTATCGGAGATATTTAATGCAATATCATTAGCGATAATCCCTCTAACGGTTGGATCAATACTCTCATAATCAATAGCGTTAATCCCATTATTTCCAATCATAGGTGAAGTAAAAACCAAAATTTTACCTGCATTTGTTGGATCGGTTAATGCTTCTTGATAGCCAAAATTGGTTGTTTGAATAGCCAGTTCGCCTGTAGAGATGATATTTGCTCCAATTCCTTCACCAGGAAAAGAACTTCCATCTTCTAAAATCAAATAACGTTTCATCTTATCACTTGCTTTTTTTCTAATTGAGCTAATGTATCTTGAAAAATTTTAGGAGGTTCTACGCTAAACTCCATCCACTTACCAGATTGAGGATGCCTAAATCCTAAGACTTTTGCATGTAAAAACTGTCCGTGTCCTTTCAAAGTTTTGCGAGGGCCATATAAAGGATCACCAGCTACAGCATGTCCAATATAATCAAGATGAACTCTAATTTGATGAGTTCTACCCGTTTCTAGTTGACATTCAATCAAACTAAAACCCTTAAATTGTTCCAGCACTTTAAAATGAGTGACAGCCTTTTTCCCGTTTTCAACTACTGCCATCTTTTTACGATCATAAGGATTACGTCCTATTAGTGCATCGATGGTACCGCCCTCTTCACCAAAATTGCCATGAACAATTGCCCAATATATTCGTTTATTTGTTTTATGAGCTAATTGATCTTCTAAAGACTCACGGGCTTTGGCATTTTTAGCAATCATTAATAAACCAGACGTATCTTTATCAATTCGATGCACAATTCCTGGCCTAAAGCCCTCTGGAGACTGTGCCAAATCTTTTGTATGGTACAACAAAGCATTAACCAATGTATGATCAGGATGCCCTGGTGCAGGATGAACTACCATACCTTGTGGTTTATTCACCACAATCACATCATCGTCCTCATATACGATATCCAATGGAATATTTTCAGGAACAACGTCTAGCGGCTTAACTGCTGGAACATTAACCAGAACACAATCACCTGCTTGAACCTTATAAGAAACTTTTTCTGATTTATTATTGACTAAAATATTTTTATCTTGAATCAGCTCTTTGACTCTAGTTCTTGATAAGTCTGGCACTTGTTCAGAGACGAATTTATCTAAACGACCATGTTCATCTTTAACTTCAAGTAAATATTTTTTAGGCATCTTGACCTTCCTTATCTGCAAAGAAAATTAAGTAGACAAAGACAATAATTACACCAACCGTAATAGCAGAATCAGCAATATTGAAAATATTAAAATGAATAAAATCCAGTTGAAACATGTCAATTACATACTTCAAATGAATTCTATCAATAAAATTCCCAATAATACCACCCAACACTAGCGATAAACCTATATCGAATAGAGTATTCTTATATTTCTTGTTAAACAAAAAGTATAAGCAAACTCCGATCACTACAATACTAATAAGGTAGAATAGCCACATCTGACCAGTTAATATATTCCAAGCTGCACCATCATTTTGTAAATAATTGAATGATAGTATACCTGGGATAACTTGATGCACTTCACCAACTGTATAGTTGCTAACAATATAATTTTTAAGACCCTGATCGGCTAAAACAATAAATAATGAAATAAGTAAATATAAACTTTGCATATTTTAGAACAATCCGCTAATCTTCCCATTATTATCAACATCAATATCCAAAGCAGCTGGATGTTTGGGCAATCCTGGCATATCTAAAACATGTCCTGTAGTTACCACAATGAAACGAGCTCCATTCTTTAAATTGATTCCTTTAACATGAAGTTTAAAGTTAGTTGGGGCACCCAGTTTCTTTTTATCATCACTAAATGAAAATTGTGTTTTAGCAATAATAACTGGTAATTTATCCTTCCCCAATTTTTCTAATTCTTGAATTTCTTTTTCAGCTTTTTCGGTATATTCAACACCAGAAGCATGGTAGATCCGTGTAGCTACTTTTTCAATCTTTGTTTTTACATCATCGTTTTCTTGATAAGTTGGCTTTAAATTAGCTTTACCAGAATCAGCTAGATCTACTACAGCTTGAGCTGCTTGAACACCACCCTTTGAGCCAATATCATGATAACGAACTTCCTCAACCGGAATTCCTTGTTCCTTAATTAATTTCTTTAAAAGTGTAACTTCTTCGTCTGTATCTGAAGCAAAACGATTGATTAACACAATAACAGGAACATTGTACGAACGCATATTATTCATATGACGTTCCAGATTCTTAAAACCGTCCTTTAAAGCATCAAGATTTTCTTTATCCAGATCTTGAGTGGAGCCTAAAGATTGATACTTAAGGGCACGAACAGTCGCAACTACAACTGTGGCATCTGGTGTCTTATCAAGATGCTTAGAAACAAAGTCCATAAACTTCTGACCACCCAAATCACTACCAAAACCGGCTTCAGTTAAGACATAATCACTTAAATGTAAAGCTAAATTAGTAGCAATTACCGAGTTAGCTCCATGAGCAATATTAGCAAAAGGTCCACCATGAACTAATGCTGGAGTATGTTCAAGTGTTTGAACCATATTTGGTTTTAATGCATTTGAAAGAAGTGCAGCAATTGCACCTTCAAATCCTAATTGTTTAACATAAACTGGTTGATCATCCTTGGTATAACCAACTAACATATCACCAATTCTTGCCTTTAAGTCATCGATGTCATTAGCCAAACAAAGAATAGCCATCAATTCATTAGCAACCGTAATGGCAAAACTTGATTGATGCTCAATTCCATTAAACTTTGAGCCTTCACCAATCGTAACTTTTCTTAAAGTACGATCATTAACATCGAGTCCGCGCTTTAATAAAATACGATCCGGATCAATATTTAAACTGTTGTCTTGGTAAATATAGTTATCTACCAAGGCAGCTAATGTATCAATTGCGGATGTTAAAGCATGCATATCACCTGTAAAGTGCAAATTGATATCTTCCATTGGAATGATTTGAGCCATACCACCTCCAGTGGCACCACCTTTAAGGCCAAATACAGGTCCCATCGAAGGTTCACGCAATGCAATCATAGTATTCTTATGTAATTGATTATGAATGGCATCCCCCAGTCCAATTGTAATAGTTGATTTTCCTTCTCCAGCTGGAGTTGGTGAAATTGAAGTGACCAAGATCAATTTGCCAAGTTTATCATTCTTACGAATACGATTTATGGCAGTCCAACTGATTTTGGCCTTGTCATAACCATATGGTTCTAAATCTTTCTTTTTTAAGTCAACTTTAGCGGCAACTTCTTCGATTGGTAATTCTTTAGTTTCTTGTGCGATCTTAATATCTGATTCCATTAATTTATTTCTTCTTTCTTGATATGATTAAAATAGAATAGCTTTGAAACTCGCTTCTTATTTTATAAATTTGAAAATTACGCCATTTGGCATAAAGAATGGGCTGACTAACTTTCATTTTAGTACGATAAGGTAGCTTAAAAATAAACTGCTTACCATCTTCTTGAAAATAAGAAAAGCATATTGTATATAGCAACAATAAGCAAAAAATAAGCCCAACCACTATTCCAGAAATACTAATTGACTTGTTCCCTTCATAACCAAGAATCATAGCTATCAAAAGAACAATTAAAAGCCAAGAATAATAAATTATTCCTGTAGCTCCTAAGAATATGAAATGCCGTTTAGATTTTAGAATTTAGATCACGCCCTGTTTATTATTTATTACTCTTATTGTAACAAATCTGAGAAAAATAAGAGAGCAGTTTCCATTAACATTCCTGCTCTCTTATATTTTTAGTATTTAATTTTTACCTGTAAATTACTATGATTTGAAGTATCATAAAGCGTTTCTAAGTATAATCGAAATTCTGGATGGTGTTTCATCAAGATTTGATAAGCCCTTGATGAATGAATTTTATTCAATTCGCTACTTTTAATATGATTTTGTCCTGTAAAGAAGTGATAATTCATCCAGCCAAACAATTTACCCATCTCTCTTACTAAGTCAATATCATCATGATATTTATTTAATTCACTTTGCATCATATCAGCTGAAATACTTCCTAATTGTAAGTCCTTTAGATATTTATGGAAATGCTCTAATGTATAATTCTGTTTTTCTTCCTTAGTTAAGTAGCGAGTCATATCGAAAGTTCTTCTAACATAAGTAATATGACGAGAATGCAATCTGACTACCCCATACCCCTGATCATTTGAACAAAAACTAGAAGTAGCGATCTCAGTTGTTGGAGTCATATCATGCGGTCCCATAATATTTTGAGCATGAATATGACCCGAAAAAGCAAGCTTAACATTATATCTTGCACACAAACGTCTTAGATCAACCGCATCATCGACCACATAACCTTTGTTCACTGCAGGATTATGCGCATAAAGATTATGATGCATAAAAAGAATAGGTCGTAAATCGTGCTCTTGAGCATAACGGAATTGCTTTTCAATCCACTTTAATTGTTCTTTACCAATCATGCCTCTAGTATGAGGTGCTTCTGTTGTTTCTTCTTTACCATAAATATTAGAATCAGCCAAAATTAAAAAATATTGGGGATTTAACTGAACACTATAAGCTAATGAACTTTCATCTTCATCGGTAGCTTGTCTATAAGACTTATCAAAAATTGAGCGCCAAAATAAAGGACTGATTTCACCAGCATAAAATTGTTTTTTACCGCGAAACTCTCTTGCCCAACCATCAAAAATATCATGATTGCCGGGCAAAACTAATACTTTAGTATCTTTTAGCGGTTTGAAAATTTCTGCAAACTTTTCTGCAGAAACTCGTTCACCGTTGAAAGTAACATCTCCAGTAACAATAATAGCAGCTGGCTTTTTTCTTTGAGCCATACGCATAAATGCAGTCAACGCAGTTTCTTGATAATACAAATCCTTTCCTTGACTTGTTTTTTGCATACGAGAAAAAGCTTGTCCCTCATCATGTAAACTATCAGCAATCAAATGAGTATCGGAAATGACCCAGATTTCCGTATTAAGATTTTTTGTAATCATTTTTTCCTTCTATTTGCCCAATACTGATAGAAATCAACTCTCAAATTACCGTTAAATAATTTACGTTTCTTAGTAGCTTTAGCGCCAAAACACTTTTCAAAATTTGGATCAGCAGTCAAGTAATACTGACTGAAAGAACTTAACGGGCGCAGAACTTTTCCCATCTCTCTATATAGTTCTTCCGCAGATTCACGATCTTTCAATCGTTTACCATATGGAGGGTTAGCAATGATAATTCCATTTTCTAAATCTGTAGCAAAATCTTTAACGGCTACTTGCTTAAAACGAATATCTTGTAAGACACCTGCATTATGAGCATTTAATTTAGCAATTTCGAGAACAGATTGATCAATATCACTAGCCCAAATAGGAGCTTCTAGTTCTTTAACTTCTGCCTTGGCTTTTTCTAAAGCTTCTTTATGCAAATTAGCATCAAACCAGTCAAAGCCATCAAAAGCAAATTTCCGCCAAGTTCCTGGTGCTATGTTCTTAGCTATCAATGCCGCTTCAATAGCCAGAGTACCAGAACCAGTCATTGGATCAATTAATGGATGTGTACCATTATAAGGGGTCAATTTTAATAACCCTGCCGCGAAGTTTTCCTTTAAAGGTGCACCACCATGTTCAACACGATAGCCACGTTTAAAAAGACTTGCGCCAGTCGTATCCAGAGATAATCGTGCTATATTCTTATAAATATGAATATCTAAAGGATACTCACTACCCGTTTCTGGTAAAAAGACACGACGATGATACTGTTCGATCATTTTATTGACAATTGCTTTTTTTACAATTGACTGTACATCCGGTTCAGAATGAAGCTTAGACTTAATTGCCCTACCTTGTACAGGAAACTTGGCATCAACTGGTAAAAGCTCTGCCCAATTATAATTGTGAACCTGATCAAATAAAGTATCAAAATCAGTTGCTTTAAATTCTTTAAGTAAGATTTTTATTCTATCTGCCGTTCGTAACCATAAATTGGTTCTTACAATATCTTCTTGTGTTCCCTTAAAAAAGACACGACCATTTTCCACTTTTGTTTGATAGCCCATGCCTTGTAATTCTTTATTAACGACGCTTTCAAATCCAGCGCCCATAGTTGCATAAAGTTGATATTCTTTCATTATTACACTTTCATTTATTCAAAATAAAAAAAGAGTTGGACAAAAAGCCCAACTCTGCCTGTGTGAATTTCTATAAGCCACGTTTTGTTCCAGTGATTCTGGCAAAATCACTTTTAGTAGTCATCTATCTTTATTGCTAAAGCAATAACTCGGTCTTTAGTTCATTTTCTTAGACCGAAGCTCCCCCACCAAATTTGGGTTTCACGCTCGCAGGGTTTACCTCGTTCCACCAAGATCATTTCTGATCTTGCTTCGTCACTGTGGCACTTTTCAGGATAGTAATGCATGTCCGAAGATTTAGCACTTTTTCCGCCGTAGAAGCAAAACTCCTCTCCAGCTTATTGAGCTGAATACGATCACTACAAGCATCGCAGCTTGTGCGTGCGTGGACTTTCCTCAACTAGCATAAAGCTAGCCGCGCCTACTCAAAATTCACACTATTAACCATTATAGCAAAAATTAATGCTTTAAGCCATAAACATGTTGTTCAAGATTGTAAACTTTTCTTTCCAAAGTTGAAATTCTTTGAATAATGGCCATATTAGTTGAAATTTCACCTTGATTGTCATCATCTTCCGCAAAATTAGTGGCCATTGAAGATCTTCTATGAGTTGGAGTATAAGTCTTAACTTTTTCCTCTTCCTCTTTTTCTGCTTCAACAGTTTTCTTCTCTTTTTGCTTTTCATCCATTAATTGGCGTTGTAGTGTACCTATTTGTCCATATAAATCTTCAATGAGCTGTTGAAATGTCTCATAATCAGAAATCACTTGATCCAAATAAGCATCAACTTCATCAGGATCATAACCTTTAACTTTACTTCTAAACTGTTTTTTTAATATGTCTTGTGCTGATAATTTTATATCATTTAAATTTGCCATCTTACTGACAACTCCTTTACATTCCCCTTTATTTTAGCAAAAAGAAGAGCTACTTAAAACCAAGAAATTCACTTTAATAAAAGTTTTAGATTATTCAGAGAACTTTGAATTTTGATGATTCTCCTGATATTCTTCAGCAGCGTCTTGTAAATCATAAAAATCGATTAAATCTAAAGGATATTCTTTAGACTCTTGATATTTTTGGATTAAATTATAATCATATTTAGGTTTACCAGGATGCTCTGGATCATAGATCATCATTGCTCGATCAGTATGCTGAATCATAAAATTTTGGTAATTACGCAATTGTACCGGACTTTGATATGGAGTATTAGAAGTGGAAGCAAAAAAGTCTACCTTTTCTTTTAAATTAATAAATTTGGCTTGATTGTTTTCATTCCAACGATTGGCAAATTCTTCATATGGAATCATTATAGAAGTTCTAACAGGATACTTTTCTCCTAATTCTAACCCTACTTCGGCAGCCCATTGCTCTACGCCAAGATTTGCCCCTGTAATAATCCAATCTAATTGTCCTTCTTCAATGAGACTGACAAAATAATTTTTCAAAGCATATTTAATTACAGTGATTTTGGGATCACGATCACCAAAAACATTTAGTTCATAGCTACGATATCCTGTTACCCATAAACGCTGCACTGATCTTAGAGCCTCCTATATTCAAAAATCTAATCTTTATTGCTATAATGCTAACAGGAGTGAGGATAATGGTCAAATATCCTAGCGGCAGTTTAGCTGCATTTAGAAAACCAGTAACTAAAAAAGAAGAACACGGTATCCGTCGTTCATACAAACATAAGAAAGGTGTTAACTTTTCTGATCGTGGTATGACATTGGAACAGCAAATAAACGAATCTAATAAATACTATTTAATGGAAGAAATAGCTGTTGTTCATAAAAAGCCTACCCCTGTTCAAATAGTCAAGGTTGATTATCCTAAACGATCCAAAGCAGTAATTCGAGAAGCTTACTTCAGACAGGCTTCTACTACTGACTATAATGGAGTATATAAAGGATATTATCTTGATTTTGAGGCAAAGGAAACAAGAAACAAAACTAATTTTCCTTTAAAAAATTTTCATGAACATCAGATTTTTCATCTTGATGAATGCCTAAAACAACAAGGAATTTGCTTTACAATTATTAGATTTGCTAGTTTGGAACGGTATTTTGTTACCCCTGCTAGCTTTGTGATCCGTGCTTGGAGGAAAAAGGACAAAAGTTCAATGACCTTAAAAGAAATTGAAAATAATTCTTACGAGATCAAAAGTGGCTTCCGTCCTACCCTACCTTATCTTGAGGCAGTTGATAACTTTATTGCAGATAGGAAAAGAGAATAATGGCAGATAATAATATGAAACGTGAATCACGTAGAGACTATCATGGACGAAGGTCGACTAATAGTCACGTGTGGGTCAAGGTTATTAAATGGATTTTTTTAGTAATACTACTTTTAGTTGTATCTGGAATTGGCCTTTTTGCTTTTTATGCAAAAGATGCACCAAATATTAGTCAAGATCAATTACAAAGTGGTGGTACTTCTAGTTTATATACCAATGATGGTAAGTTTTTGCTCTCCCTTGGATCAGAAAAACGTATTTATGTTAAAAACAAAAATATACCACAACAACTTAAAGATGCAGTTGTATCTGTTGAAGATAAACGTTTTTATAAAGACAGATTAGGTGTTGATCCTATTAGAATTGTTGGCTCAATGTTAACCAACGCTAAAAGTAACAGCATTGCTGCAGGTGGTTCAACCATTACTCAGCAGTTAGTAAAACTAACCGTTTTTTCTACTGCTGCATCGCAACGAACACTGCGAAGAAAAGCACAAGAAGCTTGGTTGGCCATGAAAGTTCAACATGAATTTAGCAAAGACCAGATCTTGGAATTCTACATCAATAAGGTATTTATGAATTATGGTAATTACGGTATGGGTACTGCCGCAAATTATTACTATAATAAACCTCTTAAAAAGCTTGATTTGGCTCAGACTGCTTTAATTGCGGGGATGCCTAATGCCCCTGTAGCTTATGATCCATATCTTTATCCTCAAAAAGCGAAATATCGTAGAAATATTGTTTTAAAGACAATGTTAGAAAATGATAAAATCTCAAAATCACAATACAATCAAGCTATTAATGAACCAATTTCTAAGGGACTTAGACCTCGACACGCTAATAATGAATCTAAAATCAGAAAAATTGATGATCCATATATTAAGGAAGTGGTTGCAGAAGTCAAAAACAAAGGATTTGATCCATACAACGATAACCTTAAAATTACAGTAAATATTGATCAAGAAGCTCAAAATAAACTTTATCAACTAGCTAATGATGGTTCTGTTCCTTTTACCAATAATAAGATGCAAATTGGTGCTACCGTAGTAGATCCTAATAATGGTCATGTAGTAGCTATCTTGGGTGGGCGTCATTTGCCATCAGTTCAATTAGGACTTGACCGTGCTGTTCAAACTGGACGGTCAACCGGTTCGTCAATTAAACCAGTCTTAGATTATGGTCCAGCCATTCAATATTTAAATTGGTCAACTGCCAAAATGCTTGATGATAGCAAATATGTTTATCCTGGTACCAATATTCAACTTTATGACTGGGATAACAAATATGATGGCATGATGACCATGCGTAAGGCACTTGAACAATCACGTAACGTACCTGCTGTTAAAACGTTAGCTGAAGTTGGCGTAAAACGTGCATCAGCTTTCGCTCGTAGAATGGGAGTAAATGTTCCTGCAAGCTCAGGTTTATCAGTAGCTATTGGTGCCAATGCTTCAAGTTTACAAATGTCTGGCGCATATGGTGCATTTGCTACTATGGGTATTTATCATAAACCCCAATTTGTTTCCAAGATTGAAACACCTGATGGATTAACCAGAAACTATGATTCAAATGGTGTTCGAGTTATGAAAAAATCTACTGCATATATGATTACAGATATGCTAAAAGGTGTTATAAAGCGTGGTTCAGGTACTAATGCTAAAATAGCTGATCTTTATCAAGCGGGTAAAACTGGTACTGTGAAGTATTCAGAAGAAGATCTAGATAAATACCCTAGCTATAATTCCACACCAAAAGATTCATGGTTTGTTGGTTATACTAGATCATACGTCATGGGTGTATGGACAGGATATGATAATTTGAAAGACGGTACCATTTCTGGTGTTGGTCAACAATCTGCCCAATTAATTTATAAGAGTATGATGACCTACCTCATGCGAAACAAGCCAAATCTAGATTGGCAACAACCTAAATCAGTTATTAGAGCAAGAATTGTCAACAACTCTAATCCACCTGAAGTGGCTTCAAGCGGCGGTACTTGGCAACTATTCGTTCGTGGTCACGCCCCTGCTGGTATCGGAAACAGTGCAGCCAGTTATGATGAAGATGATGAAGAAACTGATACAAATGATGACAATAACAATACAACTAATTCATCTACAACTACTGAGAGTCATGCATCATCTAGACGACAAAATGGCACTACTACTCAATCAAGTAGCACTGCACGGTCATCTTCGTCATCATCTTCTTCACAAAGTAATGCTCAATCTTTTAGTTCCCATGCGCAAAACAGTGAATCTTCTAATGATGAAGAACATCATGATCAAGGAGGTTCCGATAATCATTAAAAAGTAATTTCGAATATGAAATAACTCCTATCAGAAAAGTGATAGGAGTTTTATTTTAATAAGATTTGGAGTGCTGAGGTTGTTTTATTGTTGACTGCTGGAGCGTAGCGTAAGCAGACTTTTTTTTGCTTTTAATTGATTTAGTAACAATCTACTTTAAAAATTCTACCTAATAAAAAAGAAACGATTTTCAATCGCTTCTTTACATTACTTTTGTGAATTTAAATAAGAATATGGATCTCCTTTGGCTCTTGAGGGCATTGTATAACGTCCAAACCAAATCATCGCATGGTGTGTTTTAATCCACTCTTCCTTAGGCAATATTGCTTCTAAACGTTTTTCAACTTCATGAGGTGTTGCCTTTTGATCAACAATATGAAACTTTTTCGAGATCCTAGAAACGTGGGTATCAACCGCAATTGCTGGTACACCGTATCCTTCTGCTAATACAACATTAGCAGTCTTCTCACCGACTCCAGGTAAAGTCATCAATATCTTTTTATCTTTAGGTATTTGACTATTGTATTTATCTACTAAAATTTTAGCTGTAGCTTTTAAATGCTTTGCTTTAGATCTATATAGTCCTATTGTCTTGATCTCATTTTCAATCTGTTCAATCGGAGCATTAGCTAAATCTTTTGGATAGGGAAATTCTTGACTGAATTTAGGCATTACTCGATTAACCATCTTATCAGTTGTTTGAGCACTCATCATAACAGCACACAACAAATGAAATTTACTATCCCACTTTAATTCACTTTTAGCGTTAGGATACAAAGTCAAAATTTTCTGTAAAACATTACGAGCTTCTTTATCACTTAATAACTTTTCTGACATGCTTATCTATTCCTCTTTAAAAATCTTTCAATTTCAGCAGGAGTCTTTAAATTGTGTCGCTGCCAATTAAGTAAAACTCGATCTATATATTTCAAAGAATATGCTTGAGATAATACAGCTTCGCGCAAAGCTAATTCTATTATTTCTGGAGCATAATGGTCAACACTAAGCCACTGAGCAATTTCTTCTCTCTCAATTGGACTTAAATATCGTCCAAATTCTACTTCAACTTTACGCGATAAGTAATTAAGAGGATTATTACTGAGATCGTCAGTTACTGCCACTTTCTTATTCTTTTCGTGATCCTTGATTATAATATTTTGGTCGATATACTTATCTAACGCGTCATATAGCTTATCTAAACTATATCTATTGCCAATCTTATCCTGACTATCTGTAGTCTGCTCAATTGTTAAATAATTTCTATCAATTAAGCGTTGAATCAAATTTCCAACATCGATTACTGATAAATTAGTATTAGCCGCAATTTTTTCATTTGAAGGGAAGGCCTCCCCTCGTTGATTAAAAGCTTCAAGTTGAATAATTAATAATAACTCTGCATCACTGATATTTAGTTGAGGATAATAAGCTATCAAACCATTTTGTAAAGTGGTAAAACCTAACGCACGATAATCATTAAAATGCAAAATAAATTTCCTTTCAAAAATAAAAGTTGAACTACCCAGTAGTCCAACTTTTTACTTAAATATTTAATTTGCTAATCCTAATTAAGGTTGCATTCTATTAATTAATCTTGGGAATGGAATTGCTTCACGAATGTGATCAAGATGACATATCCAAGCAATTGTACGTTCAAATCCCATACCAAAGCCAGAGTGAGGAACACCACCAAATTTACGTAAATCAAGGTACCATTGGTAATCCTCTAAATTAAGACCTGCATCTTCAATTTGTTGTTTCAGAATTTCGTAATTACCTTCACGTTCTGAGCCACCAAAGATTTCACCATAACCTTCTGGTGCAATTACATCAGCACATAAGTATTCCTTAGGATTATCAGGATTCTTCTTCATGTAGAAAGGTTTAATAGAAGTTGGATAGTTCACAATAGAGACAGGACGATCATATTGTTCAGAAATGTAACCTTCATCGGGTGCTCCAAAATCATCGCCCCATTTGAAGTCTCTACCAGCATCTTGAAGCATCTTTACAGCATCATCATATGGAAGACGAGTAAAGTTACCCTCAGTTGTTGGACGAAGCTTTTCAGGATCTCTACCCAAAATCTTAAGTTCGTATTGATTCTTTTCCAAAACTTGCTTAGTCATGTAAGCTAAGTATCTTTCTTGTAAGTCTAAAGATTCATCTTGATGCATCCAAGCCATTTCTGGTTCCATCATCCAGAATTCAGTCATATGACGACGACCCTTTGATTCTTCAGCTCTGAATGTTGGACCAAAAGTAAAGATCTTGCCATAAGCCATTGCACCAGCCTCACCATACAATTGACCTGATTGAGATAAATATGCATCATGATCAAAGTATTCTACGTGGAATAATTGTGTAGTACCTTCTGGAGCAGAATGCATAAAAATTGGAGCATCGAATTTGATGAAGCCTTCTTTTTCAAAGAAGTCAACAGTTGCCTTAAACATAGTATTTCTGATTTGCATAATTGCAAATGGTTTCTTTGATCTTAACCATAAATGACGATGATCAAGCAAGAAGTCAATACCATGTTCCTTATTACCAATTGGGTAACCTTCATTGTTTGAAATTACCTTTAAATCAGTAATTTGAATTTCGTAACCGAAGTGTGAACGTGCATCTTCGTGAACAGTACCAGTGATGTAAAAACTTGCTTCTTGTCTAAGTGACTTTGCAGCTTCAAATACTTCATCTGATACATCATTCTTACGAACTACCCCTTGGAAGAATGCAGTACCATCACGCAATTGCAAAAAGATAATCTTTCCGCTTGATCTTTTATCTGTTAGCCAAACATGCATTTTTACTTCTTCATCAACATGCTTGGAAGAATCTTTAATTGAAATCAATTCTGTCATAAAATTCCTATCCACCTTTTTATCAATTATACAGTTTCCATAATACCAAAGTTTCTATAAATTATCGACTTCTGATATATCATTTCCGTTTTTGAATTCATATAAAGTATAGCCTAGATTGCCATTTTGTTTCTTATAAGCAACTTCCCAGACGGCTTCTCCTTTATACCAACCCAGATTAATATGATTTATTGTAGCATCAGTGTGAGAAGATTTAAAATTATTTTTTATTCTATCCTCACTTACACCTTTCTTGGCTGAATATAAATAAGCTTTTTTAGTATTTGGTAAATAAATAAAGTAATAGCCTTCTCCCTTTCGATTAGTACCTTTAATGGCATAACTACTAGTACCACGATCCAAATGATAATACTTTTGAATATTAGTGATAGGCGTCTTGTTTGATGCGAGTTGTGCTATTTTTTGATCATTGCCTCGACTTTTCGCCCCCGCACAATAAAAAATTACAATGCTAGCTAAAAATGCTATGATAATTAATCCTATTACCCATCCCACAAATTTTATTGTTTGCCTTGTATCGTCTTGTATCATTTTTATTTATTTCTTAACTTCTTTTTTAGTTCTTTTTTTGTAACTTTTTCGATTTCAACCGGAATAGATTGAATAAACGCTTGACCGTAACTCTTAGACCATATTCTAGGATCTAAAATGACAAATTGACCATGATCATGTTCACCCCGAATCAAACGCCCCATACCTTGTCTGAAGCGAATAACAGCTCGCGGTAAACTGTCTTTTTCAAAAACATTAATCCCTTGATCTTCCAATTTCTTTTGTCTTAAACGAACCTCTGGCTGATCAGGAGACTCAAAAGGTATTCTAGCCGCAAAAACAGTGTCTATCCCACAATTATGGAAATCAATTCCTTCCCAAAAACTATCTGCTCCAATAATAATTGCTTTTTTTGCAATTACAAATCTTTTAGCAATTCGGTTATTAGAACCAGACATCCCTTGAGCAAGGATTTCGAAATTTTTTAGTTCTGGTGCATTTAAAATTGCGGTAAAAACATCGCGAATTTTTTCAAGATTAGTCATCAACACCAAAATATGATTTTTCCCTTGTAAATCGTTAACTAAAATCTGTTCAATATTTTCTTCATAGGTATCACTATCTGGTTCTGGCATATCTTTAACAGAAAGCACCTGTAAATGTTTCTTCATATTAAAGGTGCTTTTACCAATATATTTAACCAGATTCATATCCCCTAGTGCTAATTGACTTAACGCAAAGTCAAAATTATGATTGCTTGTTAAAGTAGCACTCACAAATGCAATGTGATCAAAACGACTATATATTTGCTTAAGGACTTCACTAGCATCAAGCATCAACCAGTTCAAATTAGTACTAAGTGGATCTTCTGAATTAGTAATCATCAGGATAAAACCATCTTGCTCCACGTTATTCTGATCCGAAAGCAAATCTGCCAATTGATATCCTTTTTCAGAATAATAGTCTAGACGATCAATTTGTTCTGTAATTTCTCCAACTAATGATTCAACATTAATCAGCATACGCTCTTGTTCATGATAGAGTTCAAACAAAACTTGATTTGTAAGATCTCTAACTTTTTCAAGTTTTTGTTCAAATTTTGGAAGGATTTCCTTAAACTGACTATCAGAATTAAACAATCCTTTTCCTTGAAAACTTAATTCTAAAGTACCATTTGATAAAGTTAATTTATTAATAGCATTAGAATACTGAGCATAAAGTTCTTTTTGTAATTTATTAATTAAATGAATTAAATCTAAAATTTCTGGATCTAATTTCTTTAACAGATAGTTTAATTGAACATTATCATTAAACTGATTTTCAACGCCTTCATCAGAATAATAAAGCAAGTTCCGTAAATGACTAAGAACACCCCAAAGTGCTTCAAAACGAAGTGAATCGTTACGAGAACTAATTACATTATCAGCAAATCGATGAGCTTCATCAATTACCAAATAAGGATTTTGCCCCCAAATAGTATCCATATAGTGATTTGCTAAATAAGCATGATTAGTTACTAAAATATCAGCTTCTTCTTGTCTACGACGAGCAAGATTCCAGAAATCTACTTCAGCAAAGCGACTTCCTACTCTTGCATCTCCAGGATGCTGAATTTGTGCAAACAAAGGTGCGTTATAATTGGTCAAATTTAGCTCATCTAGATCACCTGTTTTAGTCTCTGTTAACCAAACTAAAATCTGCATTTGTAATATTAAAGTTGGTTTATTAGGCGTACCCTGAAAAATAGTCTGCACAAAACCATCAAGATCAAGAGATACCGACTACTTGATTTAACAACTTCAGCCTTAAGATCCAATTTAGTAACTTTTAATAGTTGCGGGATTTCTTGTTTCATTACCTGTTCTTGCAATACTTTGGTAGGTGTTGCTATTACCAATTTTCTTCCTGAATAAAGCTGATAAGCATATGAAAACAAATATGAAAAAGTTTTTCCAGTCCCATTAGGTGCTTCAATCAACATTGCTCTTTTTGTAGGATCATTAATAAATTGATGCAAGTGATTAATTAAATCAACTTGAGCTCGGCGAAAATGTAATTTTCCTTTAAATAGTTTTCTTTTTTCATTGTCATTCTCTGGAAACTTATCATTTTCACCATGACTATCAAAATGTTCATTCTGCTTTTGTAAAACAATATTACGAACTTGGATATATTCGGATCCAAGTGGTCTTTTCTCTTTCCTCAGATTATCAGCGATTGTAGTAATAACCCACGAAGTATCACGAATTAAACCATGTGATAAAGAGCTTAATGTATTCAAGGTTGCCTGTGGTAACTTTTCTAATTGTTTGATAATTTTAATTAGTAAAATAGCTGTACCATAAGCATCGGAATCAGCCTTATGTGGGTTCAAATGCTTTATTTCTAGCTGAGAAGTTAAATCACTTAATTTATATGATGGCAAAGTTGGAAAAGCAATTTTAGCTAATTCAACAGTATCAATTGCTTTATTGGTTAACGCATCATAACCATGTTGAGTTAATTCATAATTTAAAAAAGGTAAGTCAAAATCCACATTATGAGCTACAAAAACAGCATTCTGCAGAATTTTGACAATTTTAGGTGCATAAAATTTGAAATCTTTTTCTTTAGCTACATCCTCATTATGAATTCCTGTCAAATTGACAACGGATTGTGGTATTTCACGATGAGGATTAATCATAAAAGAATACGTTTTGACAACTTTCAGATTTTTAATAATAGCGCAACCAAATTGAATAATATGATGGCCGTTTTCTCGCTGTGTTCCTGTAGTTTCTAAATCAACAACAGCAAAGGTATCTTTCGCAAAAATCTTTGCCATTTCTTTCCTCCTTCCTACTTAAATTCGACTGCTCTCTTGGCATCAAGCAGTATTAAATACTTACCAATTACTTTCTTTTGACTAAATTCATTTAAAGCTCGTTCATATAAACGAAGCTGTCCAGTATACTTTTCTTTAATTAATTCAATAGACTTATCCAAGTGTGATTTATTTACATGATCAGTTTTGTAGTCAAACAAAATAATACCATTATTTGTGACAAAATAACCATCAATTGTCCCATGAACAAGAATTTTAGCATTTGGATCACTAAAATTCTCAAATAGAGTTTTAGCAGACAATAAACTTGAAAAGTCAACTTCTCGCTTAAGATTTTCTGGAAATTTCCAAAAATCTTTTGAAAAATCACTATGAACAAACCATTCAATTTGATCTTTCTTTAAACTAGAAACAATATCTGGATTTAGCTTTTTTTGGTCAATTAATTCTGCAATTTCTTGATCTAGCTGATCAGTACTACCATCACCTGCATAATTATAATATTGCAAAATTAAGTGCGTAGCAGTACCAATTTCAGCACCAGTAAATTTCGTTTGATATAGGAAATTAGGTTTTGTATCAATTGGTTGTAAATAACGATTAGTTGACGTTAATACATGCGAATTTTCTAAATCTGTATCAATTGGATCATTAAAAACCTTCTTAATCTCAGAAACAGCTTGATATGCAGTAGTTTCACTAGCATCTTTAAATGGATAGTTAAACTGATACATATTCCTAGTCGTCTTAGTCAGCAAAGACCTCAAATTATCATCAATCTCATCTTCCGACTGATTTTCATTTGAATTATTCATTTTTTGGATTTCTTCATCTGAATAATCTACAAAAAGCAATGACTGACTTTGGTCAACTGAATTAGTAATATCATTCATCTTAATAGCAACATGCCGATCAAAAGCTAAAGCAGGACCCATAAAGCTCAAAGGAGTTGTTGCAGATAATTTATCAGCCAGTGGTAATTGCCCTTTATGATCTAACTCATTTGACCAATCTTTTACTTTTTTATCAAAACTAGGAATATCACCCACTAAAATCAACTTCTGTTTAGCTCTAGTTAATGCAACATAAAGTACACGCGCCTCTTCTTCAAGCAATTGTCTCTTTTTTGTAACATTACCCATTGCTTTTACTAAAGAATCTACGCGATAATGCTTTTCTCTAAGAGTAATGCCAACACTGTCTGGATTAATTACATAATTTCCTTTCAAATCACGTAGTTGATATTGATGATGCATCCCTAGATAGAAAACAATCGGAAATTCCAATCCTTTTGAACCGTGAATTGTCATCAAACGAACAGCGTTACCTGCCTCTTTACTTAATAAAGGTTGCGCTAAATCCTTTTGGCTTTGTCTCATTCTATTAATGAAATTAATAAATTGATAAAGTCCTTTGAACCCTGCGCTTTCATAGGAAGATGCGCGTTCATAAAGTGCTTCTAGGTTAACCCTCCGTTGTTCCCCATTAGGTAAAGCAGTCATTATTTCTATTAAATTAGTTCGTGCATAAATACTCCAAATTAATTCTGAAATTCTATGAGTAGTCGCAAATTCACGCAAATCAGCTAATTGATTTAAAAAATCCTTACACTTTTTACTTAAGGTGTCTCCAACTCCAACGTAAGAAGTGAGTGCACTATAAAAACTGCTATTCTTACTTTTAATTCTAATCATAGCTAGTTCTTTTTCACCAAAATTAAATAATGGTGAGCGTAAAACAGTAACCAATGGAATATCTTGATCTGGATTATCAATGATCTTCAGATAATTCATCATTACAGTTAATTCAAAAGTTTGAAAGTAATTCTCTGCATCAGTAACAAAAAGAGGGACATTTTCCTTAGCAAATTCCTGCATGATGTTCAGATTATCACTATGGCTTCTTGTCAGTATGGCGATATCACTATATTTTAGCTCACGCACTTCTTTTTTATCAGAATCATAAATTTGAACGTGTTCTTTTTTTAATTGCTTAATACGAGCCAATACCATTTGAATTTCAGAGAAATCTACATCACTATTAGATTCTTCCTCGTTGTTTTTTTCTTTTTTATGAACAATAACTTCACTAGCCTTGGGTAGATTCTCTGGATAATATTTCGCACCAAAAATCAGTTGGCCTTCGTGTTGATAATTAATTCCGCCAAAATTAGAACTCAAAATACTATTAAATAAAGTATTAACAGTTTCTGCTACAGGTTGAGTAGAACGGAAATTATCAGAAAGCAAAATTCGTTCCTCATGATCATCCTGATCACTAGCAAAATCGTGATATTTTTTAAGAAACAAACTTGGCTCTGCTTGTCTAAAACCATAAATTGACTGCTTAACATCTCCTACCATAAACAAAGTATTCTTTTCAGGATTCTTGACTTGTTGAATAATCTTTTCTTGGAGCGCATTGATATCTTGATATTCATCAACCAAAATTTCCTTAAATTTGTTTTGATAGAATTCTCGTGCCATCTTTGAACTCGATGTGTCTTGACTTAGGATTTGATATGCTAACTGTTCCATATCACTATAGTCCAGCCAGTTCTCGTCACGCTTTAATTTATTAAATCGCTGAATTAATGCAATTTCTGCTTGGGAAATAGCGCTGACTATTTTTTCCCCATCTTGCATGATTTCAAGTTGTTCTTTTTCATTAGTTGCAAAAAATGATGTAAACGTATCAAATATTTGGTCCTTAGCCTCATCTTTAATCTTTTGCATCTCATTATAAAAATCTAGGATATCCTCATCCCAATTTTTTGATTTTCGATACCTACCATTAAAGGTACAAGCACGTAATAATTTCCTTTGATGATCGTAGTCTTCATCATTTTCTAAGGCAGTTATAAAATTGTCTAAATTTTGTTCAAAAAGAGTAAAGTCATCCCGACATTTTTTCAATTCTTTTGTTTCAAAAATTGTTGCCTCTAAATGATTATTAATCTTACCCTGCAAATCACCAAAGCTATCTAGTAAATAAGGCTTGATTTTTCGTTGCCACAACTTCGAAGCAACAACTTTATCATCGGTCTCATAGATAACTGGTAATTTTTGTAACCACTTTTGATAATCCGGCTTAGCCATTGCAAAATTATATAAATCTAACAATAAATCTCGTGAACTATCGGCATCCCTATCACCAGCAAAGTTATCATAAAATTTTCTAAAGCTAGAATCCTTAGCAGTTAAGCGCTCTCCTTCAATTTCTCTCAAAGCACGTTCTTTCAACAAAGCTGCCTGAGTTTCATCAGTTAAAATTTGAAAACTAGGATCTAAGTCAACTGAATAGTAAAAACGATGAATAACTTCAAGACAAAAAGCGTCAATAGTTGAAATATTAGCAGTATCGATTTGATTAAGTTGCTCACGCAAATATCTACGATTTGCACCTGGTTTTGCTAATTCTTTAGTCAAAGCATTTTTAATCCTGGTTTTCATTTCTTCGGCAGCAGCTTTGGTGAAAGTAACAACTAATAGTTCGTTAACTTGAGTACCAGCTAAAATTTCTCTTAATACTCGTTCAACTAACACAGTTGTCTTACCACTCCCAGCTGATGCAGAAACTAATATATCATGTCCTCGATCATTAATAGCTTTTTCTTGTTCTTTCGTAAAATGTGGCAAAATTAATCCTCCTTTCCTAGTTTTTCCTTGATTTTAGTTAATAACTCTTTTTTCTTCATATTTGAAATTTCATGATATTGGTTTTGTCTAAGCATTGCATCAAAGAAGAAAATATCTTTAAAGTCAGAATAAGTCAGAGCACTTCTGGTTTTACCATACTTATATGGATTTAATTTAATCTTACCTGAAAGAATCTGGCTTGATGCTTCCTTAATCAAATACTCATCATATTCAAGCAACAACTCGATTTCTTCCTCGCTAAAGCTTCGATTAGTTGGTAAGCTGAATCCACCTTTTGCTTTTGTTTTGACGCCAGTGTAAAGCTGAGAAGGCTGACTGCTACTATTTTCTAAAAGAGGTTCAGCTTCAGTTAAAATTTGGGGATCATTACTAATTAAACCGTTATACATTAATTTAGGCTTACTATCAGTAGCAGATTCACGAATATTTAACTTGCTATCAATCAGCTTATTGCTATTTAATCGCTCTAATTGTCTAGTAACAGTTTGATAGAAGGCTCCCAGTAATGATAATTGTTCATCACCAGCAAAGAATTGACCATTTTTAATTAGGACATCCAAATAAGATACCATTTGCAGTGCAATACCGTTATAAAACATCCCTAAATCGAATTTTTTAGCAGAAGATTTATAGTCAATAACTTGAGCCAAAACCTGACTATTGTCTGTAAAGTTAGCTAGATCTACACGATCCATCTTTCCCCGTAAGTCCACTTTATGAACTCCAGACAGATCAGGTACTTCAAAACTCAAACCCTTGATTTTTTCTCCAATACCAAAACTTAATTCTGAATATTTAGCTCTAAGTGGTGTCTTAGTTAATGATTTACGCCAATTATGAGCCACTTTTGAGGTAGTATGATCAAGGCATTTAAACAAATACTGATTAAATGGATCATTCATTAATTGTGCATATTTACCTTCATCTTTCATCACATCCCGAACAGAATTAAGCATTTGTTCTAATTCAACGCTATTCAGATCGGCAAGATCAAGATGACGCTTATTTAACTGTTTAACTAAGCGATCAAACGTCTCATGGAAATAATTACCCGCTTGAATAACATCAAATTCATTTTCAAATCGCTTACGTAATTTCAAACCATAAGTTAAAAAATATTCATATGAATTTTCATAGAAAGTTTCTAATTGAGAAACTGATGAATTCAAATTCTGTCCGTATAATTGAGAAGCTAAATCCTGTCCAATATCTTCTGGTTGATTATCAAACTGGCTAGCCTTTAAAATATCATCAGTCTTTTGTGGTAATGCTTTTTGCGTGATCTCCAATAATTCGTCAATTGTTTTTGATGAGTTGATTGAATTCATGTATGCCAAATAACCAAGACTTGAATCAGGATTAGTGATGAAGCTCAACAAATCTTGCATTTTTTCAGGTAAATCATGTTGCCAAAACTCATGAGCACCATAACTTTCAAGTCGCTTATAATAAATCGAAGGATCTAAACTTTCATTAGATGCATTCAAAACGGGATAAGAAACATAAACTTTCTTTTGCGCAAGAGATAAAGAAAGGCCGAACTGATAATTCTGATCCAAATTATTTAATTGTTGATTATCTTCCAAATATGAATCTGAATCAAAGCTAGTTTGTAACTGATTCAAATTTTCTGTAGTCAAAAAACCTGGCATCTTTTGAATAGCTGGCAAATTACCACTCGTAGCCCCAATGATAAATACTTGCTCATAGCCACTAGTTTGAACCATTCCCATTTCAGATAGGTTCACTGCATCTAAAGTTGATGGAATTTGAGAGAAATTGGCTTCCTTAAATGCATTAATCAACATATTAAAGAATTCTTCTAGATCAAATTTTTCAGGATTAATTGTCAAATAATCTTTTAAAAGTTGAATTAACAAATCCCATAACTGCTCTGGTTGCTGTGCTTGTTGAAGATCCCCTGCTTCATTAGCAGCATCCCTCCATTGTTCAAGCTTGGCTGCCACTCCATTTTGAGTTAAAAAATCAAAGAAAATCGTTAAAGCTTTCTGACTATCTTCTTCCCCACCAAGACTTTCAAATAATGTTGTTACTTTATCAACTAGATAACCTCGTAAACGATCAATTTTGGCGACTTCTTCATCCATTTTGTCCAAACGAATGACTTCCGCATCAACAAAATGAGAAAAAGACTTTCTCCATAAGCCATGATTAATTCCATGAGCTAAAACAAAATTTTCCAATTCATCAACATCATGAATATATTCTGCTTCTTCTTTATACCACGATGGTATAAGCAAATGAGTCTTTAAGATAGCCAACATATTTGAAGTTTGAAATGGGTTATCTTTTAAATCACGTAAATTAAACAGACTTTCAATTAAGACAACCAGAGGATGATATTTCATCTCTTGCTGTAAGTCATTGAAAAACGGAATATGATGCTGCCTTAAGATAGGTATGAGGTAAGTTTCATATTCCTTTAAATCTGGAGCTAAAACTAAGAAATCATGATACCTAAATTTCCCCAGTGCGACTTGCTGATAAATTGTCCGTGCAACAAAATAAGCCTCCGCATAACGTGAATCAGCTTTTACTAGTTGTACTTGATCTAATTCATCAACTTTAGGAATAGTTTCTGTCCATAAACCATTTAACAGCTCTCTTGCCGTAGGCTTAGGTGAAATTGGCAAACTATCGACCACATAATCCATATCTCTTTCATGCAAAAAAGACGTAAAATGTTTAATCGTCTGTTGGATAACATAGTCATAATCACCCTCTTCAGCTTGAGGATTAATATCTCCAATTCTAGTCTTAAAAGCTAAAACAACATTCTTCGCCTTACGCATCAATAATTTGATAGTTAGGGTTTCCTGCAATGTAAAATGAGAAAAATCACAGAAGTAAAAACTGGTAGTATTCAAATTTTTGCTTTTACCTAAAATATCATTTAACTGAACCTGGACCTCATTTTTAGTTGAAAACTTGCCGGCTATTTCTTTGATAAAAGCATCATAAATAATTCTGAGATCATGAACTTTACTTTTAGTTTCTTCATCCAGATTATCTTCTTCGATATTATCTAAATCCAAATTGCCATCATAAACTTGTAAAATAGTTCTGTATAACTGATTAATTAAACCGGTATTGGTTTTTTCAAAAATTAAAAGTTTATCCTTCTCCTGCTCCACAATATGAGTTAAAAGCATTGCACTAGCTGCATCATCTAGTTGCATAGGTAAACCTTGCTCCGCATCTTTTAAAAAGAACCAAGCAAGACGTGAGAATGATAAAACATGTAAATTTTTAACAGCTGTCTCACTTTGATGTTTACTAGTCGCAAGTTTGTTAATTGCTCTAACTTCTGTGGTAAACTTAATATGATTAGGGACAATGATAAAAGTTTCGTTTTCTGGATGTTGCTTATAATTTTCAACTGCTTCTTCCAGAATTTTTTCTTGTACTGGATCGGTTTGCCGTCCTGTTAAAATTTTGATCATTTGTTCGTACTCCTTGCTTAATATTTTAGCATACTTTTAAAATTTGAAATTTAAGGATGATTAAAGAATGAAAAGTAGTTATTTAGCCCATGGGAAGGTTATTATTATCGGAGAACATTCAGTTGTCTATGGCTACGATGCTTTAGCCATGCCTATTAAAGTTTTGCATATCAAAACTACAGTTGAAGATGCTGACGAAATGTGGATGGATACTGCCCGTTATCACGGACCTTTTTTTGATGCACCAGATGAATATAACGGCCTCAAATACGTTGTCAAAACAATGCGTGAAAAAGCTAAGTCTCAGCAACCATTAAAGATAACCTATACTGGTGAAATACCAATGGAACGTGGATTTGGCTCAAGTGCTACCGTAGCATTAGGAACAACCAAAGCAATGAATCAATTTTTTGACCTTAATTTGACTGAAGATGAAATTATGGCTGTGACTAATCATGCAGAAATGATAAACCATGGTAAAGCTTCAGGCCTTGATGCTGCAACAGTAAATTCTGATTACTTAGTATTTTTCAATAAAAAAATGGGACCTAAAAAGTTACATGCAAAATTAGGAGCCACCCTTCTAATTATGGATACCGGGCAATTAGGCAATACTAAAGAGGCGGTTACTAAAGTTCATAATCTTTTAGACAAATCTGTCGATGCAAAAAATAATATGCAACGCTTGGGTGAATTAGCAGATATTACTAAAAAAGCCTGGATGACACACGCTGTTCAAACCGTAGGCAAGGTCTTTAATGAAGCACAAGAGATTTTACATTCCTTCGGTATTTCTACTGAAAAGATCGATCAACTCCAACAAATTGCACTGGCAAATCAAGCCTTAGGTTTTAAATTATCAGGTGGTGGTTTAGGCGGAATTACTATTACTTTATGTAAGAATTCCCAGATCGCCAAAAATATTGCTGGCAAATGTCAAAATATCATCAGTAATTATTGGATAGAAGAAATTTAGGAGTTGAAAATGAATAAAACGGTACGTGCCCATACTAATATTGCTCTAATTAAATATTGGGGTAAAAAAGATCCCAAGCTAAGACTACCTTTAATGTCTAGTCTTTCAATGACACTCGATGCTTTCTACACTGATACTTCTATAGAAAAAACTAATGGTGAAAATCAATTTTATCTAAATAATAAAAAACAAGATGAAACTAATAGCAAAAGAGTTTTTTCATATCTTGATCTTCTAAAAAGAAAATTTGATTGTCACGACAATTTGATTATCAAATCGACTAATCACGTTCCTACTTCAGCTGGTTTAGCTTCTTCGAGTTCTGCTTTTGCAGCTTTGGCAGCTGCTTTTTGTAAATATTACAATATCTCAGTAGACAAAACAGAACTTTCTCGTTTAGCAAGAATGGGATCTGGATCAGCCTGCCGTTCTATTTTTGGTGGTTTTGCAATTTGGCAAAAAGGTGAATCTGACGAGAGTTCTTATGCATATGCATTAGTTGAAGAGCCTAAGATGGATCTACACCTATTAGCAATCGAGCTAAATACTAAACAAAAAAAGATCTCCTCTACACGAGGAATGAAGGATGCCCAATCATCTCCTTTTTTTGAACCATGGATCAAACGTAATGATTTAGAAATGAAGCAAATGATTGCTGCTATTAAAAAAAATGACTTCACTGCCTTAGGCAAACTAGCAGAACTTAACGCAAATGAAATGCATGCCATTAACTTGACAGCCCAACCAGAATTCACCTATTTCGAGCCCAACACTCTGCGAGCTATTAAGTTGATTGAACAGCTTCGTAATGAAGGAATTGAGTGTTATTACACTATTGATGCTGGTCCAAATATCAAAGTACTTTGTCAATTAAGAAATAGCAAAGAAATTAAAGAACGCTTTGAGAGAATATTTAATAGTGTTAATATAGTGGATGCAAGTTTTGGTCCTGGCATTACTTATCTGGACTAAGTTGTAATAGAAAGTTAATTAGATTCGAGGATTTAGTTCTTTTGATAACAGAAAAAGCACCCGGAAAATTATATATTGCTGGAGAATATGCGGTTTTAGAGCAAGATTGTCCTGCTGTTTTAGTTGCAGTCAACCAGTTTGTACGTGTGTCAATTACTAAGAGCAAGACTTCTACGGGCTTGATTCACTCAAAACAATATTCACAAGATTCAATTCATTGGGTCCGTCAAGGTTCCAAGATGGTAATTGATAATCGTGACAACCCATTTGAATATATTTTATCCGCAATTTCATTTACAGAACAATATTGTCTTGAACAAAATATCAAGATGAAAGTATATGATTTGCATGTAAATTCCGATCTTGATTCGGCAGATGGTAAAAAATATGGTTTAGGCTCAAGTGCGGCTGTGACTGTTGCTACTGTTAAAGCAATCTTACACTTTTATGGTGTAAAAATGAGTAATGAGTTAGTTTACAAGCTTTCAGCTATTTCTCACTATTCAGTGCAAGGAAACGGCTCCGCAGGTGATATAGCAGCCAGTGTTTATGGCGGTTGGCTAGCATATCAAACTTTTGAAAAAGATTGGCTTAAACACGAATTAAGTACTAAAACTTTATCAGAAGTTGTTAACGAAGCTTGGCCTGGCCTTAAAATTGAATTATTAACCCCGCCTAAAGATATGAAATTAATGATTGGCTGGAGCCAAAAACCGGCTTCTACCTCTCGCCTAGTTGACGAAACCAATGCTAATAAAGCTGCTTTAAATATGGAATATAAAAACTTTTTAGCCGCTTCTAGAGCCTGCGTATTAAAGATGATTGATGGTTTCGAAGCTAATGATATTTCTATTATTAAAAAGCAGATTCGAGCAAATCGTAAATTATTACAACACTTTGCTCAAATTAATCAAATAGCTATTGAAATTCCACGTTTAACACGCTTAATTAATATTGCTGAAAACTTTGGTGGAGCTGCTAAAACTTCAGGTGCAGGAAATGGTGACTGTGGAATTGTAATTACTGATTCTAATACTGATGTAGCAGCACTTGAAAACGAATGGCGTCATAATGGTATCTTGCCATTGAATTTTAAAGTTCACCAAATTACCCTTGCACATTAGTGGAGAAAGGCTATATGTCAATTAGATCCGAAAGAAAGGAAGAACATCTGAAACTAGCTCAGATGTTTTTTAATAAACAAAAATATAACAGTTTTGATCAACTTCATTTATTGCGCCCTGCCCTACCAGAGACAAATGTTGATCCAACAATTTTGACAACAGAAATGTTCAATAAAAGCGTTTCTGCGCCTTTTTTTATCAATGCTATGACTGGTGGTTCACCCAAATCCAAAATAGTTAATCAGGCCTTAGGCAAAGTTGCCGCAAAAGAAAAAATCGCCTTAGCTTTAGGTTCAGCTAGCATCTTAGCTAAAGAAGATGATCAGCTTGACAGCTTTTACGTAGCTAGAAGCAAAAATCCGGACGGTATTTTGATCGTTAATGTCAATCCAGAAACACCTGTAAAAGCTATTCATAAGATCATTCAAGAGCTTAATGCGGATGCCTTGCAAATACACCTGAATACGGTTCAAGAAATTGCAATGCCTGAAGGCGATCGTGACTTTCATTGGTTAGATAATATTAAAGAGATCTGTAATCAAGTAAATATTCCAATTATCATTAAAGAAGTTGGTTTTGGTCTTGATCAAAATACGATTCACATTTTAAAAAATGAAGGCATTCAGTATTTTGACATTGCTGGAAGTGGCGGTACTAATTTTGCCCAGATCGAAAATGCTCGTAACAAAAATGATGTCTCTTATCTTGAAGATATTGGCCTGCCCACAGTTATTTCGGCCCTGATGGCGAAAAAAGAACAGGTAAACTTTATTGTATCTGGCGGTGTCCGTAATCCTTTAGATATTTTAAAAGGTCTGACTTTGAGCGGACAATATATTGGTATATCAAATGTATTTTTACAAGAATTCAATCAAAACGGTATTGATGGACTTGAAAACTTAATTGCCAGTTGGAAAAAACAACTTGCAGCTCTAATTGCTATTTATGGCAAAAAAGATTTAGCATCCCTCCCTTCAATCCCAAAATACTATGATTTACCACTTAAAACTCAAATCAATCAATTAATACGATAAATAAAAAGCACACTTTCAAAGTGTGTTTTTTATTATCGTTCATTTTCACTTAACATAATCATCAATATTTCAATTAATATTTAATAATTTAAGAATTTCTTTTTGAACAGCACTCTCATTACAAGAACCTATAATTTGATCAGCTGCTCTTTTCGCCTCTTTAAGAGCTGTACTCGTAGCAAAGCTACGACCAACATAGTTTAACATTCCCACATCATTACCACTATCACCAAAGGCAATCATTTCACTAGGTTTTATTCCTAATTTTTGACCTAAATATTTTAATCCAACTGCCTTGTTCATGCCTTTGGTCTGCATATCAATTGAATCTGCCGCTCCTGAAACAAAACCAATTTCTGGATATTTTTGCTTCAATTCTGTTAGAACTTGTGGCATCTTATTTACTGGCACATTTAAACTGAGTTTAAAAATATTGTCGTGAACCTCATTAAAAGAATCTACCACTTCCAAATGCTCAACATATTTACGCATTTCTTGTACATAGGCCGAAGAATTACTACTTAAGACATAGGCACTTACTAAGCCCATTACAATTACAGGATAAGGATATTCAGCCGCAATTTTAAGTAAAGTGTGATACAGCTCATCACTTAAAGAATCAACATGCAAGATTTGTTTTCCTTTGGCTACTAAAGCACCATTTTCAGCCACAAAATAGATCTTATCTTCAATTCCAGGAAAACGAGTTAATAAGTTGGCATGTTGATTACCACTTGCTACTACAAATTCAATATTGCGCTCCTGCATTTCTTTAAATTCACGAGCAAACAATGCGTGATCATAATCTTTCTGATCATTCAGCCATGTTCCATCCATGTCTGTCGCAATTAACTTAATCATTTTCTTAAACCCTTTGGATAAAAATTCTTTAATACCTGATTGCCAGCAATTTTACCAAAACTAAAAATCATCTTTTGATAACTGACAAGTACAAATCCACGTAAATCACTTTGTACTTTAACTGTTTCACCATGAAGATATTCTTGATATACTTCTGAAGTTAATAAATCAATTACTCGATCTTGGTTAACCTGACCTAGCACTTCGGCTAACTGATGCCCCGGCTCAAATCTTTTCTTTTTTAATATGCCAAGCTCAACGCCATTATTCAAAACATGTAAATTTACCCTTTCCGGTAAACTAACAGCAGGTACAAAAACATGATCATTTCTAACTAATACTTTTTTGCGCCAATCATTCAAACATTCAGGTAAATTAAATTTATCCAATAATTGAGCTACATATTCTTGATCATTTTTAGTTAAACGTAAGGCTAGTTGCTTTTTCTTTTTACGTTTACTTTTTTTAACCAATTCTTGAGTTTCTCCCGGCTTCTGTAAAACTGCCACAAATTGACCTTCACCTATTCCATCTTGTGGCCAAAATCGTAAAGTCTTTTTCAAATTTTGATCATCATTGGCCCACTTTGGACGACCAACACTAATGTGATCGTTCTTAATATGGGTATCCAAAATAGAAAAACCATATTCATTTATCAACCATTCGACTATTTTCTCATCTTCTTCTGGAGAAAAAGTACAGGTTGAATAAACTAAACGACCACCCGGTTTAAGCATCTTGACTGCTTCGTTAAGAATTGTTTCTTGACGCTTTTGACAAACTAATACATAATCTTGAGACCAATAATCAATAGCCTCTGGATTTTTTCTAAACATTCCTTCTCCACTACAAGGCGCATCGACTAAAATTATGTCAAAATAGTCTGGAAAAACGGGCGTCAATTTTTCTGGACTTTCGTTTATAATTAATGCATTACTAATACCCCAACGTTCAATATTTTCACGTAATATCTTTGCTCGAGTTGACGAAATTTCATTAGCTACTAACAGTCCCTTATTCTTTAATTGTTCACCTAGTGCAGTAGTCTTACCACCTGGAGCAGCACACAGATCAAGTACTCTGTCTCCCGGTTTAACGCCACTGATAGCCGCAGGAAACATAGCTGCAGGGTCTTGTGAATAAACATAGCCAGCCACCCATTCGGGATCTTCACCGCTGATTTCACCATAATATGCATGATTTATCTCTGGAACAGGTTTAGCCAAACTGTAGGAAATCTTAACTTGATTCTTCAAAGTATTAACCCTGAATGCCTTTTTGCTATCTTGATTCATAGCTTTAAAAAGCTGATCTGCAGTTTTTTCTCCTAACAATTCAATATATTTTTCTTTAAAACTATTTGGTAATTCTAGCAACTTTTCTATCCTTTCTTACCAGATAACGAAGCATTATGCAGAATGCAACTATATAGATAATCCACGATGCCAACAAACTGATCCTCAATGAACTATAAGTTGAGTAAAAAGCGTGCCAACGTAGGAAGAAATAGACAGCAATAGCAAAAACGCCTTCTATCATGAATAAACGTACGCTACGATTAATTACCCAGTTACGTAATAAATCACCGTGAAGATGTGTTAATTTAGCTTGTCGCTTAATTATTGTAGCTAACAACAGATTACCCACAATACCAACAACTAAAGCTGCTAACATCAGAAGTAAGTCTGGTAATATAGATAAACGATCACGGTGGTGTTCTTGAACAAATGATGGAATATGGAGTTTAGCATTGTAATGTTTAGCTATTCTACTAATCACATTTGGCGCACCATCAACGACAATTCGGTAGTTTTTCAGTTGATCTTTAGCAGTTGGTTGATCAATACCTGTACTCAAGTAATATTTATTCATTTCTACTTGCGGATAATCTTTAAACTCACCAATTACTGAATAATAATGCTGTCCAAGAATAACATATTTATTATTTTGCACATCTAATAAATTCGTTTTGGTAGCTGGTCCTAATACTGCAAAAGATATGGTTCCCTTAAAATCATCTGGAGAAAAATAGCGACCACTTTCTGTTGGCAAACTTTTAACAGAATGATTTGCCCATACTAGAACCTGATCTTTTTCATAATTACTGTCCAGATGCAATTGGATTTGATGATGCTTATAATTCTTATCTAAATAGCGTAAAAATGAACTAACACTTTCATCACTATCCGTTCGAAAATAGCGTGTATTATTAGTTAAGCCATGAGCTTCTAACAATTCATCTGCATAACCTGATTCAATATTAGAAAGCATTGTACCTATGCATAAAAATGTTAAAAGCGGTATTAAAAGTAAAAATATCTTTTTAAAATTCATTGTTTATCTCAAAAATCCGTTCATCAATAAAATCAAAACTTTGAAAAGAATGATTAATAGACATTAAAGCAGGTGTTTTCTTAAACCAGTGATGATCCCAAAATTCGGGTGAATTAGTTGCACCATTCCGTTCGCCGATAAAAAGCAAATGACTATCTTTATTGTACTTCTGCCATGATTTAACAGTGTCTATATCACTTTTTCCAAAATTCGGTGACCAAGAACACAAAATCAAATCAACCTGATTGTATTTTTTTATGGCCTGATCTGCAGAAAGATTGATTACCGGATGAAATTGTATTGAACCTGTTTTAGACGTCTTAGCCCACTCTAGTGAATCGGTACTAATTGTTTGAATGCCAGATTCTTCTAAAGCCTTTGACCAATAAGCATTTCCGGCCATAATCTCCAAAGCAGTATTCACATTCAATTCTTTTTTAATTAGCTTAGCAGTTTGTAAATTGGCTATTGACCAAATACCATATTTTAAAGATAAATATTGCCGGAAATTATTAAATAAATTATTAATATCTGTCAATTGTTTTCTCTTATTTTGACCTATATCTGTCAATATATCTTCAAATTCATCTGGCATTAAACCAATTCTTTGCGGAGCTACCAGCAAAGGTTTTCCTCGACTTACATAATGGTCTACTTGTTCCATTGCTTCAACCTGCTCATGAATTAAAGAATAATTGATTTCTTGGTCTAATTTGTTTACTTTTTCTAAAAATTTAGTCATATCTCTTACCTTACTAATGATTTTACCATGCAAACCACCAGAAATCAGTTATAATAAGAACAGCAAGAAAAGGAGAATGTTTATGGCAGAAAATATCAAGAAGAAAAATGATGATGAAAGTATAGGCCGATTTGTTCTCGACATCATTATCATGTTTGCAATCTTGATGGGAATTTACTATTTTATCTTTAGTTTCTTTCTATCAAATGAAACAGTTTCGGGACCATCAATGCAACCTACTTTTGAAAATGGTGATCGTTTGATCGCTGTTAGCCATTTCACTCCTAAGCGAAATGATATTGTTATTCTAAAAGCCCCTGATCAAAAAGGTGCTCTTTACATCAAACGTGTAATTGGTACTCCTGGTGACATGGTCACTTCTAAAAATGACAAATTATACATTAATGGCAAGCATATTGCAGAACCATATTTGAACAATAGCTATGAAAGAAGAGATCATCGTTTAGGTGAGCTTTATACTAACAACTTCACCTTAAAAGAACGTGTACCTAAAGATGAGTATTTCGTAATGGGTGACCATAGAGATGTATCTAAGGACTCTCGTTACTTCGGCTTTGTAAAACGAAGTTCGTTAATTGGACGAGTTGTCTTCCGCTATTGGCCATTTAACCAATGGAAAACATTTTAATTAAATTAAACCCTTAAAATTTTATTTTTTCGCCATGTTTGATTAAAATTAAAGTGTAAGGAGAAATTATTATGAATGAGCAAGAACAATTATCAGATGCAATTATTGATTATCAAGTAAAGCACCATGTCAATGATACCGACTTAGCTTTTGCTAGTCATTTATCAGTTGAAAAGGTCCATGCAATGAAAACTGGCGATGGTCAATTCACCAATGAAGAAGTTAACCAACTTTATGACTACATGTCCGCAAATGCGTAATCGATAACAAATAAAAGAGCTTCAATTTTAAAAAAATTGAAGCTTTTTTATTTTAGCCATTTTTCTTATGCCATTCTTTGATTTGTTCGAGTCGCCTCTTAAAACGAATCTCATTACCCTGATTGCTAGGATGATAGAACTCGCTCCCCTCCAATTCTGGTGGAAAAGTTTTCATATTTGTTAGCTTATCTGGTGCATCTTGGGCATACTGATAATCTTTACCATAATTTAAATCTTTCATTAATTTTGTCGTCGGATTTCTAATTTGTAAAGGAACTGGTAAATTACCAGTTCTTTTAATTGCCTTTTCTGCCTCTTGCTGAGCTATATAAACAGAATTAGATTTAGGTGTACAAGCTAAGTAAATAACACATTCAGTTAAATGAACGCCACATTCCGGCATCCCAATATATTTACATGCTTGGAAAGTATTAATTGCCACATTTAAACTATTAGTATCTGCTAAGCCAACATCTTCACTTGCAAATCGTACCAGTCGTCGAGCAATGTAAAGCGGGTCTTCTCCCCCATCAAGCATTCGATTCACCCAATAGACGGCTGCATTTACATCGCTATTACGCATAGACTTATGCAGAGCCGAAATCAGATTATAATGCTCTTCTCCCTTTTTATCGTAACGTAAAGACTTGGTATTCATTAATTCTTTTAATATCTGTTCATCTACAACTACGTTTTGACCAGACTTTTTACCGTTTAAGACTGCTATTTCCAGCGTATTTAAACTACTACGAGCATCTCCATTGCCAAATTCTGCAATTAAATGCAAATTTTCATCCGAAATTTTAATATTTAAACCTGGAAAACCGTTAGGATTCTTAATTGCTCTTTTAAGTAAAAGCACAATGTCTTCGGTAGACAAGGAGTGTAAGACAAAAACTTTAGCTCGACTTAATAAAGCAGAATTAACCTCAAATGATGGATTCTCTGTAGTTGCACCAATTAAAGTAATACTTCCCTGCTCTACGAAGGGCAGAAAAGCATCTTGTTGAGCTTTATTGAAGCGGTGAATTTCATCGATAAAAACTATTGTTTTTTCACCAAATTGGCGGTTAGATTCAGCTTCCTCCATAATTTTACGAATATCTTTAATTGATGATGTGACCGCACTAAAGGTAATAAAATGGGCTTTGGTATGCTTAGCAATAATCTCCGCTAAAGTAGTTTTTCCCGTACCTGGTGGCCCCCATAAAATCAAAGATGGTACTTTATCCTTTTCGATTAATTCTCTTAAGATTTTTCCTTTGCCAATAAGATCTTTTTGACCAACAAACTCATCAAGGGATTGGGGCCTAACTCGATCGGCTAAAGGAGTATTTTCATCTTGATTTGCTAAAGAAAATAATGATTCTTCTTTCATAATAATTACCTCGGAGTTAATTATAGCAAGAAAAAAGCAATCAATTTAATGATTGCTTTATCTTATCTATTTACAATTTTAGGTTCAACCCATTTTTTAACAAATAATATATCGCACAAGCCAAAAATCAGATCTACTAATAACAACAATATATCATCTAGCCAAATTGGATCATATGTCTGAAGTGATTTATTAGTATCAATTAAGTTTTGCAAATGAGTGAATACAATTGAACCAACATATACAGCAATAATTACTAAAATTGCAATAATTAAAAGTCTAATCCATAAAGTGCTCTTCATAGGTAATTCCTCTGAGACAATTCTTGAAGCAAAATTAGTAAAACTTACAAAGAAGTAAATAAACAAAATTACTAATACCACAAAGAACCAATAAAACTCAAATGCTATATTGATTCCTGTTATATTCGGAGTTATAGGCGATAACCCAAATTGACTAAAAGCCTCCGCTACGCAATCAGCTCCCATAGTAGGAATAAGTAATAATGTGTTAACAATTTGTTGTAATAGGAAGAAAAAACCACATGCAATTAAACTACTGAAAACATTTGCTAAATAAGTTTTTCCCTCATCTGCCGCAGCTAAATGCCAAGTTTGACTCATATTGATTTTTTCATTTTGCCAACAAGTTATTACGCCGAAGGCCAGATCAAAATAAATGGTCAAATTAGCAGAATTGTATCGCCAAAAATCAACTAAACTTTTATTCGGCGATTCGAAAAATAATAAATTATAATTTTGGGTTGCTAAAGCGAACAGTGAAACAAAGATAATTGTAAATAAATTTATAAAGAACAATAGATAAATATATCTTCTCTTTTGCAGCCACATTTGCTTAAAAAGATTGCCGAAACTAGTCAAATCATTCATCCCTTTCTAACGATTGATAATTTTTGACTCCACAAACTTTTGAACAAGTAGACAATTGATTATTCCTAATATAATTGCTCCGATCCAGTATTCAAGAGCCGTAACACCAATCAAATCCATATCTAGAGTTTTAGAATGAGCAACCAAATGATTGTAATACATTATTGTTACCTGATCATTAACCTGAGCAGCAATAAAGACTGCAACTATGACAAGAACTGCCATAACTATTAACTTAATCCCGGTAGTACTTTTAACAGGTAACTGATCAACAATAATTCTAGTCAAAAAATTAGCCAGGCTAATAAATACAAAAATGAGCAAACACAGACCTATCAAGCCTAATAACTCTTCAAACACCCCACTTATAGCGCTAAGGCTATCATGATTAATGGTAAAATCGCTACGAGTAAAAAACGGTATATGATGACTATAACTATCGAAAATTAAGACAACCAGACCAAGTACAATTTGAATGACGAATAAATAAGCACATTCGATCAAGCTAGAGAAAATATTGATCACCCAAATCTTACTACTAGAAGTTGGGATCAGCTGCCAGGTTTGACTCAAGTTAATCTTTTCATTTTGCCAGCAAAGCAAGCAAAATAAAGCCACGTCTGCCAAAAAAGTGGTAATTGTACCTATGCCTAAAAGCAGGTCCCAGCTGTTAGAGTTATCCGCAATTAAACCCGCAAAATTGTTAACTAGGTTGTTGCTTCCCTTAAAGATAATCCCCATCAAAAACATAAAAACTACAGCAAAGACCTGAATTAATAAAATCAGATTAGCGTACCGTCTCTTTTGCAAAAACATTTGTTTAAATAAGGCTTTAGAACTAGTCATAATCGGCCTCCATTAATTTGGTTTTGCTTCAACAAACTTATTTAAAAGCAAGATATCAATTGCTGTGATAATTACATCAAAAGCAAAGAATCCGAGCAAAGTTGTTCCAATTTCAAAATTATTATTTCCACTTGCAGCAAATGGTAAGTATTTACCCAGTACTGAGAATAAAGCGCCACTTGCATAACCTAACAACCAAATAATGGCAATAATAATTACTACTCTAACTACAAACATTAAGAACTTACTAGAACTGCTTGGTAAAAAATCTATAATACTACGGCTACTTAAATTAAGCAGACTAACAATTGCATACCAAGCGTAACCAAGTAAAACAATCAGAATTAAGCTACCTAATAATTGTTCCCAATCACTAGCATTAAAATCAAAACTAGCAGCTCTCATTAGTTTATGCAATTCGTTGCTAGAAATAATTAAAGGTAGAGAAGCCACAATTATAGTTAATAATTCAAGAATGCCTAACCAAATATATGAGAAAAAGGCTGTTCCAAAGTTACTCAATAGAAACTTAGTATCACTAATTGGTATTAAGCGCCAAGTCTGACTACGATTAATTCTTTCATTCTTTACTGAAGAAATGATCCAATAAACAAAATTTGCAAAAAATGAGGTAATAAACATCATTACTGCAAAAACAAAAATATAAGCCACAACAATATTGGTTGATTCGTGAACATTGCCATATACAAAATTAGGATTTCTTCCCATACCAATGGCAGTCATTACGGTGAAGCAAAGACTTGCAAAGGCTTGGATTAAGTAAATCAGATAGACAGACTTGCTCTTCTCTTGAAACATTCGGTTGAACAATGTATTAAAACTAGTCATTATTCATCATCCTCATCTGTATAGAAACTTTCATAATATTCCTCAATTGTCTTATGATGTTGACGAATATCATCGGCTGATTTGTGCTCCAAAACTGTATTATCTTTAACAATTACCACTTCATCCAATAAAGCAGAAATTTCATTAACAAAATGGTCCGAAATTAAGATTGTTGATTTTTCATCTTTCCAAAGAATAATTGAATTAATGATCTTTTTACAAGCCATTGCATCGATTCCACCAAAAGGTTCATCTAACAGATATAAATCAGTCTTACGTGCAAAGGTTAAAGCAATAATCAATTTTTCTCGCATTCCTCGCGATAATTGACTTAATTTCATCTCAGGATCTAAATGCATGAATTTTCTTAATTCTTCAAATTCATTTTCATCAAAATCTTGAAAGATTGTAGCATAAAATCTAACTACTTCTTGAATTTTGGTAGAATCACTAAAACCCGTTAAACCATCTGTAAAAGACAATTTAGCTTTTCTTTCAGCTTCTTTAGTTGCACCCTCTAAATTAATTTGACCCTTATAATTCTTGGCAACACCAGCAATAATTCGCATTAAAGTTGTTTTACCAGCACCATTTTCACCTAATAAAGCAACAATTTTACCAGAACTTAGATTTAAATTAACGTCTTTAAGAATAGTTCTTTGATTTTTCTTGTAAGTCAAACCACTTATTGTCAATAATTCACTCATTATTATCTCCACCTTGTTTTAAATAATTCTCTAGTGTTGATACTATTTTTGCTCTTGAAACACCTAATTTTTCCATACTCTGAATGAATTCATCTAATACATTATCAATTAGAGTTTGTTTAGTTTTAGCTAGTAATTCAGTATCTTCAGTAACAAAGTTCCCTTCGCCACGTTTAGTGTAAAGAATGCCTTTCATATTCATTTCTTGCAAAGCACGTTGAACAGTATTTACATTTACGGTTAATTCCACAGCTAGCTTTCTAACTGATGGGATCTTTTCGCCTGCCTTCATCTTACCTAAAGCTATTTGGCGATATAAATATTGTTCAATCTGAAGATAAATTGGAATATTATCCTTGAATTCCATTTACTCACCTTCTATTTAATTACTGTATTATTTATCTATTACACCAATAATACTACTCAATCTATATTATTTTTGCAAGTATTATTTTTTGTCATGTTTCACAAATTCTTTCAAAAATAAGTTTTAATAAAAAGAGTTCTAGAAGCCTTTAATTTCAAGCTTCTAGAACTCTTATGCGCTGTATGCTTATATTAGTGTATAACTGTATTAATTAAAACTATAATGCTTAACCTACTGATTTTATAGCATTTATTCTTCAGTTAAAGATATATACTTTACCTCGAATTGGGTAAAATTGTTCCACTACTTTGCTCTTTCGGCGTTTAATTCTGCCATTTTGATCATGACATCCACAGTTTTATACATGGATTCAAGTACAGTATATTCGTAGCGACCATGCATGTTTTCTTCTCCAGCAAAAATATTTGGACAAGGAAGACCCATATAAGTCAATTGTGAGCCATCTGTACCACCACGAACTGGATCTTCATTAATTTCAAGACCTTCTGCCTTATAAGCATCCCTAGCTAAATCAACAATATCCATATGCTTCTTTAATTCATCAGCCATGTTGTAGTATTGATCCCACATTTTAAGTTTGATACGTTCAGTACCAAATTCTGCATTCATCTTATCGACAATTGACTTTACTAGATTTTTACGCTTTTCAAGGCCATCACGTTCAAAGTCACGAATAATATAATCCAGATGAGCATTATCAACAGTACCATCAAAATTCATTAAATGGAAAAAGCCTTCTCGCCCTTCAGTATGCTCAGGACGATCATGCTCTGGTAATTGATTATGGAAATCAATGCCAACTTGAATAGCATTAATCATTTGACCCTTGGCTACGGCAGGGTGAACATTAACACCTTGAATATCAAGACTAAATTGCGCTGCAGAGAAAGTACCCCAATCTAATTTACCTGGAGCTTCCCCATCAACTGTAAAAGCAAAGTCAGCACCAAAGTCTTTAACATCAAAATGTTCAGCACCCGTACCAATTTCTTCATCTGGTGTAAATGCCAAGCGGATCTTACCGTGCTTTATTTCAGGATGGTTCATTAAATATTCTGCAAAAGTCATTAATTCTGAAATACCACACTTGTCATCCCCACCAAGCAATGTATCACCCGACGCAGTAATAATAGTTTGACCCTTATAGTTCTTTAAATGTGGGAATACTTTAGGATCCAAATAAAACTCTGAATCACCTAATTGAATTTTACTCTTACCATCATAATTCTCATGAATCTGTGGTTTAACATTTTCAGAATTAAAATCAGCAGTATCACTATGAGCCAAAAAGCCCATTACTGGCACATCATAATCAACGTTCGAAGGAATTTCAGCAATAACGCTACCTGCTTTTTGATTATAATGAATATCACTTAAACCTAATTCTTTAAGATCCTTCATAATGACATTCTTTTGAAAGTTTTCTTCCCTTTCAGTTGAAGGAAAGCGATCTGAATGTTCATCCGAACGAGAATTAACTTTTACATACTTTAAAAATCTTGGTAACAGATTTGGATATTCCATTGTAAATGCTCCTTTTATCTAAAATAAATCTTGGAATGGATTAGTTGAAACTTCCGACAATTCTACGCCGACATTCCAATTATTTTCTTTATTCCATTTCTTTAAACGATCATACACTTTATACTTAAACAATTTCTCTGTATAGTGACCTGGATCTACCACAGTCAAACCTGAAGAAATCATATCATGACCAACATGATAATAAACATCACCGGTAATGAAGGCATCAAGATTATCATCTAAAGCTCTAGTCCAATATTTGCCACCATCGCCACAGATGAAACCTACAGTTGATATTTGTTTCTCATTATCAGCCGTAATTAATCGAGCCATTTTAATCCCCATTTTTTCTTTTACATAATAGGCAAAATCATAGGCTGACATTGTTTTAGGCAATTTACCTTTGCGACCCATGGCAATACCATCATCATCTAAGCAAAATGGTTCAACATCCTTTAGTCCTAGCTCTTCAGCTTGCCAATCAGCAGAACCATCTTGAGCTTTATCCGAATTCGTATGAATTGAATAAACAGTGATACGATTCTTGATAATATTGCCATACATCGCATTTTGAGCATTCGCAAAATCTAAATTACGAGCTGGTCTAAACATCACAGGATGATGACTTACGATAAAATTAACACCTTTTTTAACTGCTTCTTCAACCACTTGAGGCCGAACATCTAGAGTGGTCATTACCTTTGTAACGTCTTCCTCCATGGAACCAATTTGCATCCCTACTGGATCACCCTGTGAAGCAATCTCCTCAGGAAAATCCTGTCTTAACCGCGCAACAATATCTTTAACTTTAGTCATCGTTTACCTCTTCCTCAATTAATTGAATATGATGCTTAACTTCATTAATACGATTTACATCCTTTTTCTTAGCCTTATTCAAATTCTGGAGCAGCTTCTGATTATACACAAGTTGACCTTGCCATTTCTGATAAAAAACTGGATTCTTTTCCCTCAAGATAAAAGGTCCAAAGAATATTTCCTTCTCAGTTAAATCATGCTTTTCTTTTACCAACTTTGCCTTAATTAGTTCATAAGTATGACCAGCTTCTGCAATCAATTTTTCAGCAATAATCTTATAATTATGCATCATTAACCAATTACGGACGCCTGCCTCACCAATATTCGGTTCAAGTACTAAAGTATCAAAATGATAATCCTTACTCCAGGCAGTATCTAATATATCAGTCATTAGCTTACCACCCATTCCTGCAATAACGACAGTATCAATCTGATCAGCATGAGTAACTGTCTCTAAGCCACTTCCCAAGCGTGTTTCAATCTGATCACTCAGACCAGCTTCTGCGATATCTGTCTTGGCATTATCAAGTGGACCTTTAGCAATATCGCTTGCAATAGCGTAATCAATCTTGCCATTTTTAACTAATTCAATCGGCAAATAAGCATGGTCGGTTCCAATATCAGCAACTCTACTGCCAGAATCTACCATATTTGCTAAAGTATTTAATCTTAAATTCATTTTTCCTCCATCAAGAGTTTGTTTAATCAAATTTTAGCATATTTATCAGGTTTATTTGGCTACTATTTGTTATAATCATCCCAGAAAGTGGGTTTTAATTATATGAGTAGAACAGAACCTGTAACTCTAACTAACATGTGTATGATTAAAAATAAGGATAAAATTCTCGTACTAAATCGAAATGATCCAGTATGGCCTGGTTTAACTTTCCCTGGTGGACATGTTGAGCCACATGAATCATTCAACGATTCTGTCGTTCGAGAAGTTTTGGAAGAAACTGGCTTAAAAATAGTACATCCGAAACTTGTAGGAATAAAACAATTCTATGATCATAATAAACAACGCTATTTAGTCCTATTTTATACTGCCAAACAATTCTCTGGTAATCTTAGAGAATCTAAAGAAGGATCGCTTACTTGGATGACTAAAGAAGAACTAAAAAGGCACCAATTGGCGTATAATTTTGATCATGATCTGCCAGTCTTTTTCGATTCAAAAATTAGTGAACATATTCTTGATGGGAAGCGAGATGAACTCTTTTAAATGAAAAAAACTGAAAGCAAAATTTCACTCTCTGTCGCATTAATAGCAATTATCTTTTTTGCTTCAATTCCTTTGTGGCACATTAACCTAAATTCTCCGAGACCACAAACGAGTGTAGTTAAGAAGAAAAAAACTCAAAAGAAGAAAGTTCATAAAGTTACTTGGGGATATCCTTTTAAACGGTTATACGAGAAGAAAATCAAATTTAAGTCAGGTCAAAAATTTGGTGAAACAGATGTAATCAGACGATACTATCCAAGTAAAAGTTACTTCCATGATGGATATGACTTTGGTTTCAGCGAAGTTGGACACTCTATTGTTTATGCAGTTCATGCAGGAACAGTTCACAAAGTTAAATATGCCCCTGGCTTAGGATTATATGTTTGGGTTATCTCTGATGATGGTTACGTTGAAATCTATCAGGAAGGCTTTCTCAGTATCACAGATATTTATGTGAAAAAGGGACAAAAGATCAAGTTGGGACAAAAAATTGGTCGTTTAACCGGCTCACATATCCACTTAGGTGTTACCAAGACTGACAAGAACTATATCGACAAACACGGTGTACCTTGTCGATATTATTGGAAAGACAACGGTACCTGGCTTAATCCAATGAAAATCATTGAAGATGATATTGCCCAAGGTAAAGAAAGCGAAAAATAGAAGAATCACTGCAAATTCAATTTTGCAGTGATTCTTTGCTTTTTTGAATTTTAATATAAAGTTGGTACCAATCCACCATCCAAACGTAAAGCTTCACCAGAAAAGGATGAAGAATATGGACTCGCAACAAAGGCAGTAAAACGCCCCACTTCTTCTGGTCTAATTAATCTTTGGATTTGCGAAAGAGGACGATGATTTTTCATAAAGTCGCTCTCCCATTGGTCTCTAGGCAGATCCGAATCTTTATACATATCCTCCAACATTTGCTCAACACCTTCGGTCAAAGTTGAACCAGGCATAATAGTATTAACAGTTACATGAGTTGCCTTTGTCAATTTGGATAAACTTTTAGCCAATGACAAATTCATAGTCTTAGTTAAACTATATTGTGGCATTTCACCAGATGGCATAACCGCTTCTTCACTAGCAATAAAAATAATTCTACCAAAATCGTGTTTTAACATTTTAGGTAGATAGAATTTAGATAATGCATTGCCTGAATAGAAGTTAACATCAATAAAATGCTGCCAAACTTCTTCAGTTATATCAAAGTAATTCATCGGTTGAAAAATACCCATATTATTAACTAAAATATCTACTTCAGGAATTTGTTCAAAAAGAGACTGCTGTCCATCTTCTGATGATATATCAAAGGCTGCTCCTAATGGCGATGTAGTTGGAAAGGCAGATTTAATTTCTTTCACAACTGAATTTACGGTCTTCTCGTTACGCCCATTAATTATAACGTTAGCTCCTTCTCTAGCCATCTCAATGGCAATTGCCTTCCCTATTCCTTTTGTCGAACCCGTAATGAGTGCTTTCTTTCCTGTTAAACCTAAATCCATAATTTACTCCTCTAAAGAATACTTACTTTTTATTAGTACAGATTATAAACTATAACTTACATTTTGCAAGTTATTTTTAAAACAAAAAGCCCTGGATATTTTCTTATCCAAGGCTTATTTTTGAAAACTTCTTCGATTATATATTAATTGAAATTTTCTAATTTACTAAGACGATTCAAACCAGCACTACATGTTATTATCACAGACAAAATCAAGCATATGATTGCAACAATAAGAACAATATGTGCCTCTATTTTTGTCAGATAGCCACTTGCCAAAGCCATAATTGGTCCAGCAATCCTTGTTAACGTAGTCGATATAGAGGTAACTGTCCCTTTATATTTTGAAGGGGTTTTAGCTTGCATAATAGTAAAGAAATTAGCTTGAGCCCATACGCTACCAAAGGAAACAATAGCATATCCAACAGTTACCAATATGAAAGAATTTAGAAATAACATCATGGCAAAACCACACATTATTAACAGACCTATAAGAACTAATTGAAAACCAAGTTTTAACTTTTTTCCGAAGTGTAAATAGACAAAATTGCCTAAAATGCTAGCTACTGACGAAATAGTAAAAAATATCCCTATTAAGCTAACGGAAACATGCATAGTTTGTTTCAACAGGAAAGTTAGCATGGGTACAACAACTTGGAAGCCGATATTAGCGACAAAAAAACTGACAATTAGCCATTTGAGATCATGATTAGCCATTAAAAAGTGAAAACCGACATGTTTTTTCAAATTGCCTTTTTGGGAACGATCACCGCCCTTAGAAGATTCCGGCTTATAATCTTTAATAGTCCAAATAAGACTAAGATAACTTAATGCATCAAGAATAAAACCACCAATATAATGCATAAAATTCAACACAATAGCGGCAATCCCTGGGCCAAAAGTCTTTTGAATGGAAGAAATTAATCCTACCTGACCAGAAACAGTTGGTAATTCCTCAGTAATTACAGATTCAGCGATAAAAATTTGATAACCAGTCCAAGTGATTAGATCAAATGTACCCAATATAAAAATAATTATTAAGATTAACCAAATTGGAGCTGTAAACTGAATCAAAAACGGAATTGCCAGTACTAATAGTACCTGCATTAGAAGTGAAATTAACATTATTCTTTTTCGAGAATACGTGTCAAATAAAGAACCAATGACAAACCCAAATATAGCAGTAGGAAGATACTCCATAGCCGTCAATAATCCCATAATTACGGCAGAATGAGAACGAGATAACATTAAAAGTGGAATAGCAAAGGTATAAAACTGATCACCAAAACCAGAAATGAGATATCCTAGTAATAATTTATTTTTCTGTGTTAGACTTTTCATTTTTCTATTTCTCTTTAGTTTTCATACATTTTATCATATATCTCAGTTTTAAGATTATAAATCCTTGAATACCAAAATAAAGAAAAAGTCATATTTGTTTTTCAACAAATATGACTTTCTGCTTTTACTTAGTATTAAATGTTAATCCATAAAGTCTTTTAATTGATTTGAACGACTTGGATGACGAAGCTTACGTAAAGCTTTGGCTTCAATCTGACGAATACGTTCACGAGTTACACCAAATACCTTACCTACTTCTTCCAAAGTACGAGTACGGCCATCATCAAGGCCAAAACGCAAACGTAAAACATTTTCTTCACGGTCAGTCAAAGTTTCAAGAACTTGTTCAAGTTGTTCCTTCAACATTTCATAAGATGCATGTTGTTCGGGACTAGTAGCATCCTTGTCCTCAATAAAGTCACCTAAGTGTGAATCATCCTCTTCACCGATAGGAGTTTCCAAAGAAACAGGTTCTTGAGCAATTTTAAGAATATCACGTACTTTATTAGTAGGCACATTCATTTCTGCCCCAATTTCTTCTGGGGTAGGTTCACGACCCAAATCTTGAAGCAATTGACGTTGAATTTTAATTAATTTATTAATAGTTTCAACCATGTGAACGGGGATTCTAATTGTACGTGCTTGATCGGCAATCGCACGAGTTATAGCCTGTCTAATCCACCAAGTTGCATAAGTTGAGAACTTGAATCCAAGACGATAATCAAATTTATCAACAGCCTTCATCAGACCCATATTACCTTCTTGAATTAAATCAAGGAATGACATTCCACGACCTACATAACGTTTAGCAATGGAAACCACCAAACGAAGGTTAGCTTCAGCTAATTCTTGCTTTGCTTCTTCATCCCCAGCTTCAATTCTTTTAGCAAGAGCAATTTCTTGATCAGCAGTAAGAAGAGGCACACGACCTATTTCCTTCAAGTACATCCGAACCGGATCATTCATTCGAACACTTGACGGAGCAGACATGTCCTTCAATTCAGCTTTTTCAACATCTTTTTGCTTCTTTAAAGCTAACTTTGAAGGATCACCATTTTCATCGACAATACTGATACCATTATCTTCAAACTCTTGTACCAGTTGATCAATAGCCTTACCTTGTAAGTTATAAGGCTTAATCAGACGAGCAGTAAAGTCTTTTTCAGTAATCGACTTATCTTTTTTTACGTCTTTAACGACTTTCTTCACCATCTTATCCAAAGATAGTTTTTGTGTAGTTCTCTTTTCTACCACTAAAAAGCCTCCTTATTAACCTAAGATCCTCTTCAATCCAATAATCTCTTGAGTAATCTTTAATATTTCTTGTACATCTTGTTTGCGCTTAGCATCCTGTAATTGATTTTTGAGCTCATTCAGCCGGGAATAAATGCTGCGCTTTTGTAAAGATTGCACATACTCATCAACCTCTTGAATTGTGAAATCTTTTGGCATTTCTGCTAGTTCAGCATCTACTATTATACCTTGAAGTTGCTCAGGAATAAAATCTAAGAAACCATCAATTTGTGGATTATCATGTGTTTCTTGATATTTTATCCATAAATTAGCCAGAGATTCAAAATCTTTATCCGGAAAATGAAAATGCCCCTCCAAAAGATATTTTTGAGCTTGAGCTGCATGAATAAATAAATAGAGCAATCTCGTTTGACATGGATGTTGTTGTGCTTCAGTCTGTTGCGGCACCTCTTCCGTTATAGGTGCAGATTCAGGGATCGATGTATCAGTGGGAACAGAATAATCCCTATACTGACGCATATGACTGCGAGCACGATTGTTCTTACGTCTTTCCCTAGCTAAATTTGCCTTTAATGACTCAATAGAAACACCAGCTGAACGTGCTAGTTTTTCAACATACATATCCTGTTCAACAGGATTCCTAACTTGGCTAATTTCTTTAATTGCCTCATTAAGATAAGTAATCTTTTCACGATCATTATCCAAGTTATACTTTTGTGCTAATCGTTTAAGAAAAAAGTCAGTTGGTGTTAAAGCACCTTTTACTTCTTCGCGATATTTTTCAGCACCATATTTTCTAACATATTCATCCGGATCAAGCTTCTCTGGTAAAACGACAATACCTAAATTAAAATTGCCATCTTTATTAAACATTCGTGCAGCCCGTTCTTCTGCATGAACTCCTGGATCATCGCCATCATAGTTGACAATAATATTTGGTGTAACTCGTCTTAACATATAGATCTGATCATCTGTTAAACTAGTCCCCATCGAAGCAATACCAGATTTTACGCCAGCTTTATAAGCTGCTATTACATCCATGTAGCCTTCATAAAGAATCAAATGTCCTTCACTTCTGGCTGCCCTTTTTGCTTCCGCAAAATGAAACAGTACCTTAGATTTAGTAAAGATTTCAGTTTCAGGGCTATTCATATACTTAGCTTCGGTTTTATCATTGGAAATTCGTCTCCCTGAAAAACCTATAGTCTTACCGTTCTCGTTATCTAGTGGAAACATCAATCGATCACGAAAACGATCGAATAATCTTCCATCTTTACTTTGAACAAACAGGCCACTTTTAGCTAGGTCATCATCCTGATATCCTTTACCACGAAGATATGTAATTAGCACATTATCTTGTTTAGGAGCATAACCAATCTTAAAATGTTCAAGCGTATCATGATCTAACTCTCTCTTTTTAGCGTATTGCATTCCTCGCTCACCGGCTTTAGTTGTAAGCAATACTCGATGATAAAATTCTGTTGCATCCTGATGCATTCGCATAATCGGACTAAGTTTAGGAGCACTACCTTTACCATATCCCGTTGGCATGGGAATATGAGCAAATTCAGCAACACGCTCAACACTTTCAGGGAAAGTCAAATTGTCTTTATACATCAAGAATTTAAATACATTACCGCCTTTACCACAGCCAAAACACTTAAAGAATTGTTTTTCCTCATTAACTGTAAAAGATGGTGTTTTTTCTTGATGAAAAGGGCAAAGACCAATATAGTCTTTGCCTTTCTTTTCAAGTGATACGTATTGGCTAATGACATCTACAATATTCACATTATTGCGGACCTCACTGATGAATTCTTCTGGAATTCGTCCAGCCACATGAATCACCTTTTCTATCTAAATCTTTATTTAATAACCAACTTGCTTAAATCACCTAAGCGATCAGCTAATTCACTTACAGCATACAATTGTGCTAAACGATTATTCTTAACCTTTTCATTCTTAGCCATAATCATATTAGTGTCGAAGTATTGGTCAATCACTGGTTGAAGTTGAACAAAACCTTGGTAAAGATCAGCTAAGCTTTCAACATCTTGCAAGTTTTGGACACCGACATAGAGTTCCTTTTCGCTGTTATCATCAAACAAACTTTCATCAACATCAACGTTGCCCTTAAACTTAGCTTTCTTCAAAATATTGTCAATTCTAGTCAAACTTTCAACAACTGGCTTGAATTCTTCATCATCATGATGAAGTTGCAATACATTAGCTGCTGCTAAAACTTGACTTGGATCTTGTTGACTTGAAGCAAGAACTGCATCAACAATATCGTACTTAAATTTATTCTTTTGTAAGTATTGCTTTACACGATCACGAATAAAGTCAGCAATTTCTTGATCGGCATCACCCTTAGGTAACTTAGCTGGAGTTACACCATTAAGCATACTAATGATTTCAGGCAATACTTCATTAAATGGAAGTGACCACTTTTCATTAAGCAAAATTCTAACAATACCATATGCATAACGACGAAGAGCGTATGGGTCATTTGATGAGGTAGGAATCATGCCTGCACCAAAGAATGTTACGATAGTATCAATCTTATCTGCAATTGATAACAATGAACCAACTGTAGTTTCTGGAAGTGGACCTTCAGCAGTTGTTGGCATGTAATGTTCCTTAATAGCCACTGAAACTTCTTCATTTTCACCAGCAAGACGAGCATAATGCATCCCCATTACACCTTGAAGTTCAGCAAATTCGCCGACCATTTGAGTAACTAAGTCAAACTTGTAAAGCTCACTAGCACGATCAAAATCTTTAACAACGTTATCTGGCAAGTTCCAACGCTTTGCAAGATAATCACCAATCAAGCGTACACGTTGCATCTTTTCAGCCATTGAACCAATCTTATCGTGGAATGAAACATCCTTAAGGCGATCAACAAAGTGACTGAGTGGATACTTACGATCTTCATCATAGAAGAATTGGGCATCATCCAAACGAGCAACCAAAACTTTTTCATTACCAGAAATAACATTATCAAGATAATCTTTATTACCATTACGAACAGCAATAAAGTGATTGATCAAATTGCCATCTTCATCATAAACTTCAAAGTATCTTTGGTTATCCTTCATGGAAGTAATTAATACTTCATCTGGAATGTTTAAATACTTTTTATCAAACGAACCAGCAAAGACAGTTGGATATTCAACCAAATAAGTAACTTCTTCAAGCAAGTCACGATCTGGCTTAACTTGCCAATGATTCTTCTTAACCAATTCATTCATTTGGTTAACAATCATGTCCTTACGCTCTTCAGCGTTAGCAATGACGTATTGATCTTTCAATGCATCTTCATAATCATCTGCATTAGCTAACACAACTGAATCACCTAAGAAACGATGACCTTCAGTCTTACGACCTGCAGTAATATCCAAAATCTTAACGGGAATTACATCACTACCAAATAAAGACACAAGCCAGTGAATTGGACGTACGAATTCAAAATCGTTTGAATCCCAACGCATCTTAGTTGGGAAAGTCATATCTTTAATAATATCGCTCATGCCCATCAAAATATCGCTAGCTTTTTTACCCTCTTTTTGAACATGAACATAGGCATATTCTGTACCCTTTAGTTCTTTAAAGTAAATGTCATCAGTAGTCATGCCTTGACCACGTGCAAAGCCTTGAGCAGCCTTAGTCCAATTACCATCTTTATCTTGAGCAATTTTCTTAGCTGGGCCCTTCTTTACTTCATCAATATCGTCTTGTTTCTCAGCTAAGTCTTCAACAAGAATGGTCAAACGACGTGGAGTTGAAAAAGTCTTGATATCTTTAAACTTTAAGCCATTTTCTTTCAAAAACTTCTTAGTTCTGTCAGCTAATTGCTTAACACTGCGTGGTACCACGTGAGCTGGCATTTCTTCAGTACCAATTTCAAATAAATAATCTTTAGCCATTTTCTACCCCCGCTTTCTTGTCTTCTGCACTTTTAAGCAATGGGAAGCCACGTTTTTCACGTTCTTCAACAAATTTAACAGCAACTTCATGAGCTAAACTTCTAATTCTTGATAGATATCCAGCACGTTCAGTTACTGAAACTGCTCCACAAGCATCAAGCAAGTTGAAAGTATGTGAGCATTTCAAAATGTAATCATATGCTGGGTGTACCAAGTTTTGGCCCAGAAGACGTTTAGCAGTTGATTCATAAACATCAAAGAATTTAAGTAATTGATCTTGATCAGATTCTTCAAACGCATACTTAGAATGTTCATACTCTGGTTGTTTGAAAATATCGCGATAAAGAACGCCATTTCCCCATTCAAGATCAAACACTGAGTTGACATCTTGAATATATGAAGCTAATCTTTCAACACCGTAAGTAATTTCACTCATAGTTGGCTTAACGTCTAATTCACCAACTACTTGGAAGTATGTAAACTGACTAACTTCCATTCCATCAAGCCATACTTCCCAACCAACACCGGCACAACCCATTGATGGGTTAGCCCAGTTATCTTCCACGAAACGAATATCATGTTCCAAAGGATCAATGCCTAAAACCTTCAAACTGTCTAAGTAATATTGTTGAATATCTTTTGGAGCTGGTTTAATAACAACTTGGAATTGATGGTGTTGGAATAACCGGTTAGGGTTTTCACCATAACGACCATCTGCAGGTCTTCTTGAAGGCTCTACATAGCAAGCTGCCCATGGTTCGGGACCAACTGCACGAAGAAAAGTGTAAGGACTCATCGTACCTGCACCTTTTTCAACATCGTATGAAGGCATAATCATACAACCTTTGGAGGACCAGAATTGTTCCAGCTTAAAGATCATATTTTGAATATTTAATTTCTTATCTGCCATTTTCCTTAATTCTCCTCCTGCGCTAGGCCATAAAAAAAGCCTATGCAAAATTTTGCATAGGGACGAAATATATCGCGGTTCCACCCTAATTCAGGAAGTCTTCTTCCTGCACTTAATTGGACATGGCTAGAGGTGCCTTTTCCTAGATGCCCTCTCACCAAACGGCATTCGCTGAACTAGTACTTTTCTAATCCTCATTATTGCCACGTACGTTTTTATTTTAACACATGAATCAGGGATTAACCATATTTTTAACTGACTAAAATAGCTTTAATTCATCCAAAAACTTTTTAGTTTTTAAATTCAAATCAATTGTTTCTCTATAAATACGATCAATTGCTTTGCGTGTAGCTTTTTTTGTTTCTTCATTGATGGATATTGTTCCAAGTCGATCAATCGGTAATAAAGCAATTGTTCTCAATACAGCGGTTTCTTTAGGTTTTAAATGCATGCGACTATTAACTACACCAAAATGATCACTGCACACAATACCGCCTAATTTAATTGAATAATCAAAAACACCTTTTTCCTTACCACAAATTACACAATGCCGTAACTCCGGTTCTACGCCATAAGCACTTAACATTTTCATTTGTACAATTTGGGTAATCATTTCACTATCTACGCCTTTGTCAATCTTGTTCAGGGCAAAAAGAGCCAAGTTGTAATATTTACCAATCGGCTGATATTCAACAAAAGCATGGTCAATTAAGTCAAAAATAAAAGAAGCATAAGCGTTCTTGGTCAAATCATGATAAAGACCATCGAATTGCTTTACTTCTTTATACGTACGCAGATTGCTTAAACCATGACCACTAGTATAGATGATATAAGTACCTGTTGAAAAATTCAACGTGGCCGCACTTAATCGTGATTTCGGTCTTAAAGCACCTTTCACAATTAAAGTAATAATACCATCTTGTTTAGTCATAATTTTAGCTAATAAATCTGCTTCTTTATATTTTTGTCTTTTGAAAATAATACCCTGAACTTCTTTAAGTTCACGTACCATTTAACTGAGTTCCTTTTTATCATACCCAATTTGCTTCAAAAAGCCTGGATCTGAGCGCCAGTTATATTGAACCTTAACCCAGAGACGCAAATTGACTTTTTCTCCCAATAAATTTTCAATTTCTTTGCGAGAATTTATACCAATTTGCTTGAGCATCTTACCACCTTTACCTATGATAATGCCCTTTTGTCCATCTTTTTCAACATAAATAGTTGCTTCAATGACCAATTTGCCTCTTTCATGCTTATTCATGTGATCTACTGCAACCGCGGTAGCGTGCGGTACTTCTTGTGAAGTAAGAACTAAGATCTGTTCACGAATAAGTTCAGCAACAACAAAATATTCTGGACGATCTGTGATCTGATCAGCACCATAATATTGCGGTCCTTCTGGCAAATATTTATTAATTGTACCAAGCAAATCTTCAATACCAATACCTTGAGTAGCAGAAATCGGTAGTATCTCTTTAAATCCTTCAAGTTTATGATACGAATCCATGATTGGCAGAAGTTTATTAGGATGAATTTGATCAACCTTATTAATTACTAAAAATACAGGAACTTTTACTTCCTTTAACAAGTCAGCGATATATTGATCACCTTTACCAATTTCCTCAGGTTCAACCATAAATAAAACCAAATCTACGTCATTTAAACTTGAAAGACTAGCTTTATCCATGTAATCGTCAAGCTTTGAATGAGGTTTAAAGATACCTGGTGTATCAACAAAAACTACTTGCATTTTATTAGAAGTATATATGCCTGAGATACGATTTCGCGTTGTCTGAGGCTTATTTGACGTAATCGCCACTTTTTGACCAACTAAGTAGTTCATTAAAGTTGATTTGCCAACATTAGGACGACCAATTAAAGCAACAAAGCCAGATTTAAAATCTTTTTCTTCCATTATTTACCTCTGCCTTCATCTAACTGATCAGGATAAAGTGGCAAGCCATAATCTTCTAGCACCTTTCCCTGAATACCAAACATTTCTTTAGCTTCTTCTGGCTTAATGTGGTCATAGCCATTTAAGTGCAAAAAGCCGTGAACAACTGTGTAGCCAAATTCTCGATCAAACCCTGTACCATATTCTTTACTATGACGCTTAATAACACTCGGACACATAAATAGATCCCCGATATCCTCTTGAAAATCTGGATCATCCTCAAAGGCAGCTAAGTCAATTGAATCCTCACCATCTTCAATTGCAAAAGAAATCACATCAGTTGGACGATCTTTGTCACGATATTTCAAATTAATCTCATGACTACGATCTTCGTCAACAAAATTAATACTCATTTCTAAGTTATTAGTCTTGCCTATTTCCTTTTTAGCTAAAAGTAAGAGCTTCATAATCCAGTCCTGCCAGTCACGCTTTTTATCATCTAAAAAGCCAACTTCATCATTATATGTAATATCAATTGGATCCATTTTTAATGTTTAATGTCCTCTTTTTCATAAGCAGTAATAATTTTAGCAACTACAGGGTGACGAACAACGTCATTTGCAGAAAAGTTGATGAATTTGATTTGGTCAATATTCTTCAATATGTGCTTTGCGTCGATTAAACCGCTATGCTGTCGTCCCGGTAAATCGACTTGAGTCATATCTCCGTTTACAACCATCTTGGAATTAAACCCAAGACGTGTCAAAAACATCTTCATTTGTGCATCAGTAGTATTTTGGGCTTCGTCAAGAATTACAAAGGCATCATCAAGCGTACGCCCACGCATATAAGCTAGCGGAGCAACTTCAATTACGCCACGTTCCATTAAGCGGTCAGTCGTATTATTACCAAGAATAGCGTACAAAGAATCATAAATTGGTCTCAAATATGGATCAACTTTTTCCTTCAAATCACCAGGCAAAAATCCAAGTGATTCACCAGCTTCAACAGCCGGTCTTGTTAAGATGATCCGAGAAACCTCTCCCTTTTTAAAGGCTGCAATTGCACAAACAACTGCCAAAAAAGTCTTACCAGTTCCCGCTGGTCCTATTCCAAAAACAACGTCAGATTTATCAATAGCTTCAACATAACGCTTTTGACCCATATTTTTAACTCTAATCGGTCTACCTTTAGCATCCCGAATTAAAACTTTCTTATATAAGTCTGCAAAATATTCGGTTGTACCCTTATCAGCCATCTTCATCGCGCTGACCGTGTCGGGCGCGCCAACGTTAACGCCGGTATTCACAACACTGTCTAATGCTTTTAGAACAGCAATAACTTTTTTGATATTTGCCTCATCATCACCTGTAATGACAATTTCATTACCGGTATCTGACACAGATAAATCATAACCTTCAGAAAGAAGCTTTAGATTCCCATCATTAACTCCAACTAATTTTTGAATATTCTCTGGTTTTTGAGGTGTAAAAGTTGTTTGAGCCAAAAAGATCCGCTCCTTCTTGTTTATAACTAATTCAGCTGATCACGAACTGCTTGTGAAGCAGCTTTACCATCAGCACGTCCCTTGATTTTAGGCATTAAAGACTTCATGACTTTACCAAAATCGGACTTGCCTTTAGCGCCAACTTCATCAATCGTTTCTTTAACAGCAGCTTCCAATTCATCTTTGCTCATTTGTTTAGGCAAATACTTCTCAACTACTGCTAATTCTTTCTTAGTTTCTTCAACTAAGTCATCGCGCTTTGCTTTTGCAAATTCTTCGATTGATTCTTCTCTTTGCTTTTTCTCACGATTAAGAACAGTTAATTCTTCATCCGAATTCAAATCATGTCCTAATTTGATTTTTTCGTTCATCAATGCAGACTTAATCATTCGAACAGTATTAAGAGTAGTTTTGTCGTGATTCTTCATGGCTGTTTTCATATCAGTCATAATTTTCTCTGACAAACTCAATTTAATAATTCCTTCTTTCTATTAAAAACCCAATAATATTATAACAAACTAAATGTCTAACGAAAATAAATCTGTTATCTATTTATTTAACATAATCTATAATATGAATAGTGCTTTTATGTAAAACAAAAAGCTCACCCAATCCCGGGTGAGCTTTTCCAAAAATTATTAATAATGTCTACGCTTACGAGCAGCTTCTGACTTAAGCTTTCTACGAACACTTGGTTTTTCGTAGAATTCGCGCTTGCGGTATTCTTGTAAGGTACCACTTCTAGAAACGGAACGCTTGAAACGACGAAGAGCATCATCAATAGACTCGTTTTCGTGAACGATTGTCTTAGCCATGTGTGATCCCTCCTTCCATTTCTTGGCGTTACGCCATACATTTACTTAAATTATACCAAACAAATCTTTAGGGTCAATACCAATTTATAAATATTTTTTGAAAAAGTTTATCGCTTGAATTTCCTTGTTAATCCGCTTTCATTAATAGTATAATTATTTCAGAAAGAGGTGCTAATATGGCAGAAACAAAAGATCAAAATGAATTAAATATCATCATTATTTCAGATGCCGCTGGTGATACCGCATTTAGCAACGCCACTGCAGCCGCTGCTGAATTTCCAAATGCCAAAATTAATTATCGTCGTTACCCATTTATTACTAATCAACAAAAATTGGATGAAGTCTTAGAAGAAATTCAAAAGTATCCAAATTCGGTTATCATCTATAGTTTAGTAAAAGATGAAATGCAAATGCCAGTTATCAAATTTGCACGTGAACATAATATTCAGTGTGTTGACATCTTTTCTCCTGTAGTTGAAGCCATTCAACAAACTACTCACATGAAGCCAGACCAAAAGATTGGTGCACAGCACAGTTTGAATCAGAAGTACTTCGATAGAATTTCTGCAATGGAATTCGCTGTAATGTATGATGATGGTAAAGATCCAAAAGGATTCCTAGAAGCTGACGTAGTTTTACTTGGTGTTTCTAGAACTTCTAAGACTCCACTTTCATTATTCTTGGCAAATAAGAATTTGAAGGTTGCTAACTTACCACTGGTTCCTGAAACTCATATTCCAAAAGAAATTTACGAAATTGATCCAAAGAAGATTATCGGTTTGACTAATGACCCATCTGTTTTAAATGAAATTAGACGTCAAAGAATGATTGCCTACGGTCTTAACCCAGATACGACCTATTCAAACATGGATTCAATCAACAAGGAACTTGAGTCAGCACAAGCTTTATACAAGAAGTTGGGATGCTACGTAATTAATGTAGCCCACCGTTCAATTGAAGAAACTGCTGCTCTAATTTTGGAACACTTGGGTATTGACGACTACGCTAAGTAATAAATAATTATATTTAATATTTAAAAGACTGAGACTAAAGTTTCAGTCTTTTTTCTATCTTTTAGTTAGTGGCAACAATTTTGTAACGGTTACATAAAATTACTGCGTTACAATGGTCTAGGTCACTTATAGAAAGGAGAAAAAATCAGGAACGTCCTGGTTTTATAATAGATGAAATTTCGTAAACAAATTATTACTTTATTAGGTGCAGTTTTATTGGGTTCAAGTGTAAGCATGTCAACTGTTGCTTCAGCTGATACGATTGATAGTAATCCTATAACTAATATAACTGACACAGTTGATGCTAACAAAGACACCACTAAAAAGACTTATAAATGGACTTATCCATTTAAGGCTTGTGAAAAATATGGTGTACGTCCTATGTTTAACGCTCAAGTATTTGGAATGACTAACTACTTGCGTTCAGTTAACCCACCTTCATACTTTCACGATGGTTGGGACTTTGGTCACTCAGAAGTTGGTTATTCACCCGTTTATGCAATTCATCCAGGTACTGTAAAAAAAGTGGGTTATGCTAACGGATTAGGCTGGTTCATTTGGATAATCAGTCCTGATAAATATGTAGAAATCTACCAGGAAGGTTTTACCAAGAAACGTGATATATATGTAAAAACTGGTCAAAAAGTAAAAGCTGGTCAAAAGATTGGCAAATTAACTGGTTCTCACCTTCATTTAGGTTTAACCAAAACCACTAAAAAGTACATTAACAAGCATGGCTTTCCTTGCAACAACTGGAACGTAAATAATGGTACTTGGCTTAATCCAATCAGTGTAATTAAGAAACATTATAGGAAATAAAAATCTAAACAAATAAGAAAGCTTGAAGTTTCAAGAACTTCAAGCTTTTTCTTTTTACACAATTTCTTGTTCTTTAAATCGGCCATATACTTTTTCAACTTCACTTATACTCATAAATGCATATGGATCAGCATGTTGAACAATCTGACGAATATCATACATGTCATAACGATCGATAATAGTGATTAAAACAGTCTTTTCAATATGACTGTAAGCACCTTCCGCATCATGAAGAATAGTAATACCACGATGCATCCGGTTTTGAATACCATCAATAATATGTTGAGGATGTTGAGTAACAATCATTACCTGCATTTTTTGGTGTTGAGTATAAACCGCATCAATTACTCGACCATTAATAAAAATAGTCAAAGCTGAGTATAAAGCACGTGTCCAGCCAAACATAAAACCAGCCGCAGCAATGATAATTAAATTAATAAAGATATTAAACTTACCATAACTAATACCGGTTTTTTGACGAATTACAATTCCAATAATATCAAGCCCACCTGTTGAAATCCCATTCTTAAGTGCTAATCCGGTACCAATTCCGTTGATCGAAGCACCGAAAATTGCGCAAACCACAGGATCCAAATGCATTTGTAGTGGCTGAATTAAGTGCATCATCACGGAACCAAGAGCAACTGCAATAATAGTAAAGAAAGTGAATTTATGTCCTATCTTGCACCAAGCCAAAATGAACAATGGAAAGTTCAAGGCAAAATACATAAATGATGTGGACAAAGTAAAAGGTAAATATCGTTCACTAACGGTGTTGACTAGTTGCGCAAAACCAGTAATTCCGGATGAGTACATATGTCCTGGAGTCCAGAAAAAGTTTAAGGCAATGGCTACCGCGATAGAATAGAAAAAAGCTGCAGATAACTTTGAAATAAAGTTATATCGCCTGTTGAATTTGTCTAATTGATCCATATTTTATGTCAATCCTTAAATCAAATATATTATTTTATTTAATTGAGCATATTAAGTTTAACAAAATTTGAAGCTAGGACCAACCTAAAAACTACTTGTTCCAGTGCTTTTTTATGTAATCTGCACGACCACCTGCTTCTTCTAAAGCATAACGTTCAGGATTCTTTTTATAAAAGTTTTGATGATATTCTTCTGCTGGATAAAATGGTTTATCTTTTTCAATTTGGGTGACAATTGGTTTATCAAAGAAACCGCTATCTGCTAGTCTTTGTTTAGACTCTTCTGCAGCTTCTTTTTGCATTTCTGAATTATAGAAGATTACTGGACGGTAATTATCACCACGATCTTGAAACTGTCCCATTGCATCTGTTGGATCAGTTACTTGCCAGTAATAATCTAGTAGTTTTTCATAAGAAATCTTGCTGGGATCATATGTAATTTTAACTGCCTCAGTATGGCCTGTTGTACCAGTGCATACTTGCTCATAAGTTGGATTAGCAACATGACCACCAGTATAACCAGAAACCACTTTTTCGACTCCATCAACTGTATCAAATGGTTCTACCATACACCAAAAACAACCGCCAGCAAAAATAGCCGTATCATAATGGGCTTTTGCCTTGGTATCAGTGCTTTTAGCTTGTTTGTTATTCTCTGTCATTCTCTCATATTCTCCTTTTTTCAATAAAATTTCCGGCATTTTTCCGGTCTTCTATAAATTAAAGTTACTTTAACACAAGATATAATAATTCGAATCATTTATGCTTACATATCTAATTAATTTTTTATACGCAAAAATCTAACTGTATAATAGAAACAAAAGAAAGGTGACTTTAATGAGTTCTTATTATGAATTAATATGGCGGGAAGACGAACTCGATTCATACTCCACCGACAAATTGAATTTTATTTTTAATACAATTAATCATCCCTACCCTGTTAGATATCGGCAAATGTATTCCAACCGGCTTGAATGGCAAAAAGCAGTTAACCACCATGAAGCCACAATTAAAAAGGTAAAAGACATTATTACTCAACGTGATGATGCCCATGATATTAGAGAAAGCTGGCTAAAACAACATAAGCAAAAAGCAACCGATACAAAAAATGGCTACACAGTTGAACAATTAGCAAATAAACTACCTCATATGGCCAATCAACTTGGTGCCTTCATGGAAATAGAAAATATTGAAATAAAATATTTCGATGAAGATTTTAAACCTCGTTACGATCTATCTGATTTTAAAGATATTTTTAAAGAAAACTATTCTTCCAGTGGTTTCAAACAAGACGGCATCACTGAATCTGCATTTCTTAACCTCTACCCTAATATTAAGAAAAAGGATCTTGATAAGATCTTAGCCTTAGCAGATTATGAACCAGAAATAGAAGATAATACTGAAATAATGCCATATTGGTACGCTGTCAATGCAAAGCGGATGCTTATCGACGGTGACAGTTTTACTGAAACTTTTGATGTCTAACAAAAATAACCTTGAAAAATCAAGGTTATTTTTTATTTTATTCAATTATTTGCACACCATGAGGATCAGGATGTAAAACAAGAGTTTTATCTCTTAGATCATGCTTTCGAAGCCCAGACAAAAAGCCATTGACATGCTCATCCGCCACCCAGGTCATCACTGTTGAACCTGCACCACTAAGATAAGTTGTCAAAGCATGTTTTTGGTGCGCCACATCTCTTACTTTAGAAAGTTCTGGTACTAATTTCTCACGATAATTTTCATGAAAAACATCTTTTTCCATTAACTCTCCAGCTATTTGATAATTCTTAGCAAATAGACTTGCTACCAATGTATTAGCAATTGCAGAACCATGAGTAGCCGTCTTAAAATCCAGCTCTTGGGGCAAGACCTCACGAGCTTTTTTTGTTGGTAAATTATAGCTTGGAACATAAGCAACTAAAGAAAATGGAGGCAACGGAGCCTTAATTGCATCAAAGTGTTTTTCAACTTCAGTACCAATTACTAATCCGCCAAGAATAGTTGGAGCAATGTTATCTGGATGACCTTCAATTTCAGCACCGATTTGCACTTTTTCATCATCAGTCAATCCCAACTTTCCAAAATGATCAGCAAGTTCAATTCCAGCAACTATGGCACTCGAACTGCTGCCCAAGCCATGAGAAAGGGGAATATCACTTCTTACTTGTAAATGAAGCGGTTTTAGCCCTGGATATACCGTCAGGGCCGTCTTAACAATCAAATTACTCTCATCGTGAGAAATGTCTGGCATAACATGATCAACTTGAAAGTGATCTGATAAACCTAAAACTTTTACCTCTAAATACAATGAAACAGCCATTCCAATTGAATCAAATCCTGGTCCTAAATTAGCTGTTGAAGCTGGTACTTTAATAAGCATTCTAACCCTCTTTTCACTTTAAAACCTTGTAACTAGCTCTTAAATATTGATCTTGAATTGCTAAATCTTGAAGCTGTTGACGACTAATTTCTTCTGTCATTACAACAGTTTTTTGATTAATTCGTTTTATTTCTCTTACCGGAATCTCTAACTTCGAAAGTAGTTTACTCAAAGTGAATAAAGTTTCTTCCGCATCAAACGACAAGTAATATGGATATTTAACATCTTCTGAACTAGTTAATTTCATTATTCTTGAGAAATTACTAAAAGGCTTACCATTTATTTGCTTTACATAGTTGCTAGTTTCCGCAATTACGTCACTCATTACAGAGCTAGCAGTGGCTGAGCTACCTGCTCCTGGTCCTGTAAAGACTGCAGTACCTAAGCTCTGACTCTTAATTTGTAAAGCATTAATTTCATTTTTAATATGAGCCATGATCGCATTTTCAGGCAAAAGGCAAGGAGCAACTTCCACAAATAGCTTACCTGCTATATTTTTGGCAATCCCAATTAACTTAATAACATAACCCATTTTTTGCGCTTGCTTAATATCAAAATCTTGTAAGTTATTAATTCCTTCAATAGTAAAATCATTAATTCCAATCTTGGTACCAAACGCAAATTTACTTAAGATAACAATTTTATAAGCAGCGTCTTTGCCTGTTACATCATTAGTTGGATCAGCTTCCGCAAAACCTAATTCTTGCGCCTGCTTTAAGGCTGCATCGTAACTCAGGCCCTTCTCTCCCATCTGGGACAAAATATAATTAGTCGTACCATTGATAATCCCTTGAATCTCAGAAATCATATCACTGGCATAAGAGGTACTTAAAGTTCTTAAAATTGGAATACCACCAGCCACACTGGCATCGTACATTAAGTCACATCTATCCTTCGCAGCTAGAGCAATTAGTTCAGAACCATAAGTAGCCATTAAGTCTTTATTAGCAGTTACTACATTTTTACCCGCGTTAAGAGCATCAGAAATGTATTCTTTTGCTGGATGAAGACCGCCCATTAGTTCAACTACAATTTTAATTTCAGGATCTTGAAGAATTTCCATAAAATCAGTAGTTAAATCAAGTTCTTTAGCCACATTCTTATGTTTATTGGGATTACGGACCAACGCTTTCTTAATAACAATCTCTTCCCCACTGGTTTGTTTGATCTTTTTTTGGTTATTTTTGATTATTTTTAAAACACCAGAACCAACAGTTCCTAATCCAAGTAATGCGATTTTGATTGCCATTTTCCATTTCCTCTATTTTAATGATTTTCTTATTTTTATGATTGTAACACAAGGCAAAAACAAGTTACAATAGTTAATATACTTATATTTCAGACTTAAGAAGAGGACGATTTTTATGAAATACCGTAGTACACGCGGATCAAAGGAAAACACTTTAAATGCACCAGCTGCTATTATTCAAGGATTAGCACAAGATGGTGGTCTCTATGTTCCACTTGCTTTCCCAAAAGCTAACTTTAAATTAGAAGATCTGCCTAAATTGTCTTATAAGCAGATTTCAGCGATGATCATTAGTCTATTCTTTGACGATTTCTCTAAAGAACAAATTAAATCAGCAGTTATCAATGCCTACAGTGAACAATGGGATGATCGTAGCATTGTTCCCATCGAAAAACACGATGACAACTTTTACATGGAACTATTTCACGGTCCAACCCTAGCATTTAAAGATATTGCTTTACAAATGCTCCCTCAATTGATGACACGGGCAGTTCAAATTAAAAAAATCGATCGCGATATTATCATCTTAACCGCAACCTCAGGTGATACTGGTACTGCTTCTATGCGAGGTTTTGCCAACCAAAATGGCACTCAAGTCATTGTTTTCTATCCTGAAGGCGGAGTCAGTCCAGTTCAACTTAAACAAATGCTTAGTCAGCGTGGTAATAATCTCCGAGCTATTGCCATTAAGGGTAATTTTGACGATGCACAAACGGAAGTTAAGAAAATCTTTAATGATAAAACTTTTAGAACTAAGTTAAATCAAAATGGTTTCCAATTTTCATCAGCTAATTCAATGAATATTGGTCGACTCGTTCCACAAATTTCTTACTATCTTTATACATATGGTCAATTAGTTCGCAGACAAGAAATTAAATTAGGTGATAAAGTCAATTTTGCAGTACCAACTGGAAACTTTGGTGATATTTTAGCTGGTTATTATGCCAAAAAGCTAGGATTACCGATCAATAAATTAGTCTGTGCTTCAAATGAAAATAATGTATTAACCGACTTCTTTAATAATGGTGTTTATGATAAGCGTCGTAAATTCCATTTAACTAACGCTCCGGCAATGGATATCTTAGTTTCCAGCAATTTAGAACGTCTTTTATTTGATCTTTACCAGGAAGATTCCCAAGAAATTGCTAGCCTAATGAATCAGTTAACTCAAAGGGGACACTACCAAGTTTCCGGTGAAGTCTTTTCTAAAATGCAAGATATTTTTGCAGCTGCTTTTGCTTCTGAAGATGAAGTAAAAGCAGAAATCAAACGAATCTATGATTATGATCGCTACGTCATTGATCCTCACACAGCAGTTGGCTCTTATGTAGCTCATCAATACCAACAAAAATCTAAAGATAAAACTCCAATGGTAATTGTTTCTACGGCTAGTCCTTACAAGTTCCCTGAAACGGTTTATACAGCTATTACTGGCAGAGAATGTCCTCAAACAGGTGTCGCTGCAATAAAGAAACTACATGATGAACTAGGCGGTCAACTATCAATTGGCGTTCGTGCCCTCTTTGACCACGAACCTCATAAAGAAATGATTATTGATCCAAGCAATATGGAGGCAGAAATTAGCTCAATTTTAAATTTAAAGTAAGAGTTTTTACGAGGTAAACATGAAAGTTGTTAAATTTGGAGGATCTTCCTTAGCCACTGGCAATAATGTCAATCAGGCTTTAGACATCATTAAAAATGATCCTAAAAGACAAGTAATAGTTGTTTCAGCACCAGGAAAAAGAAGTGAAGATGATATTAAGGTAACTGATTTATTGATCACTTACGCTTATACCAGTCTGAGAAGCAACAATTACGAAGATATTGCTAATGAAGTATTCAAGCGTTACGAGCTAATTGCACAATACTTTGATTTAAACGAGTCTGATTTGACTGAAATCAAGCGTATTCTTTTAACTTTACCCAAACTATCTTACCCTAATGCTGATTATCGTATGGCTGCTTTTAAAGCTCATGGTGAGAGACTAAACGCTTTACTCATATCAAAGATATTAAATCATCAAGGAATCAAGACACGCTTTCTTGAGCCTAAAGATGTAGGACTCATTGTAACAGGGATGCCTAACAACGCTGAGGTTAATCCTGAAACTTATGTCAATTTAAAGCGCGTTAAAATAAATAAAGATGAACGCATCATTTTTCCAGGCTTTTACGGTATAACGCCGTCTGGTCATATTGCTACCTTCTCACGTGGAGGCTCGGATATTACTGGCGCTATTTTGGCAAGAGGATTGAATGCAGAATTATACGAAAATTTCACTGATGTTGACGCAATTTTCTCTGCTAATCCTAATATCATTGAGAATCCTAAACCGATTAAAAAAATGACTTACCAGGAAATGCGAGAATTATCCTATGCTGGTTTTTCTGTTTTTCATGATGAAGCCTTAATTCCAGCCATTGAAGGCGAGATTCCAGTAAATGTTAAAAATACTAATCATCCTGAAAAGCCAGGAACTTTAATTGTGCCTGAAGAAGGATTTGTACCTAAAAGAACAATTACAGGAATCGCTGGTGGCAAAAATTTCGCAGCCCTTTATTTAAGAAAATATATGCTTAATAAAGGTGCTGGTTTTACTCTTAAACTAATGGAGATTTTTAATCGTCATCATGTTTCTTATGAACATATGCCATCCGGAATCGATGATTTAACCATAATTTTTAAGAAGGATGCCTTAAGTGATCAATTAATTGATGTAATTTGTAATGAAATTCAAACTAGCCTTAATCCTGACCAAATGCAATGGATTGATGATTATGCAATTACCATGGTTGTTGGTGAAGGGATGAAGGATAAGCTGACACTTTGTGCAAGCATCTTATACCCTCTTGGTAAAAAAGATATTTCGATTCAAATGATTAATCAGGGTGCATCCCAAATATCAATTATGATAGGAACTAAACGAAAAGATGAAGAAGCAGTAATCAAAACAATATATGATAATTTTATCGCTTAAATAAACTTAACATAATTTAATCAATGTTAAATTAAAAACAGGAGAGAATTTTCTCCTGTTTTTGTATGCATTAGACTTGACTCTATAACTATTTTACTTGCAACTAGATTTTTTTCATAGTCTTTTTTAATCCTACTCTTTAACAATCTATTACTTTTTACTTATTCTTTCTTAAACTATTTCCTTTATACTGACAACAATTAAACGAAAGGAAAAAGAACGATGATTAAACTAATCATATTTGGCACAACTTTAGTATTAACAGGTTTAATGGGGATTAGTTCAGTATTACTTAAGAAGCCCGTTGACGTACGAGTTAAGAGAAATCGCTAAAAATAATTAATACAAATAAAAGGACAAGACACATTTTTAATGTCTTGCCCTTTTTCATTATTAAGGACGATAAAAAATTTCTCCTTTATCAAAGACAATATCTGGTTTAAGCAAATGAAGACCTTTACTTTCAACACAGTATTTAGTTGCTTCAAGATATTTCTTGAAGTGTTTAGTTTCAAGATGGCTCTTATAAGCTTCTTCTGTCTTGTATACTTCTAGAGATAACCATTCATTAGGTTGATTCATTACAGTACCAGCAATCATGGCCATAATGCCCTCTTCACTTTCAACGGCCGTTTTCATTTCTTTCAAGACGCCGTTAGCAAATTCATCACCTTTACCCAATTGCACACCAATTTCTGTCATATAAACCACATAGTCGTTAGGACCTGAAATATTCAATTCTTCCGCCTTAGTGGAAATAAATTCTGGCTGTAACTCTACATCAACACGATTAATTAAAATGCCATGAGCAGCCTTTAAAGCCTTTTGATACTCTGCGGAGTTCAAAAATGCTTGATAATGTTCTTCGTCTTGAAAACATTCAACAGCATAGTTCTTATTACCAGTTTCATGACCGCTTTGTACAAATAATGCATTCTTTTCAAATTGAGAAGACAACACGTTTTGGACCAAATTATCATGATTCTTAGGATCAGTTTCTAATTTAAACAAATGTAAAATAGGTGCTTTTTGTAATTTCATTTTTATCCCTCGCTGATTAATTTTTAAAACCTATTATAATAGATTTTTACAAAATCAGCATTTTTTGTTTACTTAACATAATTTTAATTATTAAAAGCGCACAAAAAATGCACCCCTAGGTGCATTTTTCTTACATAGTATAGTTAACTTTTTCAAATTTGAAATTTTTCATTTGCTTGGCAAGCTTTTTACTTCTGTAATAATTACCACCATCATATCTACTCGAGTAAACTAACACGTTATGTTGTTTACCATTAATGATTTGTGGTGTAACTCTATAGAGACTCCATTTTTCGAAAGTAATCCAAGGATCAATTTCATAAAAGACGTCATTTTTCATTTTAGTTATTCTACCAGACATCCAATTTTGGGTAGTTTGGTCAAAAGTTTTTTGATTCTTAATTTTACCATTCAAGTAATTATTAATCGTATCTTTATCTTGTACATAAATCATTCTTCCATTAACTGTATGTGCAGTGAAGGTGATTTTTTTGCCATTATGAGCATCACGATCATAAGAATACCAAGTTCCCTGCATTTTCTTAGGCACAGTTACTATTCCACTTCGACCAAAAGCTGAAGCTTGCACTGAATCAATGTGAGTAACTAATCCACCTAAGCCTAAAACTAATACCATTGAGGTTAAAGGTAATAAATTCTTTTTAAGCATAAAAATCATCTCCAGAATTTTAGTATTTATGTATTCGCTTTCATTACTAATTTTACAGTATTATTACATCAAAAAACAAGTGATTTTTAATCAATTCATTAAAAGTTAATCTATATTTGAATTAAATAGGTAACAAAGGCTTAGTGGTAACCTCATAATTATTCTCTGTTAAAACTCTAGATAAAAAGCATTTATCGTAATGATCGATAAATGCTTCTATAATTTTATTTAACTTTAAAGTAACGTCTAGCTGTTATTTGATTATAACCCTTTTGGAATTCAACCTTAACCTTATTCCGGTTTTCTAAAGTGAACATAATTACACCATTTTTAATAGTTTTATGCGGTTTCAAATTATGTTCCATCTTACCTAGTCCCTTAATCAAAGAAGAGGAATTAGTAGCACCTGTAGTCAATTCTTGCCATTTTCCATGCACTTGCTGATAAGCATTAACACCAGTATAGTTCATCAACATTTCACTCTTAACTGTTTTTTTACCATGGTTAGTAACATTTACCCACAGCACTAGAATCTTCTTACCTTTAAGAGAAGATTTTCTTACTTGTTTCTTCTTAATGTAAAAAGTGAGTGAACCACTTTTGATAGTTTTAGAAGCAGCTTCTACAGTCTGAGGTTGAGAAATGACTGGAGCAATAGTCCCTACTGAAGCAGTCAAGGCTAATGCAACAGCACCCACTTTGATAAATTTTTTCATAATAAACCTCCCTTATGTTTTTAGAAATTTCATCTAAAATTTATCATATCAGAGATTTACTTTACAAAGCAAATAAGTATATACGTAATTTCATTTAGTTTCTATTAATGTTATTTATCACCTACGCTTTTTCGCATATTACAATTTGCAGCACTGCAATAACTGTTTTTTTGGAATTACCCAGCTTCATCATTAACTTAATATAAGAAATAGATTTTTTTAATTATATGTAATTTTAAGCAACAAATTAAATTATTGAAATGAGAAAATAGAGATGAGAAAAACACTTAAGTTTGTTCCAATACTATTCATACATAAGTATTGAAGCATATATTACTTTATTAATTATCTCTTTAACGCTACTTGCACTTTGGCTGTTAGTTAGTACAATCAATATAATTTGCCTACTCAAAAAGCCACACAAAAATGTGGCTTTTAAATTTAACTTTTGATTAACCTAATTTCTAGGTGTCGGTATCCATCTTGTTAAATCTTAATATTCTGTTTTCAAAATTTGGAGAAATTTACTAATTATAGGAGTTTTCTCTTGATAAAATGCTGCAATTGTTTGATGCATTTGCTTTCCTTCATCCAACAAGAAAAGTTGCTGAAGAGAATCATTTTTTATCAATTTTGCAGTATTTTCATTCATTAAGAAATATCCTGAACCTGACGCTACTAAAAGAGCTGCTTCTTCAACTGAATTAGAAGCTATAAATGGACTTTTAATTTGATAGAGATCTTTAAATAAATGTAATTCCGCAGCTTCTTCTTCTGGTTTAGCTACTATGAAACAAGTTAGATCAGTTAATTCAGATTTTTCAATCATCTGAACACCTCTTAGATAACTACCCTTTTGCAGGATAGCCATTAATCCACTTTTACTAATAGTTTCAGAGGAAAAACTATTTTTTTCATCTCGTAAATCATTAATTGCTAAATCGACTTCATGATTAGTTAATTTATCCCAAATTTCATCATGACCTGTTCCCACCAACTTAATATTTACACTAGGATATACTTGCTTTAATTTATCCTTCGCAGCATCTAACTCGCGTCTGCCAAGCTGATCAAAATATGCTATTCTAAGTTGATTCATTTTAATTCTCATCTAATGGTGCATGACCATCTTCTGCAATCCTTTTTTTATCTTTCTTGATTTGATACTTATTGACCATAATCATTAGTGAAATAAGAACATTCAAACCACTAACAATTATACTTACGCACTTTAACAATTTTATTTTCTTCTGTCTGCTCATTTCAAAAGCCTTCCTCTAAAAATAATCATAGAAGGAAACGTCACCCTTTTTGAAGTCAAGCTTCTTTATCTGATAATCAGTGATCAATCCTAGTTTAACAGCTTCACTCATAGTTAGTCGACCTAAAAGAACTTGTGTCCAAGCAGTAATTGAACCAGAAAAATCAACTAGTTCATCTTCTTTTCGACTGCAAGTTACTTGTCCATTCTGACTATTAATTTGCCATACGCCAATATTCCAAGGGCACTGATCATCAGAGTTAACTTCAAGGTTGAAAGTCTCATTTTGAATCGGCTTCGTACATTCAACTATCTGTTTAAAATCGATTATTCGACTCATCATGAATGGACGAACACGAACTTTAAGTTGCCTTTGCTCTGAAAATAATTCTGCCAATAAGGATTTTTCAGGTAAAATCATACAAAATTCTTTAACTGATCCTGCATGAGAATTCATAAATCCCAGCATACTTAATAAACCTTGTGGTGTAATGGAGTACAGCTCATCTGCAATAAATCTCTGTTCCATTAAACGATAGATCAGATAACTCATCGGCCTGCCATCACCATCAAAATAAACAGCTATATGACGATTAGGATAGTAGGTATCTAATCTATTCCACCACCAAGCATCCCTAACCATCGTATTTCTTTCATCATCAGTATGCAATTGGCGTTCATACAATTGAATTACACCATTCTGGACATTAAGGTCATTCCAGTCACCACGGATAACATGTCCATTTCTTGGTAATTTAAAATTCCTTAACGCATTCCCCGAAAATGTATATTCTTTTTGGTAAATACTATTACTAAAACCATACTGCCGATAAAACCCTTCAGAAAAAGGAGCTAAATTAGCCAAGGGGATATTTTGTTCATGCAAATCTTGCAGTATTTCTTTCATCAATTTAGAAATATGGCCTTGCCCCCGATATTCTGGATATGAAGCAACATACCCTATACCAGCCATTGGCAAATGATGTCCAAAGACTTCGCTTTTGAACTGGTTAACCATAATATAGCTAGTTAGTTTCTTTTTATCAAAATAACCATAGCTAGTACTATGATCATAACGTGACATAAAATTAACATCATGTTCTAAATCTTTATTTTTTAAAAAAGCATACTCAATTAAAGTGGCAATTTGATCTAAGTTGTCTTGATTATTTTCTAATTTCATATCTTTTCCTAATAAACATATATACTTATCATTTATCTCACTTTTTATTTTAGATCATTTTGATCAAATTTAGCAGTAATTTTTAAACAAAAATGAAAAGAGAGATAGATATTTAACCTATCTCACTTCACATATTTTTCATATAACCTAGAAATATAGTCCTGCATCTCTACTACCGAATGACGTCTAGAACGAGAACACTCTTTTGCTGGTCGATTACAAAGAAAACAACGTCTTGGCCTTTCTCCAAGATCTTTACGGGAAATTGCAGCTGCCTGATTCTTAACTAAAACATCTGCATCGAATAAACGACCCAGTGATGTATTATCCTCAAAATCAACAGTAGATTTTTTAACAACTTTTGCTGGCAAGTCAAGAATATAGAAATTCTCACAACCAGTATCTTCATCCAACGAAGAAACCAATCGATAGGAATACTCCATATTTTGCCACTTTTTCTCCAACTGCGAAATTCCAAATCTAAACAATTTCTCCAAATAACAATTATTTTTAATCGGACCAGGAATATTCAAATTGATATCAACAAGTGTCCCTATTGGATATTTAGTAAAAATTGCTTGTTGCAGAGCTACTCTTTTATCTTTAGCACTTAAAACATGAGCAATATCTTGCGGCTTTCCTTCATTAAAAATATTCATTCATAATCACCGCATTAATTATAAACGATTGTGCCAACTTCATCATTGAGTTTATTTGCATTTCTTAAAGAAGTAATAATAGCTCTATTCCCTGTTTTTTCAACAAACTCAATTGCAGCCTCAATTTTAGGTTTCATACTACCAGCCGCAAAGTGACCATCTTTAAGATACTGCTTTAACTGATCTACTTTAACTTTACCAATGGCCGTTTGATTAGCCTCATTGTAATTCAAATATGCATTATCAACAGTGGTTAGAATAACTAATTCATCGGCATTGATATCTTCAGCCATCTTAGCGGCACTAAAATCTTTATCAATTACTCCAGCCACGCCATCTAAATGACCATGATCAACAACCACAGGAATGCCCCCACCACCAGCAGCGATGGGTACAAAATTATTATTTAGCAAATTCTTGATAATTGGAGCATTTACAATTTCTAATGGCTTAGGCGAAGCAACAACTTGCCGATATCCTCGTCCTGCATCTTGTTTATAAATATAATCTGGATGATAAATTCGTTGTTTTTGCATTTCATTGAAATTATAAAAGGGACCTATTGGTTTGGTAGGATTGTTGAATGCAGGATCGTTAATGTCAACGATTGTTTGAGTGACCAAAGCAACTGCTTGGCTTGGATAATTATCATGTTTGAATTGATCATCCAAAGCTTTTTGCATCCAGTAACCAATGCTGCCTTGAGTCATCGCACTAATTGTATCAAGCGGCATTGCGGGATTAGCGTCACTAGCACCCTTATGTTGTTGTAACAACAGATTTCCTACCTGTGGCCCATTACCATGTGTAATAGCCACTTGATCCCCATTTTCAATCATCTGGGCTATGACTTTCATCGTCTTCCTGACTGCCTTTTGCTGGGCAGTAGCGCTATTATCATTAGCTTGAATCGCATTGCCTCCGAGAGCAACAACTATCTTTTTCATTTTAGTTGCCTCTTTCATTAACGCTAGGAATAAATAAATTACCTAAAGTTGCAGCCATTATAGCCTTGATAGAGTGAAGTCTATTTTCAGCTTCAGTAAATTGCCAAGCATATTTAGAATTAAAGACCTCATCTGTCACTTCCATTTCACTTAAGCCATACTTTTGATAGATTTCCTCACCAACTACTGTACTGCGATCATGAAAAGCTGGTAAACAGTGCATAAAAATCAGTTGATCATCAGGCGTACCCGTAGCTTTCATCATTTTCATATTGACAGTATATGGCTTCAAAAGCTTAATTCTCTCGCTCCAGTCATTTTCACCCATCGATACCCAAACATCGGTATAAATAACATTAGCTCCCTTAACGCCTTGTTGAATATCATCTGTAATTAAGTTTTGTGATCCAGAATCTTTTGCAAATTTTTCCGCAATAGCTTGAACGTCTTGATGAGTAAATAATGGCTTAGGAGTTACAATATGAATATTTACTCCTAGCATGCTGCCAGCAACTAATAGACTGTCCGCAACATTATCACGACCATCACCCACATAAGCTAAAGTTAGCCCTTTTAAATGACCAAACTTTTCTTTGATAGTCATAAAATCAGCCAGCATTTGAGTTGGATGCCATTTATCAGTCAAGCCATTCCAAACAGGTACACCTGAATATTTAGCTAAATCCTCAACATCTTTTTGCGCAAAACCGCGATATTCGATCCCATCAAACATTCTGCCTAATACTTTAGCAGTATCTTTAACGCTTTCTTTCTTGCCTAAATGGATTTCACCAGCACCCATATACTCTGGATTTGCCCCGAGATCATTGCAAGCAACTACAAAGGCAGAACGAGTTCTTGTAGAAGACTTTTCAAAAAGCAAAGCAATGTTTTTGCCTTTTAAATATTCATGTGGAATGTGTTCTCTCTTTAACTCTTTTAAATGAAGCGCAAAATCAATCAGATACTCAATTTCTGCTGGTGTATAGTCTTTACAGTCTAAAAAACTTCTGCCTTGAAAAACATTTTGTAAATACTTCATTTTTTTGCCTCTCATAAATCTTCACGAACAAGTGGACATGACATGCATCTTGGACCACCACGACCACGGGATAGCTCACTTGAACGAACTTCATGCACCAAAATGCCATGTTTTCTCAATAAATCATTAGAAACATAATTACGATCATAAGTAACTACTTCGCCAGGTGCAATTGCCAACGTATTAGAACCATCGTTCCATTGCTCTCGCGGTGCAGCAATAGGATCCGCGCCACCCGTTGGAATTAAATCAATTTCTGACAAATGCAAATATTCTTTCAGTACGGCCAGAAGATCATTTCTTGGTGTAATCCGAACATCACCTTTTCCATCCGGCTGCAGTACATAAATATCGATTTTACCAGATTTAGTTAAAATAAAGGGATTCACTGTAAACTGATCATAATTAATCATTGTGAACACCGTATCTAAGTGCATCATTGCATGACTGTGCGGAATCTTGATTGCTAAAATTGTATCAAAACTCGAATGCCCAAAAAGGTTACGTGCTAAATCACTAATGGCTGTAGCTGATGTTCTCTGTGAAATACCAACTGCTAACACATGATTATTTAGAATTAGCTCGTCCCCACCTTCAATTCGACCGTGTGTATCACGATCACGCCAAATTGGAATATCTTGATCCTTAAAATCAGGATGATGCTCAAGAATTGTTTTCATAAAGAGCGATTCCCGTCTTCTTGCTCTAAAAGTCATCCGGTTAATCGTCATGCCGTTGCCAATTGCCGCTTGTTGATCACGAGTAAAGTAAACGTTGGGCATCGGATCCATATAAAATGGATAATCAGGATCTTCAGCTAAATCAGCTAACGTTGGTTCTACATTCTTAATCTCGCTCTTTTTAATTCCAGCGATTACTTGTTTTACCATTAATTTTGGTGGCATATTAAGCAAGTATTCCAAAAGCAGTTGATGTAAAGGGTCATTGTTTTTAATACCAGACTCTTCGAGTAATTTATCTAAGAAATTAATTCTAGTTTCTTTTTTAACCAATGACTCAGCTAAAAGGTCTTCTAAGTAAACAACATGAATCCCTTGCTTTTTTAAAGTTTGAGCAAAATAGTCATGTTCTTCCTGTGCAATTTTCAAATAAGGAATATCATCAATCAACATCCGATTAAGAATATCTGGAGAAAGATTCTCTAATTCTTTGCCAGGTCGATGAAGCATAACTGTTTTTAATTTACCAATTTCTGAATAAATATGAATAGGACTACTCATCAAATCATCCCTCCTGTCTAATTTTGCATCCGCTTACATTTATTATGGATCAATTAGACAAAAGTTACAATTCTCTCAGCTGATTGATTTAATTATTTTATCCATTAATGGTGTAACCTGCTCGTCTTTCCGCCATACTAGTTGCAAATGAGTAATCCAATTAGCATGTTTCACCGGAATCATTATTTTTTTAGCATAAGTTGTAGCAATAGATTCAGGAACTAATGCAATTCCCATCTTTCTCTTAGCCCAGGTAATTGCTGTTCGAGAATCATCGCATTTAACTGCGTAAAAAGGTTTAAACCCATGATGAGCAAAAGTTTGATTGAAAATGTCTTCAAAACGTCGATAAATAATTAATGGTTGATTGGCTAAATCTTTAATGTACAACTGCTTTTTCTTTCTTAATTCAGGATCCACTGTAACTGCCATCATTTTCTCCGTGGTCAAAGTCTTAGCGTTCAGGCCATTACGATTGTAGGGCGTACGAACAATCCCTAAGTCAATGGTCTTCTTTTCTAACTTATCTATAATGCCAAAAGTATTATCTTCATAAATATCAAAACTTATTTCTGGATAGAATTTAATCAAATTTTGAAAAGAAGGCATAGGAATTAATCCTGTCGATGAAGATGCCATTCCAATTGCAATTGTACCTAATTCACCAGAAATCGTTTTATGTACTTGATTGCGTGCATTTTGTGCCAAAGACAGTATCTCTGTAGCATAACTTTGAAGTATCTGCCCTGCATCAGTTAACTCAACACCATGAGCAGTTCGTTTAAAAAGCTGTGCGCCTAATTCTTTTTCAAGTTGCTTTAATTGATAACTAAGTGGTGGTTGAGCTATATAAAGTCTTTCAGCAGCAGAAGTAATCTGCTTCTCTTCTGCCACTACAAGAAAATAACGTAATTGTTTAAGGTTCATAATCTATCCTTTTTATTTTTCAAATTAGTGATATTAAAAAATTTTATATCTTATATTGTATTTCAGTATTTTAATTGCAGCAATTTATGTGCTAATTTAATAAGGTAGATTTGGAGGGAATAAAATGTCTGAACAATTACATGGCTTAACTCAAGCCGAAGCGGACAAGCGACTTAAAGAAGATGGCTTAAATGAAGTACCTGAGCCAGAATATAATTTCTTTAAGGAATTCTTGTCAAAGTTATGGAATCTTTCCGCCTGGATCCTCGAAGGAGCTTTAATCCTTGAATGTATTCTAGGCAAGTGGGTACAATCATTATTTGTTTTATTAATGCTTTTATTTGCAGCCTTTAATGGTGCATCTAAAAAGAAGCAATCAAGGCGAGTACTAAATACTATCTCACATAAATTAACGCCAACAGTTGCTGTAGAACGTGATGGCAAATGGATTAGAATTGATTCAAAGCAATTAGTCAAAGGTGATTTAATCTCACTACAACGTGGTGACGTCTTAGCTGCTGACGTTAGAATCGCTGATGGTCATTTAGCTTGCGATGAAAGCTCAATTACTGGAGAATCTAAGCCTGTTAAAAAAGAAATTGATAGTACGGCTTACGCTGGTACTACTGTGGTAGAAGGCGATGGCTTGGCTATTGTTACAGCTACTGGTAAGGACTCCAGAAGTGGCAAAACAATTAATTTGATCAACAATTCAGCTGCTCCTGGTCACTTGCAACAGCTCTTAACAAAGATTATTTATTATCTTTGCCTGCTTGATGGTGTCCTTACTCTGATAATCATTATCGCCTCATTCTTCAAAGGTGGTAATTTCAACACCTTCATTAATATGCTTCCATTCTTGGCTATGATGTTTATTGCTTCAATTCCTGTCGCAATGCCATCAACTTTTGCACTTTCTAATTCATTTGAAGCTACACGACTCAGCAAAGAAGGCGTTCTAACTTCTGACTTAACGGGTATTCAAGATGCAGCTAACTTAAATCTCTTATTACTCGACAAAACGGGAACGATTACTGAAAATAAAACTGCGGTTGCTGGATGGACTGATTTAAGTGATTTACCAGATAAAGACGTTTTAGCCTTAACAGGTGCCGCTACTGATAAGAGAAATGCTGGTATTATTGATATCGCCATTGATGAATTTTTAAATAAAAAGAGCATCCCTGTAATAAAGGCTAATAATTTCACCCCATTTACTTCTGATACTGGTTACTCAATGGCTGATGTTGATGGTCATAATGTCAAATTAGGTTCATTCAAACAATTATCTCTAATAGATAAAACGGCTAATGAAAAAGTTGAGGATATTAATTTTAAGGCTGGTCGTTCCGTGGCTGTTTTAATTGATAATCAACTTGCTGGTGTCTTTATTTTGCAAGATAAAGTTAGAAAAGATTCTAAGGCTGCCCTTGCAGAACTTAAGAAACGTGGCGTTCGTCCTATCATGTTAACCGGTGACAATCAAAGAACTGCTGCAGCAGTCGCTGAGCAAGTTGATTTAACTGGTGAAGTCATTTCAATTCATGATTTCAATGAAAATACTGACATTAATCAATTAGCTGGTATTGCTGACGTATTGCCTGAAGATAAACTGAAAATGGTAAAATTCTTCCAAAAGAAAGGTTACATCGTGGGCATGACTGGAGACGGTGTCAATGACTCACCTGCTTTAAAACAAGCGGAAGTCGGTATTGCTGTATCCAACGCAGCAGATGTGGCTAAACGTTCAGGTAAGATGGTTCTTTTAGATGATGGTTTAACTTCAATTATTAAGATCCTTGATGCCGGTCACCGTGTATATCAAAGAATGACTACTTGGTCTTTAACCAAATTAGCCAGAACTGCTGAATTAACCATGCTATTAACCTTTGGTTATCTTTTCTTTAATTATATTCCAATGGCTTTAAATGCTATGGTTATCTATACTATTATGAACAACATGGTTACTATGATGATTGGTACCGATAGAACGCACATCACTTACAAGCCAGAGAACTGGGATATGGCTAAACTAGCCAAAATTGCCTTTTCTTTGGCTGCAGGCTGGACCTTAATTGGTTTCATCTTTGTTTGGTATCTCAATACTCATGGTTGGGCACACAATTCTATTTCAACGATGGTTTATGTTTATTTAGTACTTAGCGCAATGCTGATTGTTTTAATTACTCGAACACGTAAATACTTCTGGCAAGACTATCCATCTAAATTAGTGGGTATTGTACAAATTGCTGATGTAATTTTAACTTTTATCCTCGCTCTGTGTGGTTTAGCAATGGCACAAATTAGTTGGCAGAATTTGCTAATTACCGTAGTCGTTGCAGTTATTGCAGCAGTATTAATTGACTTGGTTTACCAACCTGTAATGAAAAATAGATAACTAAAAAAGAGAGGTTGCAATCGCAACTTCTCTTTTTTATGCTCTAATACATTTAATAATTAATGATAGTAGTTAAAACATTAAAAGCTTTAACATATTGACCTTCTGCAATCTTAATAAAAGGCTTTTCATTAATTTCTTTATGACCCAAATTATTTACTTTAGCTCCCCGTTTTACAAACTTACCAGGGATCTTTTCACCATTCTCATCGTAAATAAATGATGGTCTCTTTATTCTATTTTCAACTTTCATAGTTGGCTTTAAATATGGCAAGAAAGCCTCTTCTTTAACGAATCTATTTCTGCCAATTTTAACATAAGTGTCACCATTGATAATACGAAGTGCACGAATCTTGTATACTCTACCCTTTCTTAAATGACCAACTTTAACACCTTTTTTATTAAAAACTGTAGCTTTTCTAGTTAAATTTAATCTCTTACCTTGTTGAATTGGATTAGCAACAGCTGCACTAACTGATTGGGTAGTAGTTGCAGCTCCTAAGCCCAAAGCCATCAAAGTTAAGCCGGCAATGTAAATAATCTTCTTTCTCATCATTGTCACTACCCCCGTCTAATAAATTCGTATTTTTTATCTCCACTTCTATTTTATCAGAGAATAAATAATTGGAGTCATTTTTTTAGATAATATCTGCTAAAATTACTTATTGATACTATTTAAGGGAGTAATTTATCAATGATGTTAACTTGGGATGTTATACGACGAACCATTGAAGTTTTATGGTTAATCAATATTGCTTTTGCTGTTTGGACTGTCTTTAGAAGTCAACGCAGTGTAGTCGCAACTTGGGCTTGGATGCTTGTTTTGACTGTCTTGCCTGGTATTGGTTTTATCCTTTATCTGTTTTTCGGGCGCCAACTTTCACAGGATGAAATTTTCGCTATCCAAGAGGAACAGAAAAAGGCACGTAATTATTATTTAAATAAACAACGCAAAATGTTAGAGGGACATGATCTCCTTCCTGAAAAGGAACGCGTACCCCGAGCTCGAATGTTATCTGAACTCAATCTAAATAATGACGATGCTATTTTAACTTTTGCAAATAAAGTTAAGATTTTCACTGATGGGCCACAATTATTTGAACAAATGATCAAAGATATTAGAATGGCTAAAAAATCTGTTAGTCTTGAGTTTTATACATTTTATGCTGACAATCTAGGCAAAAGGGTTTTAAACGCTCTGGAAGAAGCTGCTAAAAATGGAGCTAAAGTTAGAGTGATTTATGATACCTCTGGATCGCGCGGTACTAAACCAGCTTTTTTCGATCATTTAAGAGAATTAGGCGGTCAAGCACAACCATTTATTTCTACTTCGAAAAAGCACTGGTTTACCACTCCACGACTAAACTACCATTTACACCGAAAACTGGTAATTATTGATCATGAAATTGGTTATATTGGTGGCTTTAATATTGGTGATCAATATGTAAATCAATCTAAAAAATTTGGTCATTGGCGTGACACTCATCTACGAGTTGTAGGTCAATCTCCAGTTTTAATGGAGGCGAGATTCGCCATGGATTGGAATACCTCGACTAGAAGAACCAGTTTACCAAAATTCGAATTAAAAGAACTTAAGAAATTTACTATTGATCGTAAAGACTTTAATCAAAAAGATAATGTAGCTATGCAAATTGTCTCTTCTGGTCCAGATAACCAACATTATGGCATTCGCCGTGGCTATGAGGGGATTATCGCCAGTGCTAAAAAATATATCTATATTCAAACGCCGTATCTTATTCCAGAAGATTCAATTCTTGAAGCGTTAATCGTTTCCGCAAATAGTGGTGTTGATGTTCGTATCATGATTCCATGTATGCCAGATCATCCATTTGTTTATCGTGCAACAGAATACTATGCTAAGTATTTGGTAGCACATGGCGTCAAAGTTTATAAATATAATGATGGCTTTATTCATGCTAAGACTATGGTAAGTGGATCAGACATATCTTCTGTAGGTTCAGCTAATCAAGATTTCCGTAGTTATACATTGAACTTTGAAGTAAACTCATTCAACTATAACCCAGTCCTAGCACAAGAATTAAAAACTATTTTCGAAAAAGACCTGGAAGAATGTACTCTTTTAACTAATGAATACTTTGCCAAACAATCTTCATGGTTAAAATTCAAACAATACTTTTCTAGATTGCTTTCACCGATCTTTTAAATATTTTTCAAACTGACAGTAATGTCAGTTTTTTTGTACAATCATTTTTCTTTACTTATTTTTGATAAGCTATATAATTAAGATAACTTGTAAAAAGTAAGGAGGTATAAACTTGGCACTAACACTAGAATAGGTGTATTAAACCTAATGCATAACAAAATGGATACGCAAAAACGTTTTAAGACTGTACTACCTAAAGTGAATCTAACTTTTTTCTACCCACGTATGCATTATCAAGATCGTCCTGTTCCAATGGATGTTGCTTCTACATCAAAGCCACTTAACCTTAATCAAATACGTAACTTTGACGGTTTTATTATCACAGGCGCACCCATTGATCACCTTGATTTCAAAAATGTCACTTACATTGAAGAAATTCGATGTTTGCTCCAAGAACTGAATAAATATAAAGTACAACAACTTTATTTCTGTTGGGGCGCAATGGTCGCAATGAATTACTTCTATGGTATTGAAAAAAGGATTTTACCTGAGAAAATCTTCGGCATCTATTCTCATTTAATAATCGAGCCGCATCCCTTATTAAATGGCTTAAGCCAAGGTTTTATTGCTCCCCATGCACGTTATGCAGAAATGGACAAAAAGCAGATTATGCAGAATCCTCGTTTAACCATAAATTCAATTGATGATAATGGTCATCTTTTTATGGTATCTGCTAAAGATAAGCCTGAACAAAACTTTATCTTTTCACACATCGAATATGATCGTAATGGCTTAAGAGATGAATATCAACGTGAAATTGCTGCTCATCCTGACCGCCATTATAAGAAGCCAGAAAATTATTCGTTGTCCACCCCACTTTTTCAGTGGCAAGACACTCAGAAGATATTTTTCAATAATTGGTTAAAAGAAGTAGAAAGTAATAAATTAGTTTTAAATAAATAAGAGGTTAGTATATGAGTACAATTTATAATTCAATTACAGAGTTAATCGGCAATACACCATTATTAAAATTAAATCGCATCGTGCCAGAAGACGCTGCCGATGTTTACGTAAAATTAGAATTTGAAAATCCCGCTGGTTCTATTAAAGACAGAATTGCCTTAGCAATGATTGAAAAAGCAGAAAGAGATGGAAATTTGCAACCTGGTGGTACAATCGTTGAACCAACTTCTGGCAATACAGGAATTGGTTTAGCCATGGTAGCTGCTGCTAAAGGCTATCATATTATTATCGTCATGCCTGAAACAATGAGTGTTGAACGTCGCAAATTGATGAAAGGTTATGGTGCAGAACTAATTTTAACGCCTGGTGCTGAAGGCATGAAAGGCTCAATTGCTAAAGCTGAGGAGCTAGTTAAGGAAAAAGGTTACTTCATGCCAATGCAATTTGACAATCCTGAAAATCCTAATATTCACGAATTAACTACTGGTCCTGAAATTATTGGTGCTATGAATGGAATTGGCAAATCAATTGATGCATTTGTAGCTGGGGTCGGCACTGGTGGTACTCTTTCAGGAATTGGTCGTGCATTAAAACGTGAAAACAGCCATACTAAGGTTTACGCATTGGAGCCAGCTGAGTCTCCTCTTCTCAAGGACGGCAAGACCGGTAAACACGGTATTCAAGGTATTGCAGCTGGTTTTATTCCTAAAAACCTAGATAAGAATGTTTATGATGGTGTAGTGGAAGTCTCAACGGAAGAAGCTATGACTACTGCTCGCGAAGTGGCTAAAAATGAAGGTTTTTTGCCAGGTATTTCTGCCGGGGCAAATATTCATGGTGCACTAGAATTAGCTAAAAAACTTGGCAAAGGGCATACTGTAGTAACTGTAGTGCCCGATGGCGGTGATCGTTACCTTTCAACTGCTTTATTTAGCGAATAAGTTTAATAACATCAAAAGAGATGAGTTTTTTTACTCATCTTTTTTTATTAGGCTATTGGACTAGACCTTTAATAATAAATCATTTATAATTGGTATAGACAGCTAGAAAAGTGAGGTATTATAGATGACTATGAGATCATTAGGTCTGTCCATTTATCCAGACCATAGCAATTTTGAAGAAGATGCCAAATATTTAACATTAGGACATAAATATGGCTTCTCACGTATCTTTATGAGCATGCTTGAGATACAAGGTAGTCCTGCGGAGACACAAGCCAAATACAAGAAAATCATTGAATATGGTAATAAATTAGGTTATCAAACTTTTCTTGATGTTTCACCACAATTATTCAAAAAATTAGGTATTGACTATTCTGATCTTAAATTCTTTGCGGATATTGGGACAACTGGAATAAGATTAGATGAAGCATTCAATGGCGCAACAGAAGCTATGCTTTCCTATAACCCATATGGTCTAATCATTGAATTAAATATGAGCAACAATGTTGATTACCTAAACAACATCATTTCTTATCAAGCTAATGAGCCATTTATCTACGGTTGCCATAATTTTTATCCACAACGAGGAACCGGTTTACCCTATAACTTTTTCCTAGATTGTAGCAAACGATTCAAGAGATTTAACATTCATACTGCAGCATTTGTTTCTAGTCAAACAGGTACAATGGGACCTTGGAATGTGGAAGATGGCTTACCTACTCTTGAAGAGGATCGCGACTTACCAATTGATGTTCAAGCTATGCATCTTTTCGCCTCTAATTTAATTGACGATGTCATTATTGGAAATGCCTATGCAAGCGAAGATGAACTTAGAGCATTATCACAAGTTAATCGTTATCAATTGCAGCTTCATATTGATTATGTCGACGGAATCAATAACATTGAAAAAAAGATCGTTGAAGAAACACAGCATTTTCGTCGCGGAGATATGAATACCACAGTTATTCGTTCCACAATTCCAAGAGTAACTTATAAAGATATTCCTAACCCATTACACGATAATGAAGAAATCTTTAAGCGTGGCGATGTCCTAATTGGTAATGATGATTTTGGCATCTATAAAAATGAATTACAAATTGTATTAGAGCCACACAAAGACTCAAGAAAGAATAAAATTGGCTCTATTCGAAAAGATGAATTATTTCTATTAGACTTCATTAAACCTTGGACTAAATTTAAATTAATTGGTAGATAAAAAACAAATCTCCCTAAAGGAATTTTCCTTTAAGGAGATTTTTAAATTTCTGTTGATTTTGCACCGATCGCAGATGCAATACTTTCTTTAGTATAGCGATCTTTATCAGCTAGATCAATAGTTTATTTAATTTATTACCATTCGTAGTCAGTTGGATCTTGTCTGCCTAACCCTGTAGCATGGTCAAGTAAAATTCTTTGCTCAAAGTGAGCAACATTCAACTTGGTTTGCTTTACCATATCTGGGTTTACTGATACATAGTCGATACCGCTTCTTACTAAGAATTCAGTGAATTCTGGATACTCAGATGGAGCTTACCCACAAATAGAAACGGTCTTGCCATCTTTGTGAGCAGCTTTGATTAAGTGACGGATCGCTCTCTTGACAGCTAAGTTACGTTCATCAAATAAGTGAGAAACGATGTCGCTGTTACGGTCACAACCTAAGATCAACATGGTCAAGTCATTGGAACCAATTGAGTAACCATCAACATATTGGTTGAATTGATCAGCTAAGATAATGTTTGAAGGAATTTCAGCCATCATATAAACCTTGAAGTCTGCACTTCTTACCAAGCCTTCATCAGCCATAATTGAAGTTACCTTACGAGCTTCTTCAACAGTTCTGCAGAATGGAATCATAACATTCAAGTTCTTTAAACCGTATTCATTACGAACTTTCTTAACAGCTTGTAATTCAAGCTTAAATGCTGGTAAGTACTTAGGATCGTAATATCTTGAAGCACCACGCCAACCTAATAGGTCAGCTGATTCATGTGGTTCATACTTTTCTCCACCCTTTAAGTTACGATATTCGCCTGACTTAAAGTCTGAGAATCTTAGGACAACTGGACGTGGAGCCATAGCACGAGCTACCTTACTAATGCCATTAGCTAATTCGTTAACTACTCTTTCTGGATGACCGGTTTCAATCAAGTAAAGTGGGTGTTGGTGAATATAAGTAGTCCATAAGAACTCTTCACGCATCAAACCAATACCGTCAGCTGGTAAGCTGGAGTACTTCTCTGCTAAATCAGGGTCACCTAAGTTCATCATGACTCTAGTAGCTGTTGGTGGGAAGTATTCAGCAACACTAGTAGTAGGAGCTTGACTTGCTTGTGGTTTCTTAGCTTCTTCGATCTTGCCCTGATATACAACACCGTCTTTGGCATCAACAGTTACTTCTTGACCTGTCTTTAAAATTCTGGTTGCAGCAGAGCCACGAGAACTAGTGCCTACCAAACATGGAATTTGCATTTCACGAGAAACGATAGCTGCGTGACAAGTCATACCACCATTATTGGTAATAATAGCACTAGCCTTCTTCATTGCAGGAACCCAATCAGGTGAGGTCATCAACGTTACTAGAATTTCACCCTTCTTGAATTCTTTAATGTCCTTAGGATCATCAATCACATGAACAATACCACTTGCTAAACCTGGACTTGCTGGCAAACCTTTCAATAATACTTTATGATCTGTAGTTACTTGCTCATCTTCAGTCTTAGCTTTTTCACCATTCTTCTTGCGTTGTGACCAAACTGTCTCAGGACGAGCTTGTACTAACCATAACTTATTGTTTTGATCCAAAGACCATTCCATATCCATGTAACAGCCATAGTGCTTTTCAATTTGTTCAGCATAACCAGCAAGTTCAATAACTTGTTCATCAGTTAATGCTGGTTTCTTAGCAATATCTTCAGGAACATCTTTTTGCTCAACGCCACCACCTGGCAAACGAATCAATTCAATATTCTTGTTATTGATGGTTTTGCTTGAAATAGTCATTGACTTCTTATCAACAACATAGTTATCAGGAGTTACAGTGCCTTGGACAATATATTCACCTAAGCCCCATGAACCTTCGATCATTACCTTGGTATCATCACCAGTAGCTACGTTAACCGTGAACATAACACCTGCAGCCTTTGAGAAGGCCATCATTTGGATAGCAGCTGATAAAGCAACCTTTTCTTCTGGGAAGTGTTGCTTAATCCGGTAGTAAGTTGCACGATCAGTATAAAGTGATGCATAACAATCTTGTACCTTGCGAATAACGTTATCACGTCCATGAACGTTTAAGTAAGTATCTTGTTCACCTGCAAAACTTGCATTTGGCAAATCTTCAGCAGTAGCACTTGAACGAACTGCTACATAAGGTTCATTTTGACCCATTTTCTTAGCTAATTGATCGTATGAATCACCGATTATGGTAGCTAAGATTTCTGGCATCTTTGCGCTCTTAATAACTTTTCTAATGCTTGATGCTACACGGTGCAATTGATCTGAATCTTCAGGATCCTTCAATGTTGCCAAAAGTTTATCCACTTTCTCACGGCAACCAGTAGTTTCCATGAAGTAACGATATGCTGTCGATGTTGTAGCATAACCATAAGGGACTGGGACATTTGTTCCAGATGTCAATTCACCTAATGATGAAGACTTACCACCAACTAAATTGACATCTTTACGACGCAATTGATCAAACCAAAGGACAAAAGCCTTTTTTCTATCTTCATCGGTCAATTGACCAACATCATCATTAACAACAATATTTGTATCTTTCATAGAATTCACACTTTCCGAAACAAGTGATACAATCCCACTAAAGTGGAC
>NZ_AZFO01000039.1 GCF_001436305.1 Lactobacillus ultunensis DSM 16047 | reverse complement strand
TTAGTTTTTTCCCAGACACTTTTTGATAGATTATGAGGAAAAATTATGCATTATTTTATAACTAGTCAAGAGAATCCCACACCCTCAGCAATTGAAATTGCTCAAATGCAGAGAGTCCATTTGTTTAAGAGCTTTGATGAAGAAGCAAAAATAATAGAAGTTGAATATAACTTATGGCATGATGATGCTCAACGTAGTTTGAAATCTAGCAAGTATGTAATAAATATGTTTCAGTATTATCAAAAACTAGATTTGAAAACTGAAGTTAGTAACGATGATGAATTAATTGAACGAATTTTGCACAGTTCAAACTATGAAGTGAAGGACAAAGTTGCTTATCGTGATGGAAAGAGACGGTTGCAAATAGTTTTGCGCGAAAATCGTTTATATTCAGCTAATTATTATGATCGCTGGGGCTTCTTGGATAGAGTAGACTTTTATGATGATGGCTGTGTAGCGTACTCGGAATTTTATGAAGATAAAAGCCGTTTAGTAATGCGGCAATACTATGACAATGCAGGCAAAGCAAAAATTATGATGCATTATCGTGGTTCTGACGATAATCAGCCTGTTTTGACTTTGATCCAACTGAATGAATCAAATAATTGGCGTGATTTTGATACTTTAGCAGAGTTTAGGGCTTATTTTTTAGATGAAATTTGCCAAAATGATACTCATGCTGTGCTTTATGCAGATAGGTCAGATTATACTTTGGATGCGTTTAGATTAATGCATGAAAAATGTCCCCGCTATATGATTTTTCACTCTGCTTTGACTACTGATGGACAGGTAAATGGTGAAGTATTTGATATCTATCAGAGAATTGGAGCAATGCTTAAGAATGGTAGCTTAACAGGGTTGATTTCTTCAACTGATGCGGAAGCTGATGATGCAGCTAATTTATTTGATACAGATCATAGTTATGCCATTCCGGTTACCTTTACTAAGAATAATATTGTTCAAGTTCCGTTTAGTGAGCGTAAGCCATATAGTTTGATTGCAGTTGCGAGATTGGATGCCGTAAAGAGGTTAGATCAGATTATTAATGCTGTGGTTAAACTGCATGATAAGTTTTCTGAGTTGACCTTAAGTTTTTATGGTTATGGGGATGCACAGACAGAACCTAAATTGCGTAATTTGGTTAAACAATTGGGAGCAGCAAGTTATATTTTGTTTAGTGGGTATAAGCAAGATTTGACTGAAGTTTATAATCATGCTTGGTTAGAAGTTTTAACTAGCAAGTATGAAGGATTTGCAATGGCTTTACTGGAGGCGCAAGAACATGGCTGTCCTGCAGTTAGTTATGACATCAATTATGGTCCGAGTGAAATTATTAGTAATGGGTATAATGTTAGACTGATTCAGAGTGGGAATGAAGTTGAATTAATTGAAATGCTTGATTTTCTATTAGGTAATCCTGAAGTTATTGAAGAATATTCAAAGAATGCTTATGAAAGTAAATGGAAATACAGTTTTGATAATGTGGCGAATGCTTGGCATAGTTTTTTGAAATCAGAAAAGATACTTTAGAAAAATAGGTAAAAAAAGCAGGCAGAAATTTTATTTCCTGTCTGTTTTCTTATGTATCGAAAAATTAGTTTTTGTCGAAAAATTAGTTTTTGTGTTTTCTTCTATCGATAACTAAGCTGATTAATCCAGTGAGAGTAGCTAAGCTTAAGCCGATAAGTCTAATTTGGATTCATTTTCTCCAGTTTGTGGCAAGTTTTTTGCAGATGACTGCTTGTTGAGGTTAGTAGCTGTTCCATTTTCAGCGAGAGTTGTTCCCTTAGGTAAAATGCCTTTGGATTGATTCAAATTATTGCCCTTAGGACTTATGTTGTGTTCGCCCTTCGGGCCATTATTATGAGCTTCACCTTTAGGATTATTTGTATAATTATAGCCATGACTATTTCTCTTACTACGACCTTTGTTTGCTATGCTCACCATGTGGATTGTTATTAGTATTCCAGTTGTTAGGTGTCTTAGGAGTCTTATTATGATGAACTTTCTTATGATGGGTAGGTTAAATTGGTGAGGTTGGCTGACCAGGCTGCTCAGTAGGTTTAGTTGTGGTAAGCTGAGTTGGAGTTGACTTAGAAGATGTAGGTGGAGTGTTTTACATAAGGGACAACAATCACAATATGAGAAGTACCAACTGGTAAAGCATTGATTGATTCTTGTGTAGTATAGTCAATCTTTCCAACTTGCTTAGTGTCAATAGTCCAATCAGGAAGTTTACCAGGTGTTAGTCTAATTGAATCAGGATCAATCTTACCGTCGCTGTTAAACTTTAATTTTGAGGTATCAACTGTACCTAATAGAGTATTGTTTGCGCCAATTATCTTACCACTGGCAAGATCGACCTTAAAAGATCTAGTAAAACTCTTAGAAGTTGAAGTAAACTTAGGAGCTAATTCTATTTTCTTATTGATTTCATCAACATACTTAATAACTTCATCAATAAATTTGGGTTCAGAAACCTTCTTTTGAGTATGTACAAAATTTAAAGTGAAGTTTTTAGGTGCAAATGAATAATTGCCATATCCGATTTTAGTTAGAAACTTATTGTAATTGTTCCCAGCATAGCGGCTCGAATAATCATACTTCCCAATAATATGTTTATTAATTGCTTCAGGAACATTCATGAATTGGATGGTCGTTTCAATGGTAGCTCCATGTTGATTACTACCATTAAATGGAGCATTTACCTTATTATCTAGATTTAGTACATTATTAGGATCATTTACGTCAGCAAAATAAATTTTAGCAGTTTCTTTAGCTGGATTGCTCTAACCATTTAAACCATTATTAAAACCAGTATATGTAGAGGTCCCCATTATTGCCGTCACTTGAAACTGTAGCGGTGGGTGTTGTAGTACTAATAATGGTTGATGGACCGTTACCTGGGACTACCCAACTAAAAGGCATATTACTTGGTAAAAATGTATCCATCTGAATGAAGAAACTGCTGTGTGGATTTTTTATAGAGGTATTATTATCATTTTTACCCTCAATCCCACCGTTCTTACTCCAGTCATGAGTTAAACCGTTAACATATGTATATTTAAATGTACCATTTACGTGAAAATGAATTTTATTAATATCAGAGAGGCTTTCTAAGTCTTTTTGAGCTTGTTTCAGTTCGCCTTGCTCATAAGCAGCTTGAACGTCCCTCACCACCTTATTTCTAGCTGTTATAAAAGTTTCATAAGAAATAGGATTTTCTTTGCCATTTTCATAAACATATAAATGATTGCGTAAGAACTCTTCAAATGCGGTATTTTCATTTTAAAAAAGGCCAGTACTGCTATCATAAGGCCCATAGATTTCATCAATATCTAATTTTCTGCATGTTTGTTATTATTTAACTATTTTATTAGACTTCACATATTCGCACCTGCAATACTTAGAAAAATAATGCAATAAAATAGTTATATTACTTGACTTTAGGTAGAAAAAAGACTAGATGACTAAATAGATTGTAAACGCTTTTATTCAAGTAAATCTGCAAACTTGGCTTTTGTAATCTTAGCTAAATCTGCAGGATTTAAAAAAATACTACGCCCAAGTTTACCACTTGATACACCGACTTCTTCTTCACCTTTCATTGTGTCATCCAAATAAATAGGGAAGTGGTGAGTATGAAAGATTCCGATTGGCGTATTGGCACCATGGACATAACCAGTAGTCTTAGCAAGTTTTTTTAAAGGAAGCATTTCACATTTTTTGTTGCCAGAAACTTTAGCCAATTTCTTCATGCTTAAATGTTCAGTAATTGGTACAACCCCGACAAGTGGACCAGTTTTATTTCCTTCGCAGACTAAGGTCTTATAGACTAAATGCTCTTTGTCTTTTAGAATAGAAGTGTCCATTTGCGCAACTCCACCTTTATCTTCGGTGACCGCAAATTCGGCTTGACGATACTTGACCTTATGTTGGTCTAAAATTTTTTCGACTAATGTTTTCTCAAGTTTATTCTTTTTATTTTTCTTCTTTGACATATTTATCACCTTTATTCATGATAGCATTGCTCAAAGAAAATCCCAAAGGAGTTTATATTTAAATGAAATTATTGATTATTAAAATTGATACTAGCCATGAAGTGGAAGATGCTTTAGGCGTTTTTGCCCTTGATAACTTAAATGCTCTTGGTATTGAGTCTAGAAAACGTAGTGATTTTGAACAAGCAGGTTGGTTACATGATTCAACTGTTGTTGAAATGGACGACATTAAGGATTTGCCTAAAGATACCTACTTTTATGCATATTTTGATGAAGAAGCTGATAAAGACGAGTTGGTTAAAAAGTTTGCAGAAAAGCTCAAGGAACTTCAAGGCTATGGCTTGAATATTGGCGATGGTAAGATTTCTATTTCCTATATTAAGGATCAAGATTGGAACACTGCTTGGCAAAAATATTACCACGTCATTGATTTCTCTCGTCACTTGGCTATTGTGCCAAAGTGGGAGGACTACAAGCCAGCATTTAAAGATCAACAGTTAATTAAGCTTGATCCAGGCTTAGCCTTTGGTACCGGTAATCATAAGACTACACAATTGGCAATGATGGGACTAGAACGTGCAATGGTTAAGCCAATGAGTGTGGTTGATGTTGGTACTGGTAGTGGTATTTTAGCGATTGCAGCTTCTAAACTCGGTGCAACTGATGTTTTAGCTACTGACATTTCAGATGAGTCCATGACAGCCACTAAGCAAAATTCAGCTTTGAATGATTTGACTAATATTCGTGTACAAAAGACTAGTTTATTAGCTGACGTTAAAGGCAAGTTTGATATTATTGTGGCTAATATTTTAGCTGAGATTTTATTAGATTTAATTCCTCAAATGGATGCCCATTTAAATGAAGGTGGCGAAGTAATCTTTTCTGGTATTGATTATTTGCAGTTGCCTAAGATTAAAAAGGCTTTGAATGAAAATGGCTTTAAGATTGATTTAACTATGAGACAAGGTCGTTGGATTGGCCTAGCAATTACTAGAAAAGATAGCTAAACGTGGTAAAATAATAGAAATTAAATTAAACTTTGATGAGAGGCACGATCTTTTAATGAAAAAAATCGGGGATAAGATAGAAGAAATTTCGATAATTAAAAAGCTAAATACCCACAAATGGATGCCGCTTGTCTGGTGGAGCCTGTTGGTGGCAATTTTGCCTTATGCTTTTAGCATTTGTCGCGTACCCATTGTTTGGAGAATTGGGGTTTTGTTTTTTGTGATTAATTGCTTTATTGCTTATCACGTAGGGAATCTAATCATTAAACTTCAATTAAATAAATGGTGGATATTATTGATGCCAATAGTTTTCTGTTTGGCTATTTTGCCCAAATTTGCTCTTTATAATTTAATGTTTGGCTTGATTTATTTAATAATCGAAGTTTTTGGTTTAATGAATAAAAATATTTACCGTTAGAGAGGATGACCATTATGTCCAAATATGTTGAAATGACTCATGACCAGGTAATTGATGCCTGCAAAAAATATATGAATGATAAGCAAGTTGCCTTTGTTGAGAAAGCATATGAATTTGCTAATAAAGCTCATGCTGGACAAAAACGGGCATCCGGACAACCTTACATTATTCACCCAACTCAAGTAGCTGGTACGCTGGCAACTTTGGGACTGGATCCAGATACGGTAGCTGCTGGCTTTCTTCATGATACGGTTGAAGATACACCTGTAACAAATGATGAGTTAAAGGAAAAATTCGGCGAAGATGTAGCTTTTATTGTTGATGGCGTTACTAAGTTAAACAAATATGAATATAAGTCTCACCAAGAATTTTTGGCTGAAAATCACCGTAAGATGTTGATTGCAATGGCCAAGGATTTGCGGGTGATTATGGTCAAATTGGCTGACCGTTTACATAACATGCATACTTTGCAACATTTACGTCCAGATAAGCAACGCAGAATCGCTTCCGAAACAATGGACATTTATGCACCTCTGGCTGACCGTTTAGGTATTGGTACTATTAAGTGGGAGCTGGAAGATATGAGTTTCCACTACTTAAATCCAGAAGCTTACTACCGCATTGTTAACTTAATGGATGTTAAGAGAAGTCAACGTGAAAAATACATTGCTGACACCATTAAGACATTAAAGAAGACTTTAGATGAACTTGGTATCAAATATGAGATTTATGGTCGTCCTAAGCATATTTATTCCATCTATAAGAAGATGGTTAACAAACACAAGGACTTCGATGAAATTTATGATTTGCTTGCTGTGCGAGTAATTGTTAAAAACGTTCGTGATTGTTATGCGGTTTTAGGTGCTGTACATACTGAATGGAAGCCAATGCCAGGACGTTTTAAGGACTATATTGCCATGCCGAAAGTTAATGGCTACCAATCCTTGCACACAACTATTATCGGACCTGGTGGTCGTCCACTAGAAATTCAGATTAGAACTGAAGCTATGCACCAAGTTGCTGAATATGGTGTCGCTGCTCACTGGGCTTATAAACGTGGTAACTTTACCGGTGTTCAAGAAACCACTTCAGGCGAAAAACTTGATATGGTTCGTGAGATTCTTGAATTAAAAGATGAGACGAAGGATGCTGGCGAATTTATGAAGTCAGTAAAGAGTGATATCTTTTCTGACCGTGTTTACGTCTTTACTCCTAAGGGTGAAGTATATGAATTGCCTAAGGGTTCAGTTACTCTGGATTTTGCTTATGCAATTCACACGCAAGTTGGTAGTCATGCAGTGGGGGCCAAGGTGAATAATAAGCTGGTACCACTGGACTACAAGCTGAGAAACGGTGATGTAATTGAAATCATGACGCAGACTAATGCTGCTCCATCACGTGACTGGGTAGATATCGTTAAGACTTCAAGAGCACGCAACAAGATTCGGCGTTACTTCAGAGGCCAGGATCGTGAGGATAGCATTGAACATGGTCAACAAATGGTAGCTGATATGCTTCGAGAAGAAGGCCTTGCTCCTAAGGAATTTATGGACAAGGAACATATTGAAAAACTGCTGGATCATTTTAACTACCATACTGAGGATGAATTATATGCTGCCGTTGGCTTCGGTGACCTATCTGCTCAAGCTGTTGTTAACCGTTTAACAGTTGATTTGCGGCGTGAAGATGAAAAGCAGAAGCAAAAAGAACGTGAAGAAAAGATTTTGAATTCTGGGCAACAATCAATTCATGAAGAACAGCCAAAGAAAAATTCAAATTCTACAATGAAAGTAAAGCATAAGAATGGCGTCATGATTCAAGGCGTTAGTGACTTAATGCTTCATCTTGCCAAATGCTGTAATCCAGTTCCCGGCGATAAAATTATTGGTTATGTTACCAAGGGACGTGGTGTTACTATTCACCGTGCTGACTGTCGCAATATTACCAAAGAAGCGGAAGAACAAGGTCGTTTAATTGATGTTGAATGGGAGAATGTTGAAGAAAACAGTGTTCAATCGTTCAATGCCAACATTGAAGTATTTGGCTATAATCGTTCTAATTTGCTTAGTGATGTAATTAATAAGCTGAATTCACTTACTAAGAATATCAATAATATTTCTGGTAAGGTTAATGAGGATAACATTGCTCATATTTACGTTACTGTAGCTGTAAGTAATTCTAGTCAGTTGGATGAAATTCTGAGTAAATTGTGTGATATCCCAGACGTTTATGAAACTAAGAGGTCAGATAATTAATGCGAGTTGTAATTCAAAGAGTCAATCATGCCCAAGTTGATATTGCAGGCAAAACTGTTGGTAAAATTGGTAAAGGGTTTATGCTGTTAGTTGGCATCAAGAATGGGGATGAACTCCCTGTAGTTAAAAAAGCTGCTGACAAGATTGCTAAAATGCGTATTTTTGAAGATCAAGATGGCAAAACTAATCTGTCTTTAAAGGATGTTGGTGGTGAAATCTTGAGTGTAAGTCAATTTACTTTGATGGCTAACACTAAAAAGGGAAATCGTCCAAGTTTTGTTGATGCTATGCGTCCACCAAAATCTAAAGAGTTATGGGAGGATTTTAACAAGGAACTTGAAAATGATGGCTTCCATGTTGAAACTGGTGAGTTTGGTGCAGACATGCAAGTTAGCTTAGAAAACGATGGACCATTCACTATTGTATTAGATCTTTAGATAAAATCGCTTACAAAGGTTGACTTTACTGCAATAAAAATATAAGCTAAAAAAGAATTATCGATGACAAAGAATGTAGATTAGCAATGGTCTATTTAAAGAGACTGCTCATGGTGGTGAAAGAGCAGATAGATCGCGGTCTGTGACACCTTTAACAGATAATGGATCGTTTGGCGAGCGTTAATCGCAGCAACCAAAAAGGTGGTACCGTGCTGATCTAAGCGCCCTTGATTTAGTTCAAGGGCGCTTTTTATTTTTAATAAAGTTATCAAAATATAAAAAAGGATGATTAAATGAGAGTTCAAAAACCTAAGGGTACAGTCGATATTTTACCTGACCAATCTGGCTCATGGCAAAAGGTCGAAGAAGTTGCCAGAAATTTCTTTAATCGTGCGAACTACCGAGAGATTCGTACACCAAGTTTTGAAAATTACGAAATTTTCTCACGTTCAAGCGGTGACAGTTCTGAAATCGTAGAAAAGCAAATGTATGACTTTAATGACAAAGGTGGTCGTCATATTGCTCTTCGTCCAGAAGGAACTGCTGGTGTTGTACGTGCTTATGTAGAAGATAAAATGTACGCTCCAGAAGTTGTTAAGCCATTCAATGTTTTCTACATGGAATCAACATTTAGATATGAAAGACCACAAGCTGGTCGTCAACGTGAATTCCACCAAATTGGTGTAGAAAGCTTTGGTTCAAGCAACCCATTAGCAGATGTTCAAACTATTATGATGGGTCACGACTTACTTGGTGAACTTGGCGTTAAGAACTACCAATTGCATATTAATACTTTGGGTAATGAACAAGTTCGTCAAGACTATCACGATGCTTTGGTTAACTACTTTACACCTGTGAAGGATGAATTATCAGAGGATTCACAAAGAAGATTACGTGATAATCCGCTTCGTATCTTGGATTCTAAGGATGATCGCGACAAGAAGTTCTTACCAGATGCTCCTAAGATTCGTGACTTTTTGGACGATGATTCAAAGCAAAACTTTGAAACCATTCTGAAGATGCTTGATCAATTAGGTATTGACTACGTTATTGATGACGACTTAGTACGTGGTCTTGATTATTACACCGGTGTGATTTTTGAATTCATGGTGGAAGATAAGAGTCTTTGGGAATCAGCAACTACCATCTTAGGTGGTGGTCGTTATGACCACTTAGTTGAAGAATTCAATGGCCCAGCTACTCCAGCCGTTGGTTTTGGTATCGGTGAAGAAAGATTAATGTTGGTTTTGGAAAAGCAAAACCCGGCTTTATTCAAACAACATGGTATTGATTTCTTCATTACTAATATTGGTGAAGGCACTGCTCAAAAGGCAATTGAAATTACTAGAAGTTTGCGTAAGCAAGGCTTTGAAGCTGACTTTGATGTTAACCAAAAGAAGTTGAAAGCTCAATTCAAGAAGGCAGATCGTGATCATGCTAAGTATGTAATTACTTTAGGTGAAAAGGAATTGGCAAACGGTATCTTAAATGTTAAACGTTTAGCTGATGGTAAGACCATTGATCTGAATCTTGAAGACATCAATGATATGAGTAAAGTAATGAAAGATTTAAAGGACTAATAACAATGGAAAAGATTGAAAAAAGAACAGACTATTGTGGCAATATTACTGAAAAGTATATCGGTCAAGATGTAAATCTTTATGGTTGGGTACAACGTGTACGTAACTTGGGTAATTTAGTATTTATTGACTTGCGTGACCGTGAAGGTCTTGTACAGATTGTGGTTAACAAAGATTCTGGTAAAGAATTAATGGATATCGCTGACTCACTTGGCAATGAATATGTTTTGCAAGTTAAGGGTAAGGTTGTTAAGCGTTCAGAAGTTAACCCTGATATGAAGACTGGTCAAGTAGAAGTTGACGCTACTGACATTATCGTTTTGAACAAGGCTAAGAACCCTCCATTTGAAATTAAAAATGGTGTTGAAATTTCAGAACAAACTAGATTGAAGTATCGTTACCTTGATCTTCGTCGTCCAGAAGTTCAACAAGCTATCATTTTACGTTCAAAGATTTTGCGTGCTACACATGAATTCTTTGACGAAAATGGCTTTATTGATATTGAAACTCCAATTTTAGGTAAGTCATCTCCAGAAGGTGCTCGTGACTACTTAGTTCCATCAAGAATCTACCCAGGCAGCTTCTATGCATTGCCACAATCACCACAATTGTTTAAACAATTATTGATGGGTGCTGGCTTTGATAAGTACTACCAGTTAGCTCGTTGTTTCCGTGACGAAGACTTGCGTGGTGACCGTCAACCAGAATTTACGCAAATTGATATGGAAATGTCATTTGCTGATGAAGAAACTATTCAAGGTTACACTGAAGGTCTTTTGAAGAAGATCATGAAAGATGTTAAAGGCATTGATCTTAAGACTCCAATTAAGCGTATCACTTGGACTGATTCAATGAATAAATATGGTTGTGATAAGCCAGATACTCGTTACGGCATGTTAATTCATGACTTAAGCCCAATCTTTAAAGATAGTGATTTTAAGGTCTTCTCAGGTGCAATTGCTGGTGGCGGCTTTGTTAAGGGTATTGCTGTTAAGAACGGTGCTAAAGCATATTCACGTAAGAAGATTGATAAGAAGGCAGACTACATCAAGCGTTTCCACGCTAAGGGCTTAGCTTGGGTTAAGTTTGAAGATGGTGAATTCTCAGGTCCTGTTGCTCGTTTCTTGACTGACGAAAACAAGGCAGCTTTGAAGAAAGAATTTGATCTTGAAGGCGGCGAATTAGTAGTATTCATCGCTGATAAGTGGAAGGTTTGCTGTGATAGTTTGAACCACCTTCGTCGTGAATTTGCCCATGAAACTGGTATTATTCCTAAGGGCGTTTATGACTTTGTATGGGTTGTTGACTGGCCATTATTTGAATACGATGAAGGTCTTGGCCGCTGGGTAGCAGCTCACCACCCATTCACCATGCCAGATGATGAAGGCGTTAAGCTTTTGACCACTGAACCACATAAGGCTCATGCACGTAGTTACGATATTGTTATGAACGGTGACGAAATGGGTGGTGGCTCAATCCGTATCCACAAGCGTTCTATTCAAGAGAACATGTTTAAGGCATTAGGCTTTACCAAGAAACGTGCTTACGAACAATTTGGTTACTTGATGGATGCCTTAGACATGGGATTCCCACCTCACGCAGGTTTGGCTATCGGTCTTGATAGATTTGCCATGATGCTTGCTGATAAGGATAATATCCGTGACGTTTTGGCATTCCCTAAGAATGCTAGCGCTTCAGAACCAATGATGCACGCTCCAGCCCCAGTTGCTGATCAACAATTGAATGACTTGGGTATTGAAGTTGAAAACAAATATCAAGATAGTGTAAAGGCAACCGAAGCTCGTCTTGAGAAGATGGCTGCAGAAGATGCAGAAGAAAATTCAACTTGGGACAAGTAATTTAAAAGAGAAGATATACAAAAAGGAGATCTCGAAAGAGATCTCCTTTTGTTGTATCCTAAATTTGAAATGCGAGGATATAGTGAATTATTTTAAATTACGTAAAATAGCTCCTTGGTTTATTCCATTAGATGCCAAAATGACTTTGGAGAATAAACAAGGATATCGACAAATAAAATATGTTTGGTATAAAAATTCTTGGCGCTATGAGGCTCGTTTTCATACTAAGACACCTAAAGCTCAGCTAATTACTTATCCTAGTTGGCGACTAGATAGAATTCGTCCGGGAAAGGGTTTCGGACCTGATCATGCGTCCCGAATAGAGGAAAGCTTAGTAGGAACCAAATGGATAAAAAGTAGCATAGTTCGTTACTGTGCACGTCAAGTTAGCCATGGAGTAGCGAATAAAAAGCAGATTGAAATCATTAAAAAAGCTCATTTTAGAGCTCGTTTACGAAATTACTGATTCGTTTTAAACTTTCTTCCAATTGCGCGGTTGATGAAGCGTAAGAAATGCGAACATAACCTTCGCCGCCTTTACCAAAATAGCGGCCTGGCGTTAAACCAACTTTAGCCTTTTGAGCTAATTCAAAGGCAAACTGTTCATCATCTGTTCCATATTTTTCTGGAATTTTAGCAAAAATATAGAAGGCACCGTGTGGAGTAGCCATTTCAAAGCCTAGTTTTTCTAAACCAGTTTGCATGAATTTAAGCCGTTTTTCGTATATTTCTCTTGCTTCTTTAGGATCATTTTGACCATTATTCAAAGCCTCAACGGCAGCCATTTGAACGTTATCAGTAACTGAAGTGACTAAGAAAGCATTTATCTTGCGAATGCTTTGCATGATTTGTTTAGGACCCGCAATGTAACCTAAACGCCAACCTGTCATAGCATATGCTTTTGATAAACCGGAGATGAGAATATTATGGTCGGGAATGTACTGAGATAACGAATGGTGTTCAGCTCCACCGTAAACTAATTCCGCATAGATTTCGTCCGTAATTGAATAGATCTTATATTCTTTAATGATTTTTGCCAATTCCTTTAGTGTTTCAGCTGGATAAACGCGTCCAGTTGGATTGGATGGATCAGTTAAAATAATGGCCTTTGCTCCTTTACCGCGACCATTTAGGACATGGCGTAAATGTTTAGGGGTTAAAATAAAACCATCTTTTTTAGTATCTACTTGAATAGGAGTGGCACCTGTCATCTTGATGAGTTGAAAATAAAGTGCCCAGACAGGAGTTGGTACAATAATCTTGTCGCCTGGATTAAGAAGGGTCATGAAGACATCGTTTAATGCACCGGTTGCGCCAACAGTAACACAGATTTCACTATCTGGATCATAATGAACATTTAGTGAACGATCAAGATAACGACTAATTGCTTTAAGTAGCTGCGGCTTACCTGCCTGTGGGGCATAATGTGAATCATCTGCATTAATATCGCGGATAGCTGCTTCTTTAACATGTTCTGGTGTAGCAAGATCAGGTTCTCCAATGGTTAATTTAATAATATTAGGGATACCTGAAACCTTTTGATCAAATGCCCGAATTTTTGAAGCGGATAAGTTATTGAGCCTTTTATTAATAATAGGTTGTAAATCACTAGATAAATTTGGCATATGTAAAGTTCCTTTCTGTAATAATTAAATTTTAAAGTACTAGTTAATGAATGACAACTTTTTAAGCAAAATAAAAAGAAATGAATTATATCATTTTCCTCATTAAGATCTAGTTTTTAAAATTCCATTTAAGTTAGTGTAAACAGTCCTTTTCTTAGGTAACTGTAATTGTACAGGAGTACATGGCAGCTTCTGATTTAATGGCTTGACTGGTTTATTTTGTCGTTGAATTGATACAGGTTGATCAATAACTTTAACAGTATTTACTTTTTTATTTAAAGTTGCGGGAGGCTGCGTATCATTGCCACCGCTACATGCGGAAAGGCCAATGAGAGTCAAACAGACCGCAAATAAGTTTAATATAAGTCTCAATTTATCCTCCAAAAACTAATCCCTGCTAGCTATTCTACTATTTTTTGGTTTAATGATAAAATAAAAATCAAGAATTTATTTATAAAAAGGAAGCAAAGGATGGCACAGATAACCGTTTACATGACAGGTGGAATTGCTGTATATAAGGCAGTTCAAGTAATTCGTAATTTGGAGAAAAAAGGTCATATTGTTAGGGTAGTAATGACAAAAAATGCAGAAAATTTTGTAACTTCAAATACATTAGCTGCTTTAACTAAGTATCCTGTTTTAGATGATTTATGGAGTAAAGAAAATGAAGCTAACATCCCGCATGTTCATTTAGCTCGATGGACAGATTTAGCTGTAGTAGTGCCAGCTACTGCAAACTTCATAGCAAAGATGGCCATGGGAATAGCCGATGATGCTGCCAGTACTACTATTTTGGCTACTGCAGCTCCCAAACTGGTTATCCCTGCAATGAATGATCAGATGTGGGAGAATCCGGCTACACAGCGTAATATCGCCTTTTTAAAAGAAAATGGTGTTAATGTGATGGAACCAGCGACAGGGATGCTAGCGGAAGGCTATGTGGCTAAAGGAAGAATGCCAGAACCAGATGAAATTACAACTTGGGTAGAAACATTTCTTAATGAAAGAAATGTTTTACAAGGCAAGACGCTTGTAGTTACTGCTGGTGGAACAGAGGAAGCAATTGATCCAGTGCGCTTTATTGGTAATCGCTCAAGTGGCAAAATGGGTATTGCTATAGCAAAAGCTGCAGCAAAATTAGGTGCTAATGTGAAATTGATTTATGGAAATGTAACTGTAACCTTACCTCAAGACAAAAATATAGAACTAATTCATGTTGAGAGCAGTGAGGATATGCTTCAGGCAGTAAAAAAACAATTTGCTAGAAGCGATATTTTAATTATGGCTGCAGCTGTGGCAGATTGGCGAATGAAGAAAGTAGCTGATCATAAGTTGAAAAAGCAAGCAGATCAGACAAGTTTACAATTAACTCTTGTTAAAACTAAAGATATTTTACGAGAAGTGGCTCATAATAAAAAAGATAATCAGAAAGTCATTGGATTTGCGGCAGAAACTAATGATTTATTACAAAATGCAAAAAAGAAGCTGCAAAGCAAGGGTGCAGATATGATTGTAGCTAATGATGTATCCAAGAATGTTTTTGGCAATGATGAGGATCAGGTTATTATTTTGAAACAAAAGGGTAAAATTGAAAAATGGCCTAGAATGAGTAAAAATCAAATTGCATTACGTTTGCTAAAGGAAATTTTTGAATTTTAAAGCTATCTTTGTATAGAATAACTCAAAAATCCGGCAAAATTGATAGATGTAACGCTTTTGTAATATAACACTCGTAAGTAATGAAGAAGCTTGACATACAATAAAGTCCTTTGTTAAGAATAACAAAAAATACTTAAGAAGCTCTAAAAAGTGCTTGCCTGTGCGTCAAAAGCTAGTATTATAGGTTGTGGGAATTAAGAGACTGAAGGGAAAGAGTTGATAACGAAAATCAGCCCTTTCTTTTCTACGTAAAGTCAAGTA
>NZ_AZFO01000038.1 GCF_001436305.1 Lactobacillus ultunensis DSM 16047 | reverse complement strand
CTACTTGACAGGGAATGTATCAATTATTCCGTCGAATGATTATCTAGCACTGGGTTAGTATGTTTTTATGCATAAAAAATCCTGTTAATGTCTTATCGTGAAGATAGGCCATTAGCAGAAAGTCATAGAGTCATAAAATCATTTACTAAGTTTATGTGATTATGATATTAGTTATCTTATTTTTCGACAAAATGTTTAAGTAATCTTGAAATTCTAGACTCCATAATTAGTTGGATGTCTGGGTCTTCATTTTCAAGAAAAGAATTAAGCTTGTCAAAAAGATCCATCAAAGAGAAAGTATTTTTTAATGCCGTCTCTGCTTCAACGAATGTGAGCCATCTATCCTTAACGTGCTTAGCTTCTGTCTGACGCATTGGCATATGACGTGAGATGAGCGTTGCAACTTTTGATAGATCATCTCTAGTTAACTTTTTAGTAAACTTAACTTTTTCTACTGCAGCAATAACGTCAATGCGTTGTTTTTCAAATTTGTTTAATTGCTCAAAGCTCTTTTCTATTCGAATAGGATTATTTCCATGGTTAATGCTAGCAATCGGGCTATTTAATCCAACGAACTTCTTATTTTCACTATTTCTAATTACATAATATGCATTGAAGCTTGCAGCTCCATCACCAAGTTCGCTATTAGAAAGGATTAGTCCAGTTTGAATAGTTATTCCATTTCTAATAGTTAAGGGTTCTTTCTCTAAAAAATATGCATATAACTTTGAGTCAGTTACAGTTAATTTTTGACAAATAAAGTCTCTATTATTTTCTTTGATGTATTGACTTAGAACTGAAATTGCAATATAAAGAGCAATTGGATTGTCATAGAACTTATAACGCCCCTTTGAGACGATAGCTCTTAAGTAGTTACTTCCATTACTTTGAATAAAACGATAGGTAAAATCTCTACTTGATAAGTTATCCGTAGATTGCAGATCATTTAGATCATCTAGAAGGTTCACATTTTTACCGTTTTTAAGAAGGTAATTCGCATGTTTAGCTAAGTCATAGTAATCTAGGAAGGTATTTTTGGCATTATAAATAGTTGAATAATTACTATCGTTTGCTACGTTAAAATACATTTCGTGATGTGTGGACGGAGGCACTAACTTGAAATCAATGTTCTCTAGGTCAGAAAGCTTCAATTTTTTGTCAGTTTTGAAATTGGTAATTTGCTCTACCGAGTTCAAAGCTTGCAACAAGCCTAAAATTCTTACTTCACCATTTTTATTAGTAATAATGGGAAAAGAATCCTTAACTTTTTTGATTAACGCATCATCGTTATTATCAACAGATTCATGATGTTTTTTGTAGTTACTTAATAGCCTTTCAACTTGAATGCTGGTTGCACAATCGTCATTAGGGTTATAATTGTTACTAATTAATTTTAACTTTTGCATAAAAGTCTCCTTTTTAATTTTAAAGAGACAAAGAACGGATTGATATCTTAACTATTACTGTTTATAATAACTGTGAGATATGTGTTGGTATTTGTCTCGTTTGAAGAAGTCCAAGCTGCCACTTGAGGCTTCTTTTTTTGTCTACATTATAAGCATATAACTAAAATTTTTAGAAATCAAGTAAAAACTCTGTCCCAAAATATGGAAAACTGTCCCACATGCTGATAAAATTATAACTAGGAGGTCAAAATTATGAAGAAAAGTGATGTTGTCGACTTAATAAAGTATCATGTTGATAAAAACAACGTTGCCTTCAAGCAAAAAGCATTAGAGATTGCAGACGAATTTAAGGCAATGGGTGATATTGATATCGGAAGTTACATTAATTCGTTGTTAGCTACTCAAGGCGTATTTGTTCCCCAAGAAATACATTATTCATTTAAATATTTACACCAAGTCAGTGATTTAAACAAAACAGTATTTAAATTGCCGGATTCAATTTATGATGATTTAAGGGGCATTATGAATGCAATAAATAGGAACAATGGGATCAATAAATTTTTATTTGTTGGGAAACCAGGTACTGGTAAAACCGAATCCGTTAAAGTTATTTCTAAAATTTTGAATAAAACAATATATAAGGTTGATTTTGATAGTGTGATAGATAGTAGATTAGGTCAGACTGCAAAAAATATATCGGAATTGTTTAATGAGATAAACAATATACCTTATCCAGAAAAAGTTATTGTTTTGATGGATGAGATTGATGCAATTGCTTTAGATAGAATTTCGTCTAATGACATTCGAGAAATGGGAAGAGCAACTACTGCCGTATTAAAAGGACTAGATGAACTTAATAGTAATATTATTTTGATAGCAACAACTAATCTGTATAAATATCTTGATGATGCACTTTCAAGAAGATTTAATTTAATAGTCAATTTTAATCAGTATAGTACGTCTGACTTGATGGACGTAGCTGTTGCTATTATGAATGATATATATAAAGATACTGATTATAAGATATCTCGTAATATAAAACTGTTTAAGAAAATAGTTGGTCTGTATGATGACAAAATTCCATTGCCAGGAAACTTAAATAATGTAATTAGGACTACAGTAGCATTTAGTGATCCGAATGATCCGAATGACTATTTAGTTAGATTGTATAAAGCAGTTAGTGGAGAAAAAATGAATATTTCTCAGTTAAGTGAAGAAGGATTTACACTTAGAGAAATAGGAATTCTTACTGGCAAATCTAAAAGTTCGGTTGCAAGAATTTTGGAGGATAAGTAATGAATAAATTAATTCAATTAAGTCAAAATTGGCATTATCGTTCCTCGGCTAATTTATATAGTTCTTTTCCAAAGCTTGCCAAAAATAGTGTAGTTAAATCTAAAACATTAAAAGTTAAAAAACTTCAGCTAATGAATATACTTAACTTTTGGGAGAAAAAGCAGGATTTAATAGAAGGTGCGATAATATCTGCCTACTATGATACTGTAGTACCTAAAACGCATCGAATTCAACAATTGTTTCGACAAAATACTACTAAGCATCCTAATAATTTTATTGTTGGAGTAAGATATTTAGGCAATAAAGATGATGATTTAAGACACGTAATTACATATCATGTTAAGATCGATGTTTTAAAAAAAACAATTTCTGAAATAGAAAAAACTATAAACTTAATGGATAGTAGTTTTAATAATGAGATCAATAATAAAGATTTAGAGAGACTGGAGAATAATCCTACAACTCTATTTAAAAATAAATCAGATGCTAAAAGATTTGCTCAAACTATTATAGATGTATCATATGTAGAAAAATTTGATGTTTATCTCGAAGACATTGATAATACTGAAGAAAAAATCGTTAGTTTGTATGATTTGAAAACCAACACAGAAGATAGCAGTTATTTGCTAGACGTTTTACGGAAGTTAGGTATTAATAAGACAAGGGAAGATATTTTAGATCGAAACGTTGTTCTCTTGGATCGAGATGATTTAAAAATTTTAAAGGAGAAAGGCTCATTTTTGGTATATGCTCAGTCTAAAGATCTCTTTGACTTAAAAAAGGAATTCAATGCAGATGTAAGTCCCAAAGAGCTTAGTGAGTTACCTGAACCTAATAACGAACCTATCGTTGGTGTTATAGATACTACGTACAAAGAACTAGGCTATTTTAAAGATTGGGTAGAATATGACAATGATTTTGAAGATGGAATAGATCATGGAAATGAAGTTACTTCAATTATTGTTGCTGGACCTAAATTTAATCCAGGTTTGGAAGATAATTGTGGTTTGTTTAGAGTTCATCATTTTGGAATCACAAGAGGTGGAAGAGAAAGTTCATTTAGAATTGTTAGAAGAATAAGGGAAATAGTTGAAGCACATCCCGAAATTCATGTTTGGAATTTATCATTAGGAAGACCTTTTTCTACTAATACTAATCGTATTTCTAATGAAGCTGCAGTTTTGGATAAATTGCAAGCAGAACATCCAGATATTTTATTTATTATTGCAGGGACAAATTTGGATAACGGAAGAAGTAAAGAAGAAAAACAATTTAATAGGATAGGTTCTCCTGCTGATTCAGTTAATTCATTGGTAGTAAATTCAGTTGATGTTGATGGAAAAGCTGCGAGTTACGCGAGAAAAGGTCCTGTTCTACATTATTTTGTAAAGCCAGATGTGTGTTACTATGGAGGCGATATCACTCACCCTTTGGTTACAGCCACTTCATTAGGTGAAAAAAGTGTGATGGGGACTTCATTTGCTGCACCATGGATTGCACGAAAAGCCTCTTTTTTGATGGATAAAATGCATTTTTCTAGAGAGACAACCAAAGCTTTAATAATAGATTCAGCTTCAGGATGGTTAACTGAAAAAAAAGATCCTAAGTATATGGGATATGGCGTTGTACCAATTGATATTAGGGATGTAATAAATTGTAAATCGGATGAGATTAGATTTATTATTAGAGGAATATCTCAGAAAAGGATTACTTATAGTGATGGTATTCCTGTGCCAAAAGATTCATTGAATAAATTTCCGTTTATTGCAAGAGCAACTCTAGCATATTTTCCAACTTGTTCTCCAAATCAAGGTGTAGATTACACGGATACTGAATTATCTCTGCAATTTGGCCGAATTGAAGGAGAAACTTCAACTGCGATAAAATCAATTGTAAATGATAATAATGTTGAGAAGGAGTATATACCCGAGACAGATTTACGTCGATGGTTGGGAAAATGGGAGAATGTAAAAGTTAAAGCGGAAAAATTTACTAGTCGAAAAAAAGGTAAGGGTGTACTTGGTAAAGGCTATTGGGGCTTGAAGCTTGTAAGTTCAGAACGCCTTTATGGATATAAGCATCGTCCGTTTAATTTTGCTGTAGTTGTTACTTTAAAGAACTTAAAAGGTCAGAATTTAAATGAAGAGTTCAAACAGTTGTGCATATATAATAACTGGCGTGTAAGTGATATCGATATTGACCAGATGTTACAGGCAAATCTTGAGGGTAATACTGAAATTAATTGGACTGACGATATCGATAAATAATGCTAATAAAACTAATTGACTTAAGTGGATAATATAGTAATCTTATATGGAGGAAGAGTGACAGATACTCTACGGAGCCTGTTGCGGGAAAGCATCTTTGTTCTTTAGAATAAGGGTGTTTTTTTGTACAAAGAAAAAGGATTAATATTCCATGCCACAATACTACACAAGCGGCGAATTTGCGGAAAAAGCACATGTGTCGATCCGCACGATTCGCTATTACGACCAAAGAAATTTATTAAAACCAGCAACTCGCACCAAAGGTGGCGCACGGCGTTATACTGACCAAGATTTTGCCAAGTTGCAACAGATTTTGCTTTTAAAATACTTGGGCTTTTCACTGAGCGACATTCGTGAAATGACGATTGGCTCAGGGGATGTACAATTTTTGCTAAATTCTTTGCAAATTCAGAAGCGTCTAGCTGAAGAACGTCTAGAAGAAATGAAAAACGTGATTGTGGCAATTGATTCTACTAGTCAGGCTTTAAAATCTAATCAGCAAGTGGATTGGAGTAAGATGCTCAATTTGATTCATTTAACTTCGATGAATCAATCACTCAGCATACAATACAAAAACGCTACGAATATTTCTGCGCGCATTCGTTTGCACCGAGATTATTCAGTGAATAAGGAAGGCTGGTTCCCATGGTTGTTTAGCAATTTACACTTAAAGCCAGGGATGAAGGTGCTCGAATTGGGTGCAGGCAATGGGGCGTTATGGTCGCAGAACATCGACAATGTGCCAACCGGTGTAACGGTGGTTTTATCTGATATTTCCGAGGGAATGCTTGCTGATGCTAAAAAGGCAATAGGCGATCATTCGCAGTTTCAATATGCTGTATTTGATGCGCAGAAGATTCCATTTGCAGATAACACTTTCGATCTGGTGATTGCCAATCACATGCTTTTTTACTGTGATGATATTCCCAAGACATTGAAAGAAGTGCGACGTGTGTTGAAGCCGGGGGCATCATTTGTTTGCAGCACATATTCTAAAAGGCATATGCATGAGATTACAGACCTGGTTCAAAGCTACAATTCCAATATTGTTTTATCTTCGACTAATTTATATGAACGTTTTGGTTTGGATAACGGTGAGCAGATCTTGCAGCCATATTTTGAAGATGTAACTTGTCACAAGTATCAAGATGCAATTGAATTGTCTGAATCAATGCCGATCATTTCCTATATTTTGTCTTGTCATGGTAATCAAAATTCAATTTTGCTAGATCATTATCAGGATTTTAAACAATATGTGGATCACAAGGTTGAAAATGGTTTTTATATCACCAAAGATGCGGGATATTTTAGTGCTAAAAAAGTTTAAAACTTTTTATTTACCCTTGAAGGTGACGTAACGTAGTGTTATATACTTCGTATGAAATATGATTTTTCACAGTGGAGGTTAATAATGAAAGTTATTGTTACTGGTGGTGCCGGCTTTATCGGCTCAAACTTCATTTTTTACATGATGAAGAAGCACCCAGATTATGAAATTATTTGTTTAGATAAATTGACTTATGCTGGCAATTTATCAACTTTGAAGAGCGTTTTAGACAAGCCTAACTTCAAGTTTGTTAAGTTAGACATCTGCGATCGTGATGGCGTCTACAAGTTGTTCGAAGAAGAAAAACCTGACGTAGTAGTCAACTTCGCAGCTGAAAGTCACGTTGACCGTTCAATTGAAAATCCAACTATTTTCCTTGAAACTAATATCATTGGTACTTCAGTTTTAATGGATGCTTGTCGCAAATATGGCATCAAGCGTTTCCACCAAGTTTCAACTGATGAAGTTTATGGTGACTTGCCACTTGATCGTCCAGATCTTTTCTTCCACGAAGACACGCCATTGCACACTTCAAGCCCATACTCATCAAGTAAGGCTAGTGCTGACTTATTGGTGGGTGCATATGGTAGAACCTACAATTTGCCAGTAACGATTTCTCGTTGCTCCAACAACTATGGTCCATATCAATTCCCTGAAAAGTTGATTCCATTAATGATTCAGCGTGCTTTGAACAATGAAAAGCTTCCTGTTTACGGTGATGGTGAAAACGTCCGTGACTGGCTTTACGTTGAAGATCACTGCAAGGCTATTGATTTGATCTTGGAAAAGGGTAAAGCTGGCGAGATTTATAATATCGGTGGCCACAACGAAATGCACAACATCGATATTGTTAAATTGATTTGTGACTACTTAGACAAGCCATACTCATTGATTGAACACGTTACTGACCGTAAAGGTCACGACCGTCGTTACGCTATTGATCCAGATAAGATTCATAAGGAACTTGGCTGGTTGCCAGAAACCATGTTCAAGGATGGTATTAAGAAGACCATTCAATGGTATCTCGACAACAAAGAATGGTGGGAAAACATCATTTCTGGCGACTACCAAAACTACTACAAAGAAATGTACGGCGACAGAAAGGTTTTAGACAAGGACTAATACGATGAAAGGCATTATTTTAGCAGGTGGTTCAGGCACCCGTCTTTATCCGTTAACTTTAGTAACTAGCAAGCAATTATTGCCTGTCTATGACAAACCAATGATTTATTATCCTTTATCAACTCTCATGCTTGCAGGGATTAAGGATATTTTGATCATTTCTACACCAGCTGATACCCCTCGTTTCAAGGAATTGCTTGGTGATGGTTCACAATTTGGCGTTAAGTTATCTTATAAAGTTCAACCTACTCCAGATGGTTTGGCTCAAGCATTTACTTTGGGCAAAGACTTCATTAATGGTGAACCTTGTGCCATGATTTTAGGTGATAACATCTTTTACGGCAATGGATTTACTAAGTTGCTCAAGGATGCTACCGAAGATGCACAAAATGGCAAGGCTACAGTCTTTGGCTATTACGTTAACGATCCTGAACGTTTCGGCGTGGTTGATTTTGATAAGAATGGCAAGGCTGTTTCAATTGAAGAAAAGCCGGAACATCCTAAGAGCAATTATGCAGTTACTGGTCTTTATTTCTATCCAGCTGGTGTTAGCGAAAAGGCTGCTAAGGTTAAGCCAAGTGCTCGTGGTGAAGTAGAAATCACCAGTTTGAATGACATGTACTTGAAAGAAGGTACATTAGGCGTACAACTTTTGGGTCGTGGTTATGCTTGGCTTGATACTGGTACAATGCACAGTTTGGTTGAAGCTTCCAACTACGTTAAGATGGTGGAGGAACGTCAAGGCGTTTCTGTTTCAGCACCTGAAGAAATTGCTTATATTCATGGTTGGATTGATAAGGACACTTTGCTTAAGGCAGCTAAACACTATGGCAAGAGCCCATATGGTCAACACTTGAAGGCTGTTGCTGAAGGTAAGTTGCGTTATTAATATTAATAAGGAAAGAAGATAAAAATGGGACAAATTAAAGTTGAAAAGAATGTCGGTGGCATTGAAGGTTTAGCAGTTATTACACCAACTGTTCATGGTGATGATCGTGGTTACTTCATGGAAACTTTTAACCAAAGAGACATGATGGATGCTGGTTTTAGCATTAACTTCGTACAAGACAACCAATCTAGCTCAACTAAGGGTGTGCTTCGTGGTTTACACTTCCAAAAGCATTACCCACAAGTTAAGTTGGTTCGTGCTGTTCGTGGTGACGTGTTTGACGTTGCCGTTGACCTTAGAAGCGATTCAAAGACTTACGGCAAATGGTATGGTGTTGAATTAACTGCTGAAAACAAGAAGCAATTCTTGATTCCACAAGGTTTTGCTCATGGTTTCCTTGTTTTAAGTGACGTTGCTGAATTTTGTTACAAAGTTAACGACTTCTGGCACCCAAATGATGAAGGCGGTATGGCTTGGAACGACCCAGAGATCGGTATCAAGTGGCCACATGTTAAGGGTGACTACCCAGGTAGTGCAGATGCTAGTGGCTACACTTTAGATGATGGTACTAAGCTTAACTTGGTAGATCGTGACCAAGAATGGAAGGGCTTAAAAGAAACCTTTAAGTTTTAATCGGTGAGGTGCTTTGATGAAAGTTTTTGTAACTGGCGTTAATGGTCAACTGGGCCATGACGTGATGAATGAACTGGCTAAGCGTGGCTATGAAGGCGTTGGCTCAGACTTGAAGCCTGAATATGCTGGTGTTGCTGACGGTAGTGCAGTTACTAAGATGCCTTATGTTCCATTGGACATCACTGATGGGGCTGCAGTAGAAAAAGTAATCACTGATGTTGACCCTGATGTGATTGTTCACTGTGCTGCTTGGACTGCCGTAGATATGGCCGAAGATGATGACAAGGTTGCCGCTGTACGCAAGGTTAATGTTGGCGGTACGCAAAATATTGCTAATGTTGCCAAGAAGCTTGATGTACCAATGGTTTACCTTTCAACTGACTATGTTTTTGATGGTCAAGGTACTGAACCATGGAAGCCAGATTTCAAGGGTTACAAGCCTTTGAACGTTTATGGCGAAACTAAGTTAGGTGGCGAAAAGGCAGTTAGCGATACTTTAGACAAGTACTTCATCGTACGTATTGCTTGGGTATTTGGTGTGAACGGCCACAACTTTATCAAGACCATGCTTAAGGTTGGTGCTACTCATGATGAGGTTAAGGTGGTTAACGACCAAATTGGTACGCCAACTTACACCTTTGACTTAGCTCGTCTGCTTGTAGATATGATCGAGACTGACAAGTATGGTTACTATCACGTAACTAACTCAGAGTTGCCTGCAACTAAGAGTGGTTTTGACGAAAATGGCACGAAGACTGGTTACATTTCCTGGTATGATTTTACTAAGGAAATCTATCGTCAAGCTGGCTACACTACAAAAGTTACACCAGTAACGACTGCCGAATACGGCTTGTCTAAGGCCGTGCGTCCATTTAACTCACGTCTTGATAAGAGCAAGCTGGTAGAGAATGGTTTTAAGCCATTGTCAACTTGGCCACATGCGGTTCATCGCTACTTAGAAATCTTGAAGAAACAAGGTTTCTTTGATGAATTATAAGTAGAATAAGAATTAAGGAGGCTGTGGTAGCCTCCTTTTTAATGCAATAAAACATACTAAGCTGGGACTTCTGTTGTAATCGCCTGTTTAATCAATTCTATAGCTACAATATTTATTTGTCTTTGCAACTGTGTTCTCCTGCGGCCGGCAATTGAGCTCTGGTTCATGGTGACTGTCGGTCTGCCAATCATGTTTTCCTTTTTCTTAGTTGACATCAAAGCAAAATTAACCGGCAAAAAAGTACTGCCGTCGCTCCAGCTCACGGTTAAGCCGCGATAGCCGGTTAGAAATTCATGCTTGTCGTGATCGTAAACTTTGGTCAATAATTCTGTCTTTTTAGAACAAGAGCGAGCCATTAATGTATCATCAACGATCAAAGCTAATCTTCTGCGCCGATCAATTGCTGGCTTCAAAACAGAAATCAGCTTGACGGCAGCCAAACAGACCAGCTTCTGCCAGTTGATGCGGCTATCATTGAGCACATTTCTGCCAGTTTTGGCAGTAAAATCCTTGGCGCGCTGACAGCGGTAAAGCGACTTTCTCGCAAATCTAGCCTTGATCATCCAGGTAATAACTATTAACAGACTAACCAGAGAATGACGTTTAAAATTTACTTTTTTGCTTAGATCAGCTAGACCGATTAATTCAGAAAAAGCAGAAATTAAGGATTCAGAGTCCTTTTCTTGATCGAATTGCGTTATACTTTTCATGGCGTAGGATCTCCTTTGCTTTGTTTTTGATCATNGCGGAGAAATCCTGCGTTTTTATTTTTTAGCAAGAAAAGCCGGAAACCATACTGGAAGAGCATGATTTCTGGCTTTCAAGTTTTAGATATATAACTCATAAGTTTACCAATCTGTTGTTTCTAAGAAGCGAGTCATGTTGATTCGGTTCTTTTATTGTAGTGGACTATTTTTTAATGCAATAAAAAATGTTAATAGCTCAGTAGGAAGGTAAGTTGTTAGCTGGAAAAATGTGGAATCTATACACAAACTATTTTACAGATTCTAAAATGCTAGTCATATGAAGATAAAGTTAATTTGAATAAGATAGCATCTTAAAAAGGATAAAAATTTAAAGTGATATAAGTAAAAAGGTTCAGTAAATAATAAAACCTGAATTTAATATTTATTTTGTTTAAGCGAACATAAATACTTTCAAAAAAATCACTAAAATGCAGTAAAATTTCAAAAAAAGGAATATAATATTTACAAATAGCAAACTTTTTTCAGGGAGAGGATATAAGTGAAGGAATTAGAATTTAATCAAGATATTTCACAAAGTTTTGTTAATGGAACAATGGCAGGTTTTACTGATTATGTTAAAAGACGAAATCAAGATTCACGTGATCTGATTGTAAGTAGAGGTGGAGCCTGGATGAAGGGTAACTTTATTGACAATGCTGTAGCTAATGAAGTTAAAAAACTAGGTAACTTTAATTATCAAATTAAAATGGCAGGATATTCTTGGGAGTATCTTCAATTTAGCTATTATGATAAGCAATCAGATATTGTGAATAATGTGATTTTGAAAAACTATAAAACATTAACTAATAGTATCAGTAATAGAAATAATAAGCTTCCGGATTATTTAGCACATGACTCTGTTGGCAATATTGATATCCTAAAAGAGCATAAAGAAAAAATTCACGCAACAGGTCAAGCAGTTCAATTAGAACTTTTGCCACAAATTTCGACTAGTAAAGAGAAATTATCAAAGACTAACTCAAGTCGCTTCTATGTAGTAGGCTATAGTTTGGGACAAGATGGTGGTATTGAATCTTTGAAGTTATTAATGCCTAATCCCGTTACAAACTCATTAGTAGAAATTGAAGATTGGAAAGAATATATTGCAGAGGCACCAATTCAGCCTAATCCAGATGATTTAAATCTTTTTCAAGATGAAAAGAATATTCCTGAAGCTCAATATGATGATACTTCGAATATGAAGTATGAGATTGCAGATAATGCCGAAGAAAAAGATAATTAATAAAGTATATTAAAGGGTCATAAAAAATGTTTTATGGAGAAAAACTTAGACAGTTACGAGAATTGCATGGTTTTTCTCGTAATGAATTAGCACAAAAGTTAAATGTAAGTGAGCAAACAATTGGTCAATATGAGAATAATCAAATAACTCCCAGGCTCGATATTATGAGAAAATTACCCGAAATGTTTAGCGTAAATATGCATTTTTTTAACACTCCTAGCTTCATTAAAAAAGATGTAATTCTAGAAGGATCGATTGCATATAGAACTAAAGATAGAAATTCTCGTAAAAAGATCAATAATGAGTTAGAGTATTTGACATATTCTAAAACTTTTATTGATTATTTTGAAAGTTTTGTTACGTCAAATATTGGAGGCTTTGAGTTATTAAAACAAAAAACTAATGAAATTCAAAAGAATAGTTTTAAGATTTCTGATGTTGCTAGTTTTGCCCGAAGCTTCTACGAATTAAAAAGTAATGAAGATCTTATGTCCAAATTGGAACAAAGCGGAATAACTATTTTAGAAAAAGATCTGGGAGATACGATTGATGCGTACAGTGGTTTTACTAAAGATGAGAAACCATATATTGTTTTAGGAAATTTTAAAAAAACAGCTGTAAGGAGAAACTTTGATTTAGCTCATGAATTAGGGCATTTATTATTACATTCATATATAGTAATGAATGAACTGACTAATAGAGAGCACACAGAAGTAGAAATGCAGGCAAATGAATTTGCTTCATCTTTTTTAATGCCTAAATTAGAATTTGAAAAAGATTTTAATAGTATCCCTAGAAAAACTAATCCCGATTTTTACATTAAATTGAAGAAAAAATATATGGTATCAATAGGTGCTTTGGAGTACCGAGCTTATAAATTGAAGTTAATATCGTATCAGGAAAATAGATATTTTTGGTCTCAAATGACCAAAAAAAAGTATCGTGAACTTGAGCCCTTAGATGATACAATCTCCCCCATCAAACCGGGAAAAGTAAGAAACTTGTTGAGTTTTTTACTTGAAAATAAACTTATTACAGTAAATGACTTAATAGAAAAATTTGGAATAAAATTAGAATTTTTAATATTTTTATTTGATTTAAAAATAGATTTTTTTGATAAATACTGTGATAAAAATAAAGAGGTTACTAAGTCTAAGTATTCTAATGTGATTGATTTTGAAGCAGTGCGTAATCAATTATGCCGATAAAGAGAAATATATATCTTATGAAAAATCTAGATATTTTATATCTAAGTAGAGATCTCAAAATATTATCATAAAATTTAACTAATAAAGCCTATTTCTAAGTTAAATGATATGATCCTACTTAAGTAGACAACACAAATATATAAAAGTGTTATCTATGAAAGTAGGATCATTTTTTATGTCCAGAAAAAGTAAATTCAGTTATGATGTTAAGCTTGCTGCAGTCCAGCAATATCTGAATAGTGGATTGTCGTATGCACAAATTGCTAAGTCAATTGGTGTTAGTGGTAGAACTGTCAATCAATGGGTGGACTCCTTCAAATTAAAGGGACCAGATGCTTTAAAAGTACATAAACACAATCAGAGTTATACTAAAGAATTTAAACTTAAATGCATTAAAGCATACCTAAATGGCCAAGGCTCCTATGAGCAATTAGCTAATAAATACGGATTAAGAGGTTCTACTCAATTAAAAAATTGGGTTTCTAAGTATAATAGTCATCGAAGACTTAAAAATTATTACCCTACCCCAGAGGTTTACAAGATGACTAGAAAGAAAACAAACCAACAAGAACGAGAAGAAATAGTTAAGTATTGCCGGTACCATGATTTAAATTACAAAGAAACAGCCAAGAAGTACGGCTGCAGCTATGCCCAAGTCTACAATTGGTGCAAGAAATATGAACACAAAGGGAATGAAGGACTTAAAGATAATCGTGGCCGCAAACGTTCACAAAGTGAATTATCTGAACTTGAAAAGATACAGCTTCAAGTCAAAGAATTACAAAGTCAGCTAGAAATAAGCCAAAGAGAAAATATGCTTTTAAAAAAAGTGAGGGACTTAGAAAGGGAGTGGTTGTTGGACCAAACTAAAAGCAAATAGCGTTTAGACATGATTTAAAACAAAAAATATATCAATTGATCAAGGAATGCCATCAAGACTGCAGCTGGCCAATTGGTTGGATCTGTAAGACTCTTCAAGTGGCTAGATCGGCTTATTATAAGTGGCTCCATCATAAACCGAGTAAGAGAGAAATTCGTGATCAAAAAATACTTAAGCAAATCAAAGAAATCGCCAAGAGCAATAATAGCCTCTTTGGTTCACCTAAAATGACCATGGCTTTAAATGCTCAGCGAAAAGAAGGAGAACCTGTTGTTTATCGCAGAACAGTTTCCCGTATTATGTGCGTTAATGGAATTAGAACGAGCAAAGGTCGCTTCAATAAAAATATCATTATAAGCCGTCAACGCCCGAAGAGACAGCAGGAAATTTGCTTAAACGTGATTTTAATGCCGACAAGCCCAATCAAAAATGGTGCACAGATATCACGGAAAAGAAGATTCCTGGCCACGATCAAAAAATATTTCTTTGCACAATTTTTGACCTTTACGATAGATATCCAGTTTGCTATGCCCTTAGTAGACGTAATGATATAGCGTTAGTGCAAGCTGCTCTAGACGATGCTTGGGCTAAAGATCCAAACAGTCATGCCATGCTTCATAGCGATCGTGGTTTTCAATTCACTCGCAAACCATTTGCACAGAAACTACAAGACCATGGCATGACCCAATCAATGTCGAGAGTTAGTCGCTGTATTGATAATGGTCCAATGGAAGGATGGCAAGGATTAATAAAAGAGATGCTTGATGTACTATATCCAGATGTTAAGACTTATGATGAAATGAAAGATGCATTTGATAAAACAATAGATTATTACATCAACTGTGATCCCCAAGAAAGATTTGGTGGCAAGACAGCTGGTCAAGTAAGAGCAGAAGCAAAAGCAGATCCCGAACATATAAGTACTTATAAAATTGTACCAGATAAACGTTATAAAGAATGGTGGGACAAAATCAAAGCCAAGAAAAACCAACCTGCATAAACAGGTTGGTTAATCAATTGATTTTATATATTTTAATTGTCTACTTGACACGGTACGGATCAAATTAGAGATAGGCTTTATTTTAGATGGTGACAATTTATGGAAGATAAAGAATACAATTTATTCCTGAGTTGTCAAATTAAGTGCAACAGTTAGGTT
>NZ_AZFO01000037.1 GCF_001436305.1 Lactobacillus ultunensis DSM 16047 | reverse complement strand
CTTCCCTCGAAGCGACTTTATTAATATATCAAACTTGTTTTTCAAATGCAAGTCTTTTTTTATTAATAATTAATCGCGATATAAAAACGCGACTTCAATAATATATCGTATTTACTAAAATTAAGCAAGCTATTTTTCAAATGAATATTGTTCTATTTCATGGTAAAGTTGATACGACAATAATTAAGAGAGGTGTGTTCAAAATAGGAAATTATGATTTAGCAATTATTGGCAGCGGACCTGTTGGTTTATTTGCCGCACATTACGCTCATTTACATGGATTAAGCAGTATAATTTTTGATTCATTATCTGAAGTTGGTGGTCAACCTCAAATGCTTTATCCATTTAAACAAATAACAGACATCCCTGCCTACAAAAAAATTACGGGTACAGATCTAATAAAAAAATTAACAGATGATCTTGCAGGCGAAACGAAAATCGTCACTAATCATAAGGTTGAACAAGTTACTAAAAATTCAGACGGCTTTACGATTGATAATTCTGTTTTTGTTCGCAGCATTATCATTGCTACTGGTGCTGGTGCGTTCAAACCAAAAGAATTGCCACTAAAAATGGACGAAGCCACTAAAAAACAAGTTCACTATTTCATTAAAGATCCTAAAGAATTTGCTGGTCAAACAATTGGCGTATTCGGCGGTGGTGATTCCGCTCTTGATTGGGCTCTTGAATTATCTAATTATGCCAATATCAAAATTATTCATCGGCGTAATCAATTCCGTGGTTTAGAGTCCAACGTAGCCAAACTAAAATCTTTAAAAAACGTTGAAATTCTCACGCCATATCTTCCTAAAGATATCCAAATGATCAATAATCAGTTGGACGTCAGCCTTAAAGAAATGGGCGGCACGCAACTAAGAAATGAAACATTTGATCAAATCATCGTCGCATATGGTTTCAAAGCAAATAATCGTTTTGTTAAAAAATGGGGCATTGATCTTAATGGCACCAATATTGCAGTCGACCGTTCAATGAAGACCAATATTAATGGAATTTATGCTGTAGGTGATGTTGTCACCTATCCTGGACGCGTGCCTCTAATTGCATTAGGTTTTGGCGAAGCACAGATCGCTATTACAGCTATTATGCGCGATCTATTTCCAGAAAAAACTTTAACCATTCATTCAACTAGCATGTAGGAGTTTTTATGACTTTAATTGATTTTATTCTTCACATTGATGATCATCTAGTCACGATCGTCAATCAATTCGGCGGCTGGTCTTATTTGATTCTTTTTGCAATTATTTTTATTGAAACGGGATTGGTTGTCTTTCCTTTCCTGCCAGGTGATTCATTAATTTTTGCAGCAAGTGCAATGGCAGCTAATCCTAAATACGGATTGAATATTTGGCTAATCTACTTTGTAGTCGCCTTCGCTGCTATTGTGGGCGATACAGCTAACTATGAAATTGGTGCCTGGTCAGCTAGAGCTGGTGAAAAACATAGTTGGTTCAATAAACTGATCAACAAAAACAATCGGCTAGCAGCTGAAAAATTCTTCGAGCGCCACGGTCCAATTACGATTGTTATAGGTAGATTCATCCCGTTCATTCGTACTTTTGTACCGTTCATTTCAGGCGGAAGCAAGATGCATTATGGTAAGTTCATCGCATACAATGTATTGGGTGGTTTGCTCTGGACCGGATTATTTACAGTTATCGGTTTCTTCTTCGGCAACATTCCATTTGTTAAAGATCACTTCTCAATGATCGTGATTGCTATAATTTTAGTTTCAGTAGTACCAATCGCTATTGTGGCTTTGAAGAAAAAAATATCACTCAAAAAAGAGTTCCATTAATTTGGAACTCTTTTTACTTGCGCAATAATTTTTCAGCAAAATATAATTCATAAACAACCCCTGCTACTGCAAAGCATGAGGCAAAAAATCCTTCCGTCAAAACATTAATAATTGGATCCGTACTTGGATTAAACAGCCAATCATTATTGTTAAATAAAACATGATGAAAGATCACAAAAAAGCTGTCGAAATTAGTTACAGCAAACGGAAAAACAACAATAGGCAATAAAAGCAAAATAAGTGCTGCTGACTTATCTAAATCAAGTAGTGCTTTTTTTCTTTGCTTTTTAAAAATAAAATGCAGTACTAAACAGATAACAAAAACCAAAACAGCTAAAACAAATAGTTGCTTACATTCCGCAAAATGTTCAGCAGCATTTGGTGATGTAGGAAAATTATCCATTTTAAGGTGCTTTTTAAGGGGCCAGATCAAATAAAACATCAACTGGTTATAATTATGCATAACCTTAAATAAAGACATATGAACCGTCTCATACGTCTTCTGCACGATCATAAAAATAAATAATAATGACCAACTAGCGACAATTGCTCCTACTACGCTACTAGTAATAGCAAACAAAAAGTGATAAATAATCGAAAAAATATTGTCTTTAGTAATCATAATTTAAATTCATCCAGATTATTGACCAAAATAGTCGGTTGACGCTTACCTTGAATATCTTCTTTTTTGGTTACCCCGGTTAATGTCAACAATTGATCAACATTGCTATTAAAGCCAGCTTTAATGTCTGTATCATAATTATCGCCGACTAATAGAGCTTCATCTTTAGAATACCCCATCTTACTCAAAGCCATATTAACGATAATTGATTCTGGTTTACCAATATACAAAGGCTCTACACCACTAGCTGCCGCAACAAATGCGCACTGTGAACCATTACCTGGAATAAGTTCCCCTTCCGCGGGCAAATTCATATCTGCATTCGTTCCGATAAAGGTAGCCCCTTCTCTAATAGCACGAGAAGCAACACGTACCTTATGGTAAGTCAAATCGGTATCCATTCCGACAATTACATAATCCGGATTGGCTTCATTGATTTCAAATTCAGGATGTTTTAATATCTCACTCCATAAGCCGATTTGTCCAATAATATAAACTCCGATTTTCTGCTTATGATTGTGATTCAAAATATAGCTAACTGTTGCCATACTTGGGGTGTAAACATGATTTACATCTGTTTCAACCCCATGTCCTTTTAACTTATCAACCACCATTTGAAGTGTTCTGGTAGTGTTGTTGGTTAAAAATAAATAGTCTTTCTTTTGTTCTACCAACCGATGAACAAATCTTACTCCTGACTCAACGGTATCCTTTCCGCGATAAACAGTTCCATCCAAGTCAATTAAAAATAACCGGTAATCTTTCACTAGTTTCCCTTTCTCTTTTTAATGATAAAAGAATGATGCCGTCCATATTCTTTTTTAACTGCAATTGATTGCTTCTTTTTAAATTTAGTCTGATGAACGCGGCGCTTTTTGAATGGATTATTTTTATTTTCATTCTTGCGATACGTCTTATAACGCCGGCGACGAAAACGTTCATTCTTGTTAAACTCACGCTTGCTAAACTCGCGTTCATGATACTCATGCGGTCGCTTTTTCTGATGTTGATAAAAATGCGTTGGATGAGTTAATTCTAAGATAAAATATGGACCACCTGGATTACAGTACTCTGTCAAATAATCTACGATCGACATTTCTTTCTTATCAATCGAAGTGCGCGCATCATCTTTGTAAAAACCTTTTAAACGTAAGTGATCACTAGAAACATCACCTACTAAATAATCGTATTGATCAAGGTAAGGGTCATATTTTTTACGCAGCGTTTCTATATCCAGCGCATCCCGTTCATTCACAATAATGCTATAAAGTTGCTCATTAATTTTGATGCTTTTTCCATCCTGTACAATATCAGCTAAAGGATGACGAATAGGCTGCTCTTGCTCAAATTTATTTACTTTTTCTTCGGATTGATCTTCCGATTTCTTTTTATTTTCTTCAGTCATTTACTTCACTTCTAGATGATAATGGGTATTTTTTAGCTAAATATTCCCCAACAACTTCACGTAAAAATTGTGGGAATAAGAACTCATTTTCACCAACAATGGCCAAAGTTGGGAAAAATGGAACTAAAACATAGTGATCCAAACAGGCAATCTGATATTCTTTCTCAGGATCTATCTCGCTACCATTTACATAAACAATGCGTTTACGCATATCGACTTTAATGCCCTTGTAGTACATCTGACCAAAAATCTTGCCTCTAAAGCTCATCCCTTGCAAATGGAAATGATCAAGATAGTGTCTATTCTTTTCAATTTCCATTACTAAACGCCAGAGATCACTGCCTTTTAAGGTTGAACGCACAACATGCATTGGGTGTGGCAAAGCATTTTGCAAATCGTATTGCGTTAACACCCCACTCTTAAAGGGAGTCAAGAACAAACCAGAACTTAAAATAGCTAAATCTGTTTTGGCAAAATTAGCAATTGCATCAAGAGAAACTTGTACGGCAGCCACCTTATCATCTGTGAACTTTTCAGGCAAATCAGCCACTTTGCGTTCTGATAAAAGTTTCTTGCCTTTGTCATAATAACCTTGAATTACTGCCTCATCTTCTGGTTTAGCTGGCATAGATGCTGTGGCAACAGTATTAGGAACGATTTTAGTTACGCGATGATCTTCAAGCTCGACATGAATGTCGCCCACATAGTTGCCCCACTTACCAGTCTGCGTAATCCAAGTACGATTCACTTTTTCACCATGAGCTAGCAAATCATGACTATGACCACCTACAATCAAATCAATCTGAGGATAATTCTTAGCAAGCCAGCGATCCATTTTAAGACCAACGTGAGTTAACAAAATTAAAACATCGTATTGATCTTTAATCTTAGCTAATTCTTGATCCATCGTGCTTCCTAACATTTTGACATGCCAATGATTAGGACCATAAGTCATTGGATAAGCGGCAGTTAATCCGATTAAAGCAATTCGTGTATTTTTCTTAGTAGTCAAAATCTTGTGTCCCACAGCCCATTTAGGCATGCTTTCATCCTCTTCACGCAGATTCGCTAAAATAGTTGGAAATTTTGCATGATCAAAAAGATGTTCTAAGACCCAATGAGGATTGGATATTCCCTCATTATTGCCAATAGTAATGGCAGTATAGTCAAAACCATTCATTAACTTAATATTGGCCTGTCCCTCAGTAGCATCAGTTAGCGGATGGGAACGATCCATAAAATCGCCTGCATCAAAGGTATAAACCTCATCAACAGAAGTATCTGCCTGCGCCTTTTTTAAATAGCGTCCAATTTTAGGAAAATGTTCAAAATGTGAATGAAGATCATTTGTATGTAAAATTCGCAATGTTTCCATTTTTCATGCCGCTTTCTATCCAATTCGATTGGCTTTCAATATCATGTTATATGCATCCAAAACTTTTCCTTTAGGTTTCTTCCACTCTACCCACTTAGGATTTTTCCAATCATCTTCATTGGTTAGAGTCTGCAAATCATAAGTATCGTTGATATACTTTTCATATTCAACCAAAGCCTTGGTTCGTGGAATATTCAGCTGCAATATTCTAACTTTCTTGATATAACCATGATCGGCCGCAAGTTCTGCAATCCCATTTTGATCAATATTAGAGATTTCATAATAGCGACTGCCATCATTTCTAGTAACTTCTTCAATTAAATCCAATTGTTCCATCAAATTCACCCTTTAAGGAATAAAAGAATCATACTATCAAATAGAAAAAAATGTGTAACCATGCTATTGTAAATATGCGATAGAGGTGTACACATGAAATTTAAAAGCCAATTGCTTTGGGCTCTTTTTTTTAGCTTAATCTTTTTTACAACCAGTGGTTTTACTGTTGTAGGCCACCGAGGCGATCCTATCAAGTATCCTGAAGAAACTATCCAGGCTGATAATTCCGCCTTTAATTCCGGTGCCGATTACGTCGAACTCGATCTCCAACTTTCAAAAGATGGGGTTCTGGTCATCTCTCATGATGATGATCTTTATCGAGTTACACATACACATGCAATTGTATCACAAAATAACTTTGAAACACTTAAACAACTAAGGTACGACAACGGCGAACATGTAATGTCGTTAAACGAATTGTTTGCTCATTATAAAAATAAGCCAAATACCAAATTTGTTTTAGAAACCAAAATCGACCATAGTATCAATCCATCTTACGAATTAGAAGATAAAATTGCAGAAGTCGTTAAAGAATATCATATGCAAAATCGAATTATGATTCATTCTTTTTCTGCAGCTAGTTTATTTCACTTAAGAAAAGTGATGCCTGATGCCTATCTGATTTTAATTGTAGGCAGCTTGAAACGAATCAACTTTAGTATTTTGCCTCAAGTTAATGCAGTTAACGCTTCGTCAGATATTGTACAAGAGCATCCCTTTTTAATCCATTGGTTGCATAAACTCCACAAGCAACTCTTTGTCTGGGCTGAGATGGACGAATCACCTGCCCTTTGGCATTGGTTAATCAACCGCAACGTTGATGGGGTAGTAACTAATTTTCCAGCTACTGGTTTTAAATATAAATTAGCCAAAAGTGGCACCAAAAAGTACGCGATCAATCGGCAAGGCATTTATTTTGGCAAAACTAAAACGGCAACAATGATGAATCCCTATGTCCGTATCAAAGAAAAGAAATATGTTTATCCAGGACAAAAATTAGATGTCACTTATGGCGTCAGAGTAGATGATCATCTTTACTACCAAATTGCAGAAAAAACATTTATTTCAGCAGAATTTGTCAATTTGGATTTAAAACCACAAGATATTGCACCTTATCAGCAAAAAAGAATTATTGCCAAGCCTAACTCTAAAGTAACGATTTACAGCTATCCCGATAATCAAGCTAGAACCACTAAGACTTTGCCAGCAAACAAATTATTCAAGATTCAAAACTTTAATGGCAGTCCTAAAAACATGTGGATCTACACTAAACTCGGCTGGGTTAAGGCAAAAAGCATTTTATTCTACGGCTTCTTCAATAGCAAAGACTTCACTAAATATGATCAGTTGCCAAGAGTTAGTCAATACACCAATCTAGTATTATTACCATACAACCCAAATCAATTAGTTAATGAACCAACTTACGCCGAAAAACAAAAGCAAATTAATCATATTGTCTACTAAAAATTAAAAAAGATCAGTTTTTACAACTGATCTTTTTTCATAATCAATTTTATTGATTCAAAGTACTTTGCTTCTTAACCAATTCATATGGCAATTCAATATGAGTTTCATCAACTTCTTCATTATTCATCAACTTAGTCAACATTCTCATTGCCACAGCACCCATGTCATAAAGTGGTTGCTTAATCGTGGTCAAGGCTGGACGAACAACAGAAGCAAGTTGAGTAGCACTCGCAGTAACAATTTCCAAGTCTTCTGGTATCTTCTTGCCTGCATCGATTGCAGAATTCAAAATACCAACAGAAGAAATATCACGAGTAACAATTACACCATCAATACCGTCTTTAACAAGTTGTGGATATAAATTGTAACCATCTGAATAATCCTTAATGTCAGTATAAATATGGGGTTCTCCCAAATTGTTTTCCTTAATGAATTCTTCATATGCTGGAATTCTGTTCTCACCGTTAACCACGGCATCTTGATCACCAACTACGATGGCTAAGTTCTTCTTGCCATCATGCATCATTAAGTTTAACGCTTCAGTATCAGCTTTCTTGTAGTCAATCGTAACTGAGGCAAATTCATCGCGATTGTCCTTAGTTCCTGCTAAAACCACAGGCGTTTCAGTCCGCTTGAATGCTTCTGCAGCTTCATCTGGCAAACGGTTTGACATATAAATCACACCATCAACCTGCTTATTGAGCAAACTCTGAATAACTTGGTCTTCTTTCATCAAGCGATTTTCAATACTTGTAATGATGATATTGTATTTGTACAAAAGAGCAATATCATCGATCCCCTTAGATAATTCGGCAAAATATAAATTAGTCAAATCTGGAACGATCAGACCAACCGTAGTAGTACGTTTAGAAGCTAAACCTTGTGCTACTGCATTTGGTTGATAGTGGAGTTTCTTAATAACCGCAAGTACGCGATCACGAGTTTCTTTTCTAACATTATTATTACCATTAACAACACGAGAAACAGTAGCCATTGAAACCTTCGCTTCTCGAGCGACATCATAGATTGTAACTTCTTGCTTATGCATCTCTTATCTCAGTCCTTCCAAAATATCCTTCACTTTAATTTATCATTATGTAGCAATAATTGCAAACGTTTACAGTTTTTCTTTCATTTTTTCATAGTAAAACATGTTATACTGAACTAAATTTAACGAAAAGAGGACACCCATGAATTTAGATAAATTACAACAATGGTTGCAAGACTCAGGCAACGACATTGCATATATTTCTAATCCAATTACTATTTCATACTTTACTGGTTACTCAATGGATCCTCACGAACGAATCTTTGCTTTACTCGCATTTAAAGATGCAGATCCTTTTATCTTCTGCCCTGCTTTAAATGTTGAAGAAGCTAAAAATTCTGAGTGGGATGGTGACGTTTTCGGTTACCTTGATTCAGAAGATCCATGGAGTTTGATCGCTGATAACGTTAAAAAGAGAACTAGTGAAACACATAACTGGGCAATTGAAAAGGACAGTTTATCCGTTTCTCATTATCAACTTTTACGTAGTGAATTCCCTAGCTCTAGCTTCACCAACGACGTTTCACCATTTATCGAAAAACTTCGTCTTTACAAAACTCCTGAAGAAATTAAGAAATTGCAAGGTGCCGGTGCAGAAGCCGACTTTGCTTTCAAGATTGGTTTCGATGCTATTAGAACTGGTGCTACTGAAAGAAGTATTGCCGGTCAAATCGATTACCAATTAAAGATTCAAAAAGGTGTTATGCATGAAAGTTTTGAAACCATTGTACAAGCAGGTAAAAATGCAGCTAATCCCCACCTTGGTCCAACTATGAATCAAGTACAACCAAACGAATTAGTATTATTCGACTTAGGGACTATGCATGACGGCTATGCATCAGATTCCAGTAGAACTGTGGCTTACGGTACTCCTAGTGACAAGCAACGTGAGATTTACGAAGTTGATCGTGAAGCCCAACAAGCTGCTATTGAAGCAGCTAAACCAGGAATCACTGCAGAGGAACTTGATAGCGTTGCCCGTGACATTATTACTAATGCTGGTTATGGCGAATACTTCATTCACCGTTTGGGTCACGGAATTGGTAAAAACGTACACGAATATCCATCAATTGTTCAAGGCAATGATTTAGTACTTGAAGAAGGCATGTGCTTCTCCATTGAACCAGGTATTTACATCCCTGGTTTTGCTGGTGTCAGAATCGAAGACTGTGGTGTTGTAACTAAAGATGGTTTTAAGCCATTTACCCATACCGATAAAGACTTAAAGATTTTGCCACTTAAAGATTAAAGCCAAAGAAAAAAGACCGACAAATGTCGGTCTTTTTTAATAGACTAAATTATTAAGCTTCTGGCTTGTCTGCATCTGATGAAGTATCAGTAGTGTCTTCAGTTTCAGCATTGTTCAAGTCATCAACTGATTCTTCTGCGTTGTCTTTGTCAGCAACGTCATCGTCTTTATCTGAATCATCGATTACGATGTCATCAAAATCCTTTAATTCGGAATCATCTTCAACATTCTTCGGGAATGAAGCTAATTGGTTCTTGACAATTTCAGTACCATTATCATATTTCTTCTTTAAATCTTGAAGCTTATCGTTGTCCTTAAGTTTATTCTTAACGTCATCAACTTGTTCGTCACTAACAAGAAGTGAGCCTGCAATAAAACCTGCTGCACAACCGGCGATAGCGCCTAATACGAAACTTGCGAATTTTTTCATGGTGAATTCCTCCTTTTAATTAATTTTCACCTTTACGACGTCTGCGTCTAGCAAAAGCAGCCGCTGCAATTGAAGAAACAAGACCAGCATGACTAAAATGATTGCTGCTAAAACGTTTAGCGATCTTTTTGGATGAATCATTTAATTCTGAAACGCTTTCGCCTAAGTCTGCAGCAGCTTTAACCACTGGATCTAACGTCTTCATTTTACCATTAACGTCGGTCATAAGGTCATTAGTTTTATCCAACAAATCATTTGTTTGACTCATTAAGCTATCCATGTCTTCAGTCATTTTTTTCAATGATTCGTTAGTTGTTTCAATAGTTGAACTGGTTTCTTTTAAAACCTTAGCAGTTCTTCTAAGCATTGGAATCGTGAATAACACTAAAATTAAAAATGCAACTGCTGCAATTAGTCCAGCTAAAGCACCGTAAGAAATTGTCATCTTTTACCTCCATATCATCTAAAAAAAGTCTAGCATGAATGTACTTTATTCTCAATCTTATGTATTATTAAACCATAAAAAATAAGAAAGGACATTATATGAAGATTCCTTCACATATAAGCATTCATAAAATCCAATTCGATTGGAACAAGATTAGTCAAAATTTACTTTCTACCATTTGGCAATTAGTGATTACAACTCTAATCTTTTATATATTATCTCACTTTGGCCATAAATTAATTAACAATTATTTAGCCAAACATAATACTTTAAAAAATAAGCGTACCAAAACAATTGCAGCCCTAATTAACAGTTTGTTTCAATACACTTTGATTTTCTTTTATTTATTTGGCATCTTATCGATTCTAGGAGTACCTGTTGGAACACTATTAGCAAGTGCTGGGATCTTTTCACTAGCTTTAGGTATGGGAGCACAAGGTTTCGTCAGCGATCTGGTCAACGGCTTCTTTATCTTAAGCGAAGATCAATTTGATGTTGGTGATTTGGTACAAATTGGAACTAACGTCGGCACGGTAGTTCAATTAGGACTTCGAACTACTAGATTAAAAGGCTCAGATGGTTCATTGATTTACATCCCTAACCGCAATATTACAATCGTACAAAATCTAGCTCACGGTGGCGTAGCATTAGATATTAAACTAGATCTTGATACCAAAAATGATATCGAAAAAGTTGATCGTCTAATCAAAGAATGCAATCGCAAAGTTCAACCTGAGAAAAAGACAATTGTACAGGGGCCATCTATTGTAGGTGTAATTGAGCAAACAGGACAAAAATTTGTTTATGATGTTCATTTTCAAGTTAAACCTGGTAAACAAAGCGATGTTAAGAATTTATACCTAACGCAATATATCCAAACTTTACGAGAAAATGGTATTGTATTTGCCAGTACAGCCCGAGATACTACTACAGCTAAAAAAAGCAATTAAAAAATGTCCAGTTCAAAAAACTGGGCATTTTTACTTTATTCAAATTGTGCAAGCCAAGCAGGCAATTCCTGCAATAACTTTTCCACTGCACGACCACGATGTGAAATTTCATTTTTCTCATCAGTAGTCATTTGAGCAAATGTCTTACCTTTTTCTGGCACATAAAAGAGTGGATCATAACCAAAACCATCTTCACCTTGAGGCAAAGCTAAGATTCGACCAGAGCAAGTACCTGAAACGACTAAGTCCTTATCAAACTTTCCTGGCATCGAAACCACAATTGTAGTCCAAAACTTAGCGGTTCTCTTATCTTCAGGAACACCGCCCAATTCTGCTAAAAGTTTCGCATTATTTTTAGCATCATTATGCGCTTCACCAGCATAACGGGCACTTCTTACACCCGGTTCACCGTTTAAAGCGTCGACCATTAAGCCTGAATCATCCGCAATAGTGGGCATCTTACTGAAATCGGCTAGTTCATGTGCCTTAATCTTGGCATTAGTTTCAAAAGTATGGCCACTTTCAATTGGATGTGGCGGATTATCCAAATCAGCGTTAGTTTTGATCTCAACATCTACGCCAGCCTTTTTAAAAGCCTCTTTTAACTCTCTAGCTTTTCCCTGATTGCTAGTCGCAAACAAAATTTCCTTGACCATTATTCGTTCTCCGTATCTACATGTTCAGAAGTCAAAGTATCATCATCCATAAATGTCCGAGCCAATTTATCAAAGTTATCAGGATTACCCGTTGTGTAATACTTATGAACAGCTTTATGCCTTTCTTCGCTAAATAAGCCATCACGACGCATTACGTTGAAAGTATATTGTGCAACTTGATCAGCTGGATCCAGAATTGTTACCTTAGGATCGTCTACAGCTTCAGTGAACTCTCGCTTAATTAATGGATAATGCGTACAACCTAAAACTAGAGTATCAAAATCTTTTCCTTGCAAAGGAGCAAGACTTTCCTTAACTACCCTTAAATTAGTTGCATGATCTTCTTGAGCTTCTACTAACGGAGCTAATTTAGGTGCTGCTAATTCTGTGACTTTAATTTCTGGATCACGAAAATGAATTTCTTTTTCATAAGCATGTGAAGCAATAGTTACACTAGTGGCAACAACTGCAACCTTTTTATTTTTAGTAGTTCTGGCAGCTGCAAGGGCACCTGATTGAATAACTCCAATAACTTGAGGATCTATTTCTTTTTCAATCGTATCCATAGCTGCTGCGGTTGCCGTATTGCAAGCAATAATTACTAATTTCACATCGTTATTAAGCAAAAATTTTACTGACTTACGCGTCAAATTAATAATATCTTCTTTAGTTCGGTTGCCATATGGCATATGTGCGTTATCACCAATAAAAATGGTAGATTCATTAGGTAGCTTCTTAATTACTTTTTTAACAACTGACAGGCCGCCCAAGCCTGAATCTAGTAGTCCAATTGGACGATTATCCATAATAAAAACCTCTTATTAAGAAAAATTTATTTTCTACTCCTACTAGTTTACGGTAAAATAAAAAAGAATAAAAGGGATGAACAGGTTTATGACAGAAAATACAGAACACGCTAACGAACATGTATATTTTATTAACCAATTATATCGGGACTTTCTATTGCCAACCATTTTAGGTGATGACAACGCCACCATCCTTTACTGGGCTGGCAAAAGAATTGCTCGTCACTATGATTTAACTGATCTAGACGATTTAGTAGAATTCTTCAGCATGGCTGAATTCGGTAAACTTGAGAAAGTCAAGGAAAGACGTTCTTCTACTATTTTCGAATTAAGTGGTCAAACTGTTGAAGATCGCTTAAGCAGCGATAGCAAAGAATTCTCATTAGAAAGCGGAATGATTGCAGAAGCTGTTGAAAAGTCGACCGGACGCGTTACTGAAAGTGAAATCAATATTTTGACTAAAGAAAAGAAAGTACAAATCACCGCTAGGTTCTAAGGGTCAATAATAGACTATAAATTATTACTCTTATATACTTAAACTAAATATACTTTAATTTAGATACAGGAGTGAATAAAATACTTAAAGAATTTAAACAATTTATTGCCCGCGGAAATGTTATTGACTTAGCAGTCGGTGTGATTGTCGGTGCAGCTTTTACAGCAATTGTTCAATCATTGGTTAAAAATTTGATTAATCCATTTATTGGACTTTTTATCGGTAGAATAGATTTATCCAATCTTGTGTTCAAGGTTGGGGATGCAACTTTTAAGTATGGTAGTTTTCTAAACGCTGTAATCAACTTTTTGATTATTTCTTTTGTTGTCTTTCTCCTTGTTAAAGCCGTTAACAAGTTCACTAGAAAAGAAAAAGAAGAAAAGCCCGAAGCTCCAACTGAGGTAGATTACTTAAAAGAAATTCGTGATCTTCTTAAAGAAAAAGAAGCATAATTAAAATACTTTCAAATATAAAAGAACGATCAAAAACCAAAATTAAGGTTTTTGATCGTTTTTTCATTCACTATTTCTTGATCAAATAATTATTTTTTGCAATATTATAATAATCTTCCTTGTTTAATTAAACTGTCAACTTCTGGTTGTACTCTTTGATATTTCTCAACAGTATTTTCATAATCAATGAAAAACAACTTGTACCACACTAAAAAAGTGTAAATGGTCCAAATTTGACGTCGATGAGAGCCATCTCCCTGATAATTTTGATCAAGTAATTTTACAATCTTCTTCTGATCAAAAATATTATTCACAAATTCTTCCGTAAATAAGTTTCTCACTTGTTTATAAAAGCGCTCTTCCTTCAGCCATTGCTTAATTGGCGTTGGAAAACCTAACTTAGGTCTTTTAGCCCATTCATCCGGTAAAACTTTTTCAGCGGCTTTTCTCAAAGCATATTTAGTATCGTATTTATTCACTAAATACTTAGTCGGAATCGTATTGGCCAATTCAGCAATTCTCTTATCTAAATATGGGACTCGCAATTCAAGTGAATGTGCCATCNGAATGTGCCATCGAAATCTTATCAGCTTTTTGTTCAATATCGTTAAGCATAAAATGATGTAAATCAATATATTGCATTTGCTTTACTCGATCTACGTTTTTTACTTTCTTAAAGTCCTTTTGATAAATTCCATTCACAGTTAAATCATTCTGATATTGCTTTTGTAATATAGAATTAGCATCCTTTGATGTAAAAATAGTTGGATAATCCATATCATATATGACCGATTGCCCAACATAAAATTCACTTGGTTTAGCCAAATTAGTATATATATGAACCTTGCCCAGAAAATGAGGTAACTTTTTAATCTTATGAGCTAGCTTATATTGACTTCTTTTCGGAAGCTTTTGCAATTTACTAGTAAAAACCTTAATGAAATCATTATGCGTATGCATCCCATAATTAACATACCCTGCAAAAAGTTCATCCGCACCTTCACCTGACAGAGCAACTGTTACATGCTTTCTAGCCAATTTGCATAAGTACCAAAGTGGAATAATTGAAGGATTGGCATCTGGCTCATCCATATGATACTGCATTTCGGGGAAATCTCGCATTGCTTCATCCGCATTCACTTTACCACTAAAGAAATTCCAACCATTGTGCTTAGCCAAAATCTGAGCCTTAACTGACTCATCATAAGTTGAATCATCAAACTTTATAGAAAAAACATTATCAGGATTTAGCAGTGTCGTTAAGTAAGACGAGTCAACACCTTCAGATAAAAACGCACCTACCTTTACATCTGCATTTCTGTACAGATCAATTGTTTCTCGTAAGTCCTCATCAATCTTTTTAATAGTCTCTTCAAAACTTAGACTATTTTCTTTATATTCAGCATCCCAATACTGATGGATTTTCATTCTTCCAGCCTTATACTCAAACCAATGACCTGCTGGAAAGCGATATACACCTTTAAAAAAAGTTTCCTCTAAGTCGTTATATTGATTCATTAAATATGGTTTAACTGCTTTGGCATTCAATTTTCTTTTAAATTTTGGGAATTCTAAAAAGCTCTTCAGTTCTGATCCAACTAAGAAATGATCATCTTGATTACTATAATAAAGAGGCTTTATGCCAAAGAAATCTCGTGCACCATATAAAGTTTTATTATTTTCATCCCAAATGATAAAGGCGAACATTCCTCGAACACGTTTGAGTAGACCATCCATTCCCCATTCTTCATAACCATGAAGCAAGACTTCTGTATCAGCTTTGGTGGTAAAAATATGACCTGCTTCAATTAGCTCTTTTCTTAAAAATTTATAATTATAAATTTCTCCATTAAAAAGGACCGATCTAGTATGATCTTCATTATAAATAGGTTGAGCACCACCACGTAAATCAATAATTGAAAGTCGTCTAAAACCTAAAGCCACCTCATCATTTGTATAAAAGCCATCAGAACTTGGCCCACGATGTTTTATAGTAGCCATCATTTTACCAATCACTTTTTGTTTGTCATTTATTTTTGGGTCATAAAATGCCACAATTCCGCACATAATTATTCTCCCTACTTTAAGAACTTTATTACTTGATCAACTGCTTTATCTTCAAAGCTTTCTGTAAAGCTGTGATCTGCATTCTCAATTAGATTAAGTTGACTATTTGGAAATACATGATCAAATTTTTGAGCATAAGAAACCGCAACAGCTTCATCATTAGTTCCTTGAATAATATTAACTTCACCCTTATATCGCCCGGCCGACCCATAAATCGATAAATTCTTAAAACTTCTAAAAAATAAACTACCAAGTGTGAGTTTACCGGCACGTACTTTATTGGGAATATTATTAGGATCAAAACTTGTGCCCATTAGTTCACCATTATTTATGTAGTCTTTTAAACTAGCTGCTGGCGCTAATAAAACAAGCTTAGGAAGCAAATCAGGATACAAATCTGCTAATAGCGTTGCTACTACGCCGCCCATCGAATGTCCTATAAGATAGATATTGTTTACATGTGGATTTGAACGTACTTCTTCTAATACAGTACTTGCATCTGCCAATTCACTGAAAATTGTCATTTCTTCTAATTTGCCAGAAGATCCTCCTTGCCCACTAAAGTCAAATCTAATATTTGCAATTCCTGCATTTCTTAAACTACTAGAAAGCTTTCTCATCAATGAGGTATCTTGGTTATCTCCCAGACCATGCAAAAGAATGGCTAAATCATATTTTTCTGCAAATGGTCTTTCTACTTGTCCAACTAATGTCAAACCATCTCTTTTAAAATTTATCTTTGTCATTTTTCTCCCTAAACCGTAATCTTATTTATTCTTCTTTGATATCGTTCAATAATTAATTTGACAATACCATCAGCTATATTCAAATTTTTCAATAATGGACCATGTGAATATGAGCCAATCAAGTTTTTATATCTTATTCCTTCTGATTTTTCCTGTGGGTTGTTGCCAAAGCCTTCAAGTACTTTGCCTAAAGGCTGAATCATATCATTGTCTTCAAAATATGTTTGACCAGAATGATTTTCAAAAGCTCTCACTTCTCCCCATTCAGTCACATATTTTGTATCGCCAATCATTCTTTTATCTGCTTTAAAAATCGTATGAAATGGTAAAATTCCTAATCCTTCAATAATTTCACCTGAACTGATTCGATAATAATTACCCATCAGCTGATAGCCACCGCAAATGCAAAGGATCGGATTTTCCTCTTCTATGTATTTCCGTAAAGTTTCCTTATAACGAACCAAATCTTTAGCAACCACACTTTGCTCAAAATCTTGTCCCCCACCAAAGAAAATAAAGTCATAATTTTCTGCATTGAATTGATCACCTAGAGAAATATTATCAACTTTTGATTTAAATCCTTTTCTTTTTAAGAGGTACTGTAAAATTTTGACATCACCAGAATCACCGTACGTATTCATAAGATCTTCATATAAATACGCTAATTTTACTATTTGACCTTCCATATTTTTCTTCTTTCAATTTGTAAGTAAATTCAGCATATTTTATAATAAAGCTTCAAGTAGGTTTAAGGTCAATAAGTATTAGGAGAAAAGGCATTATGCAACATTTTTCAATTAAGTATATAAGTACGCGTGGTGCTAGTTAAATCG
>NZ_AZFO01000036.1 GCF_001436305.1 Lactobacillus ultunensis DSM 16047 | reverse complement strand
GTCTACTTGACAGGGAATGTATCAGATGAGTCGCTTTTTGAAACTTTGATATTTAATAACTTAATGCTCGATGACCATCTAACGCCCAGTGTCGCTTAAATGTTGCTATACTCATTGAACGTTTTGTCCCAGTCCAAGGATCATTGTAGTAAAGGGTATTGCCATGATAACCAGTTAAGGCAATTGCATGATTAGAGAAATGATCGAACCAGCCCACCCAGGCTACAACTAGGTGAGAGCGAATCAATTTTCTTTTGATTGCTGCGATGCTGCAATTGGTCATGTTAACTGCTGTACCAAGGTAGTGTTGTACAACTGGCTTAACTCCGTTAGGGGCAACCCAGAATCCTAATGGAAACTTACGATAAGGGGAGCCGATAAATCCTTTATTAGGATTAAGACTACGAGGCATTACCTTAGCAGCTTCGTCTTTGGTAATATGTTTACCAGCAAAGTTGATCATCATAGTAACCGCAGTAATTTCACAACCGGTTGGCATTTGTGGACGTTGACAAATAGTTTTGGCATGATTCTTAATACCAGTAATAGTGCCGGATTTATTAATCCAGTAATATGCACGTTTGGTGCTGGTATTCTTGAATCTGCGTTTACCATTTTGGTCAAAGTAACCGTAAACAGTCTTATTTGGAATTCGGCGAACGTCTTTTAACATGACGCCATTCTTATCAAATAAGTACCAGTTTTGAGAAATCTTTTTCATCCCTTTAACTGGTTTACTATCTACCAAATAATAATTCTTACCATTTTGAACGGTCCAGCCATTCTTAGTTTGGTTCTCAGTTTTTTTCTGATTACTTTGATTTTGATCAGTTGTATTGTTTTGCTGAGATTGTTGGTCAGACTGATTATTTTGACTAGTCTGATCAGAATTCTTTTGATCTTGATTTTGTTGAGAATTAATTGAACTAGAATTATCAGTATTATTAGTTGTAGTAGTGGTTACGGTTGAACTTTGATCACTACTATCAGTGGTATCAGCTTTGGCTATTTGACTGTTGGTGAATAGAAATCCAGCACACAATAGGGTGCCAACAAAAATTAATTTATTTCTTTTCATTTTTCACCTTTAGATAAATGGTCTCTTGATACCAGCAATTACGTTTCTTTGACCGTTAACGATTGGCTGAACCATTACACGAGGTGGCCAACTTTCAATAACTCGGTTTCCACCAAGGTAAATAGCAATATGCCAGATAGTATGAGTACCAGGTTGGTAGTAGAATACTAAGTCACCACGACGACGTTGTGAATATGGAACTCTCTTTAAGTGCTTGTCAGCCCAAAGGTTACGTGAATTCCATTCGTTACCTGGATGAGCGTGACCAATTGAACTAGTAGGAATTGGACTAATACCACCAGCGTAAAGACTTTGCATTACAAGACCTGAACAGTCAACACCGTAAGCTGGGCTTGAAGAACAACCTGCAAGCCATGGCTTACCCATATATTTATATGCTTGGTGAATCATAGCTTCAATATGAGCTGAACGACCTTGCCATGCCTGTGCCTTAAGAGGGGCAATATAACTGTCAATGCCATACCATGAACTCTTTGGAAATTCTTGACAGCATTGTAAGTTGCTTGGTTGTAGTAATTTCTACCAGCCCAAGTACCCATACGGTGCATTACTTTCCAAGTCTTAATACCTTCGTAGCCACGGTATAAATTATAACCAACTTTGCCATATGGCTTGATTTGAGTGTAATGAACTTGGTGATATTGCTTAGGATTTTGATAACCTTTAACTGCAGAAATCAATGACTTCTTAGCAGGGATGTATAAACCAGAAGTTGTTTTGACAACTGGAACTTGGTTATCTGATTTTACAATTCCTGTAGTAAGGAAGTGCGTGCCAGCTTTTACGCTATGAGCACCTTTACTTAAAGCAGCATTCTTGTATGCAGTAGTAGCATGCTTTACACGAATGATTTTTGGATTACTGGAGAAATAATCAGCCTTGTTATAGGTGACTTTTTCACTAGTAGTACTGGATGATTGGCTTGTGGTTACGCTAGCTGAATTTGCGTTGTTATCTGCAGCTTGAACGGAAGTTGTACATGCACTAATTCCGAGCAAAGCTGAGACAATAGCTAGAGCCCACTTGTTATGTTTTCTCATAAATATCCTCCCTGAATTTAAAATTCACGTTTTATTTTACTATCTAAATAGGGTAAATACTAGAACTTTTAAACACAAAAACAGGAGATGTATCAAAAATGCATCTCCTGTTTGCTCTCTATAATATTAAAAAACTACCTTTCAGTTACAAAGTCGGTAAGTGGCAAAGCAGTGTCAGAGAGTTTAGTACCACTAAGAGTACTTACAGTCTTGTAAACCTTTTTACCTACTCGATCATAACTGAATCTAGTATAGGTTTTGTTCTTAAGATCAGTATATGAAATTAAGTTAAGTAAATCTCGTAATTGATTAATTTCGGTTGAACTTAACTTCTTAGGATTCTTAACTGTAATCTTCTTACCGTAAAGGTTCTTGACTCTGGTCTGTAAAATCCAACTAGTTAATTTAACTTCGGCTGCAGACAATTTGCGCTTAGAATTAAGCATGGTTTGTGCTTCTTTAACTGAAACATCGTAATTCTTTTGAGTAGAATGTCCAGTTAATTTATAAGCAGCACTTTGCTTAACAGTGTTTGCGTTGTCTACTAAAGTTTGTAATTTATTGAGCTCACTGGTTGTAGCTTGTGTTTCAGCATCGGTTTTAGCTTCTTCTGCAGTGTTGATAACAGCAGGTTTAGTTAAACCAGAGTATTCTTCTACTTCAGATGCTTTTACAAAAGCGTTGCCAATTTCAACATCATCGTCCCGATATGAAGTATTAGGAGCATGAATAGTGTCAAATGATTTATTAGTGGCAACAATATGGTAGAAGAGTTCTGCCTTGTTTTCTTTTGGAACCCAGATGTACATTTGACCATCTACGCCTAATAGTTGGTGTCTAGGGTAAGTGTAACCACTTGGCGTAATGTTTTCACCATTCATGTTGTAGAATTGCAAGTTGTCTTTTGGTGGACGAACGACGTAATTCGTAGTTTCTGAAACATCACTTAACTGGAGTGAAAGCATATGTCTACTGTAAGCATCTTTAGTCCAAATGTAAGTTTTAGTACCTTTAATGCGATAAGCACTAGGCATACTATTTGCTCCAACGTTCATACCGACGCGAGCATCTACAGTATACTTTTGTCCTTTCTTGGCAGTTTTATCAGTGTGAAGAGTAGAGCCGTCTGCTCCTACCATTAGAATAGGCGTGTTTCTCTTGATAGTAACTTGCATTTGGCTAAGTCCAATATTGTAACCGCCAATGGAAGCTACATTAAGAGCTCTAATATATTGGTTTCTGCCAATTTGGAAGTAATCGTTACCCTTAATCTTTACAGTTTTTAATTGATAATTATGATTGCCTTTAGTGAAAACGTAGTTATTAGCGATATCATTTTGAACATACTTGCCAGTAAAACGATAACAAAATTGTTTGCGAAGCAATCTCTTAGTCCGTTTGCCTGAACGAGTGTAAACATATGAATTGAGATTCAAACCTAAGACTTCGCGACCATTTATTTTACTCAAAAAACTAGCGTCAACATAGGCGCCATTGCCAATGTAATAGTAATAAGTCTTCCCAATCTTTCTTGGAGCACCATAATACTTTAATGTAGTTGGCTTGTTGAAAGTAATAAATCGCTTGCCTTTATATGTGGTAAGCATCTTGCCACGTGAGTTAGTTAAAGGCGTGCCACCTGGAACTGTGATTGTATTTCTTTGTTTAGCAGCTGCTTGGACAGTAGGAATGTTTACTTGGCTTACTGTGCTAATTGCTGGAGCTACAGTTAATAGTGCAGCAGAAATGAGCATCATTTTCTTATTAAATTTCATTGTAATCGCCTCATATATGAATATAACAATATCTAATTGAATTATAACATTATTTATAAATTTAGAGTATATTGTGTTTAAGTGAAAAATATTAAAAAATATGTTGACAAGATGAAAATAAGATTATAATATATGATCAAATCAAAACATAAACGACGATGAAAAGATAAGTAGTTAACGTGTACCGCTAAAGAGAGCTGCGTTTGGTGAGATGCAGTACGGGAAGCCTGATGAAAATGGTCTTGGAGTCCTTTGAGTAGTGAGCATAGATGAACTATTCACGGGGGATGCCCGATATAGCATCCGAGTATAATTTCTTTAATAAGAAACGTACTTAGTGAGGGTATTAGTGTGAGCTAATACCGAATAAGGGTGGTAACACGTGATAACGTCCCTAGACAAGCAATTGTCTAAGGGCGTTTTTTTGTTGTTTAAATTGGATAAGAGAGGTAATAAATATGAATAAAACATTAGTACATTATGATATTGTTGGCAGCTTTTTAAGACCTGCAGAATTAAAGAAAGCTAGATCAGAGTTTGCAAAGAATAAAATTTCAAAAAAAGACTTGCAAAAAGTTGAGAATGAAGAAATAAAGAAATTAGTAGAAAAAGAGGAGAAGGCTGGCTTGAAAATCGTCACTGATGGTGAATTTAGGCGAAGTTACTGGCATCTTGATACTTTCTGGGGATTTGATGGAATAAAACACGTTCAGGCTGAGCATGGTTATCAATTTCATGGTTTAGAAACTCGCAAAGACGCGGTCAAAGTAGTTGGTAAAATCAAATACAAACCTGGTCATCCAGATGTAAAGGCCTTTGAATACCTTAAGTCCTTAACTGACGGAAAGGATATTATTCCTCGTCAAAGCATACCTTCACCAGCACAATTTTATTGCGAGTTAATTTGTCGTAATGATGAACTAATCGCAGCTACAGATAAGTTTTATCCAGATCATCGGGAATTGGCTAAAGATGTGTCTAAAGCCTATCACGAATTGATTTTGGATTTATACAATCATGGGGCACGTGATATTAAATTAGATGACTGTACTTGGGGGATTTTAGCAGATGATCAGTTCTGGCCTGCTTTTTCAGAAGGAAACAAGTTAAGCAGGACGGAAATAGCTAGTCTTTACCAGCATATTAATGAAAAGGCACTGGTTGACTTACCAGCAGATTTAAGAATCTCAACTCATATTTGTCGTGGGAATTACAGTTCTCATTGGGCAGCTCAAGGCGGATATACTCCAGTTGCTAAGTATGTATTCAAAGAAAAAGGTGTTGATGCATTTTATCTCGAATTTGATAGTAAGAGAGCTGGCAGTTTTGATCCGATTAAGGAAGTACCTAAAGATAAGGAAATGGTTCTAGGATTAGTGACAAGCAAGAAACCGGAATTAGAAGATCCCAATGAATTAATTGCTCGGGTTAAAGAAGCTAGTCATTTTCATGATTTAGAGAACTTGGCGCTTAGTACTCAGTGTGGTTTTGCTTCTACTGAAGAAGGAAATGAGCTTACTGAAGACGATCAATGGAAGAAGATTGCATTGGTAATTAATACGTCAAAAGAAATCTGGAACTAATTGATTTAAGGAGGATAGAGCCATGAAGCAAAAGTTATGGATTACAATTCAAATTATTTGGGGACTATTAATTTGCCTAGGGCTCTATACTCTGGCAAACTTATAGATAAGGAAAGAATTAATAATAAAGGAGCGAAAATTATGGCTAAAGTAGAAAGTTTTACATTAGATCACACTAAAGTTAAGGCACCTTATGTTCGCCTGATTACTGTTGAAGAAGGACCTAAAGGCGACAAGATTTCTAATTATGATCTTCGTTTAGTTCAACCTAACAAGAATGCCATTCCAACAGGTGGATTACATACGATTGAACACTTATTGGCAAGCTTATTGCGTGATCGTTTAGATGGCGTGATTGATTGTTCACCATTTGGTTGCCGGACTGGCTTTCACTTAATTGTCTGGGGCGAGCATTCAACTACTGAAGTAGCTCAGGCGTTGAAAGGCTCACTTGAAGAAATTCGTGACACGATTACCTGGGATGATGTGCCGGGTACAACCATTAAGACCTGTGGCAATTATCGTGATCATTCGCTTTTTAGCGCTAAACAATGGTGTCGTGATATCCTTGATGAAGGCATTAGTGATGATCCATTTAATCGTCATGTCATCTAGGTTGAGATCTATTTAGCTAGGAGTTCTTCCTAGCTTTTTTCTTGCGAGAAAACATGTTTTTGATATACTGAAAGCGTATACAATTTAGAAAGACGTGAAATTAATGTATAAATTAATAGCCTGTGACCTAGATGAAACTTTGTTAGATGATCATGCTCATGTTTGCCAGCGAAACAAAGATGCAATTGAAGCAGCTACCAAGTTAGGCGTAAAATTCGTGCCTGCAACTGGACGTGGATACAATGCGATTGCGCAAACTTTGGATGAAATCAATCTCAAAGATAAGGCAAATGAATATGTAATTTCCTTTAATGGGGGATGTATCACTGAGAATAAAGGTAATCGCATTATGAAGTTTCAAGGTCTTTCCTGGGATAAAGCTAATGAACTGTATCAATTAGGTCTTAAATATAATGTCTGCATTCACGTTTATACCAAAGATATGCTTTATGTTTATCATGCTGATGAGGAAGAACTTAACTATATTAAACTTCGTCATGCTTATCAGATTATTGATGATCAAGACTTGGATTTCTTAAAGGGACAGGAGATTGCTAAGGTTTTGTATGGTAATCCTGATGTTCCTTATTTAGAAAAGATAGCAAATGAGATTAGTTCTTCAACTAAGGATCTTGATGTGTCTTATTCTTCGAACCGTTACCTTGAATTTAATCATCAAGGCGTTAATAAGGGGGCAGGTTTGATTTGGCTTGCTAATAAGCTAGGCATTAAACTTGAAGAAACGATGGCATTAGGCGATAATTTCAACGATCTCTCTATGATTAAGGCAGCCGGCTTAGGTGTCGGTGTTGCTAATGTTAACCCACAGATGAAGAATGAATGTGATTTTGTAACCAATGCAGATTACAAGGAAGGTGGCGTTGGTGAAGCAATTGAAAAATTCGTTCTAAATAATAAGTAATGAGGTATTTATGAAACTGAATAGAAAAGTACTTACGATCTCAGCTGCAGCTTTAATGATGACTATACCAGTAATTGGTTTAGTTGATGGACAAAATGTTTCAGCAGCATCGCATTCTGTACGTAGGAGCGAAAAGGGTAAATTGCGTCTTAAGCATAATTCTTATGTTTATACTGCAAAGGGTAAACGGACGCATAAGCTTTTACGGAAAGGTAAATTGGTAAAATATATGGGTAAAGTTAAGAAAAATAATGGCGCAAAGAACCTATATTTTTACCAAAATAAAAAGCAAAAATGTCAATTAAAGACTAGTCGTATTAATGGAAAAGACTTTTATCAAATTGGCAAAAATCAATATATTAAGGCAGCTAATGTTGAAGCAATTGATGGTAAGACCTTAATTATTAAGCAGAATAAGGTTGCTAGTGATCAGAGTATTGTGGTTACTAATAAGAACAATGTACCGGTCTATTCATTTGAAGCTGAAGAATCAAAGTCTAGTGAATTAGCTAAAGGTGCGGAATTGCAGGTAAACGGAGCGATCTATCTTTGGAATGATAAAGTACAAAAAACCGATTTGTACTATCATTTGACTAATCGCAAGCATGTCGATGCTGGAGACGTTTTTGTAAAAGCAAGTGATGTTGATTATAAGTCTGGTAAAAAATTAACTCCGATTAATACGGCAGAAGAAGCTGAAAATAATTATAAAATTGCAGTTTCTGAGCTTGATGAGATTACCTTAAAAGATTTGATCAATAAAGAAAATACAGTGAAAGCTTCAACTAAATATAAGAAGGCTAGTTCAGACAAGAAATACAATTACGAACAGGCAGTTAGTGAGGCTAAGACAGCTACAATGGCTAAGGATATTATGTCAGCTGCTCAAGCTAAGTATTTGATCTGGAGTCTCAAGACTTATGAAAGTGAACTTGACGGTTAAGAATTATTGATGAAACAACAAAACAGGGATGCAAATTTTTAATGCATCCCTGTTTTTCTTTCTTAATATCTAATATACTAACAAACCAATGCCTAGGAAGACCAAGCACAGTACGAATTCAATGACTAATAGTTTCCAACACCATTTGAACCACTTGTTAAAGTCGATATTTACCATCATCAGACTCATTAAAATCAAACCTGTTGGAGCAACTAATGAAATAAAGCCGAGGCCCCAGTTATAAGCATCAATAACACTAGCACGGTCGATACCAACAACATTAGCTAATGGTGCCATGATTGGCATGGAAAGAACAGCTAATCCAGATGATGACTGAATGAAGAAGCCCAGTACGATGTAAACGATGAACAAGAACCAGACAAAGATCAATGGGCTCATGCCTGATACTTGTTGACTAAAGAAGTGCATGATCGTATCGCTTGTGTGACTGTCATCCATGACAATTGAAACGGCACGAGCTAGTCCAATGGTTAAAGCAACACCTAGCAAGTCGCTAGCACCATCAACAAAAGCCTGTACTACTTTGTGTTCAGTTAAGCCAGAGAAGATAGCCATTAAATATCCAGCTGTCAGAAAGACAACAGAAATTTCGGTAAAGTACCAACCTTTTTGTTGTACGCCCCAGATCATTACGATAAAGGCTATTGCAAAAATAGTTAACGTAAGTTTTTGCTTCCAAGTGAAGTTAGCTGGCTTATTTAAATCAGATTCATCTAGATACTTTTCTCGATCTTCTTGATATTGGTCATACACGACCGATTTGGATGGATCTTTACGTACTTTTTCTGCATAGTAAATTACATAAATCATACCGACTACCGTACAGATTACCCACATCGTAATTCTTAGTGGTAAGGCACGAGCAAAGTTAACGCCAGCAGTGTTAGAAGCGATAATAGTGGAGAATGGGTTGATCGTCGAGATCATTGTTCCGATACTGGTACCAAGGAAAATTGTTCCTAACACGGTCATCGTGTCATACCCAGCTAGCAGGAAGACAGGAATCAAGATAGGGTACATTGCCATCGTTTCTTCGGCTAAGCCAAATGTGGTACCGCCTAAAGAAATTAAGCCCATTACTAGTACAATTAGTAGTACTTGTTTACCTTTAATTCGTTTTGACAAAGCCTGCATTCCTGAATTGATCGCTCCATTGGCATGAACAACACCGATACAGCCACCTAGGATCAAAACAAAGGCAATAATATCAACACTCTGAGCAATTCCTTGTACCTGAGAAGTAAAGAACTGAACGATCGCTTGCCATAGGTTAGGCTTCTTTAGTTTGATACGCTCATAAGAATTAGGAATAGCGACCGGTTTGTAAATTGTCCCATCCTTAAACTTCTTTGCTGCAATATTGATCTTGTATTTCTTTAAAGTTGCCTGTGTAGCAGGTTCTTTGTAAGTTTTGCCACTAGGCTTGGTAATGATAAAATCTTTATCGCTGGTGTCATAAGCTAATGTAGCGTAGTTACCAGCTGGAATAACGAAAGTAAGCAGTTGAACGAGTAGAAGCACGATGATAATCACAGTATACGCTGTGGGAAACTGGTGCTTCTTTTTCTTTATAGCAGCCATGTTTAAACCTCCTTAAATTGTATAATTAGTAATCTCTAATTCTATTATACAGGAATAGTAGATAATTGTTACCGCTTACAATGAATAATGCAATTATATCGCAAGCAAATAAAACAACAAAAATCCAATTAAATCTTGGAAATTAACCTTGATTTAATTGGATTTTTGTTTTCTTTCTATCGGTTGCGATAAAGCAATCTAACTTTAAAGCCAGCTGTAATTATGCTGACAATAGAGGTAATTGAGGTAACTGTGAGCAAATTCTTGCTGGTTAAACAAATGATATAACCAGCAAATAATATAATGAGCCAAGTTATCAATCTAATAGGCTTTATTTGATTAAATTGTGGTTTATTATAATGAATTGCAATCGTCAAACCAATATAAAATAATAATAGTCCACCATACAAACAAGAAATGGCAAAGAAATAATTAGCATCTTTTTCGCTAATAAATTTAAGTGATACGGTAATTAAACTTAAACCAAACAGAATAAAGTAATGGAGATAGATTAATAAATTGCCAGTCTCACCAGTTCTTTTTTCTTCAATTAGGTGGTCAAATTCAGCAATGTAGGCAAAGAATATGGCAGCTACAATGATAAAGATTAATATAGAGACAACTGAGAAATCTGTAGGATTAAAGTAATCAGCTATTCCAATAATAGTTTCTCCAAATGTAATAATTATTAATAATGTCAACCGTTCAAGCAGATGAGAAAAGATAATTGGATGTTTCTTGGTATATTTTCCAGTTAGGCTAGGCATTAACCAACTAATAATAATTCCAAGCAAAGCAATTATTCTAGCAGCATTAGTATTAGAGAGACCGCCAATTAGTAAAACAATGGTTCTAAATAGCAAAATACCTATAAAAGCTAAAGCAATTTGTTTATCTGCTTCTTTTTCAGTTTTAAAGTAGACAATTAAGTACTGCAGTAGAAGGATAAAGGATAATAAACTAGCAGCTAGGAAAAAGGTGGTCATGTTTTCAAAGCTGGTTTCACCAAAGGAATTAGTCATGTAAAGCAGAATCATCATATCAACGAAGTAAAAAGTAATATCCGTCCAACTAGATTGACCGTATCGATTAGTAAAAACTGATTGGATCATCCAAGAATTGATAAAGACGATAACCACGATTGTAAAAATAATAAATGAAGATGGTGAAATAGTTCCATGGTCCAAATGATGAATTAAACTAGTAGCTTGTGAGATCATGTAGGCAAAGACCAAGTCATAGAATAATTCAATCATTGAGACTCGTTTAGTTAAAGGTTGATTCATGTCTAAGTCCTTTCTTTTTGAATATCAATTCATTATACAATGTAAGAATCAATGCAGAAAAGTAATAATTAGAGATGAGCAAGTGATATTTCAGATTGTTTTTTCTCTGTGCTATATTGAAATTAAAAATTGAAAAGGACTTAAAATAATGAAGAAAATAGATGCTTTCGCCCATATTTTGACACCTAACTATTATCAAAGAATGCTTGAGATAGCTCCTAATATTCCTAAGCAATATTCATTTATCAAGATACCAACTCTAGTTGATTTGAATAAAAGGCTGGAGTTATGGCCTGATCAAAATGTTAAACAGGTTTTATCTTTTGCTAACATCAATGCAGAAGATTATGTCGATGGCGAACAAGCTGTTAAATTGTGTGAAGATGCTAATAGTGAATTGGCAAAGGTTGTTGCCGATCATCCAGATAAATTTGTGGCTGGAGTAGGGATGCTAGCGATGAATAATATTGCTGGCTCGTGTGGTTTGTTGGCAAAGATTGCTCAAAATGAAAATTTAGTTGGTGCTCAGATTTTTACTAGACATTTGGGTAAGAGTATCGCTGATCCTAATTTTGAGCCAGTTTTAGCCAAGGCGGCAGAATTAAATCTGCCTTTATGGCTTCATCCCGTTTTTGATAAACGGAAACCTGACAATAATTTAGTCTTCTCCTGGGAATATGAACTGTCGCAAGCAATGCTGCAGTTGGTGCAGGCAAATATTTTTGAAAAATATCCCAACTTAAAGATTATTGTTCACCATGCTGGAGCGATGGCTCCATTCTTTGCTGGTCGAATTGATCATATTCTAAATGAGAAACAGGCTAACGATTTCAAGAAGTTTTATGTTGATACCGCTATTTTAGGTAATACATCAGCTTTAAAATTGGCAATTAGTTACTATGGCATTGATCATATATTATTTGGCACCGATGCACCATTTGGAGTAATGCCAGCTGGTGCAACCAAAGAAGTTGTTAATGCAATTGCTGGTTTGAATCTAAATGATGATTTGAATAAAATCTATCAAGTAAATTATCAAAAACTAGTTAAATAGATACAAAAAGAATTCAATCCGTTAAGATTGAATTCTTTTCATTTAATTATTTATTTTTCTGCATGTTTACCTCTATGCCAGAATTTTCGAGGTAACATCACCGCAATGATAACGATTAAGATTAAAGGAATAACCACGAATTTAAAAATGTTGGAATTTCTATCCTTGGCTTCCATCTTGGCATTTGCTTTAGCTAGCTTAGCCTTCTTTTTCTTATTAGTCTTTGCAGCTTTTTTAGCCTTTTTCTTTTCGACTTTTTGTTTAGCCTTAGTAATTTGTTTCTTGCTGGTCAAACCAGGAGTCACAGAACCAGGCATATTATTTCTGCGACGCCATTCATCCATTGACATTAATGGATGGTAGTTATTTTGACGATCATAATAACCAGGAGCTACAAATCCTTTAGTGGTGTGGTGATAAGCTTGGTACGCATTACGTGCATCTCGCACTATATTCTGTCGTTTAGTAGTTGGCGTATGGTTAACGCTTGAACTATTCCGCTTACTTTGCGGCAAGTAATAATTGCAAGTGAGATAAGTTACGCCACTTGGATTAGTGGGATCAACACTAATTGCATTACCAGGATTGTCAGCAAGCTGATATTGTCCAATCTTATTAGGGATTTGACCAATATTGAAGTTCTTTCGTTCAGCTTGCCCGTCAACCACTTTAACGGTATCAGCATACAAAGTTTGTAAAACTTGTCCATTGGCTTGATTAACACAACGGATATACAAAGTTTGATACGATACATTATCCTTATTAGTTTCTGACGATTGCACTTGACTAGAGGATTGATCACTCTCGTCGGCGTATGCCGGACTAGTACTCAAGCACAGCATTGCTACTGGCAATACCGCACACATTTTAATAAAAAATTTTTTATGTAACATTTTTTCTGCCTCTGAATATATTAGAGATCACTTTCTACTTAAATTCTAGCTATAAGTTTTGCTGAATACAAGTTAATTATAATTATAGAGCAATAACTAAAAGTCATCATTAGATATGATTTTTAAATATTTCTAAAGCGGTTACAAATATTGTAAAATAAATTCAGCTAAAGGAAATGAGGTCTTAAAAATGAGTTTAACTGTAAATCTTTATTACACTGGTAAAAATGGTGATGCTAGAAAATTCGCTCAAGAAATGGAAGATAGAGGCATCGCTGGTCGAATTCGTGCAGAAGAAGGCAATGAAAAATACAACTACTTTATTCCTATGGACGACCCAGAAACTGTTTTATTAATTGATAGTTGGCGTGATCAGAAGGCACTTGATGCGCATCATGCTTCTCCTATGATGAAAGAACTGGCTGATTTGCGTGAAAAGTATGATTTACATATGAGAGTAGAGCGTTACATTTCTGATGAAAATGGTGTTCCAAAGAGCGATCAGAAATTTATAAGGAAGTAAAAATTGTGGAGTATAAGAATTTAGGTAATACCGATATTAAGGTTTCACCACTAGCTGTGGGATGTATGAGTTTTGGTAAACATACTGCAACTAATCAGTGGTCATTAGATTATGAGCACACAAAAAAAGTGGTACAACGTGCTCTTGAGATGGGACTAAATTTCTTTGATACGGCCAATGTCTATGCAGAAGGTACTAGTGAGGAATATCTAGGCAGGGCCTTGAAGGAAAATAAGATTCCTCGTGATAAAGTAGTCATTGCTTCTAAAGTCTACTTTAATCCGGGAAGATTGAGTTCAGACGCTATTCATCGTGAGATTGACGGAACTTTAGAGCGGTTAGGAACAGATTATTTGGACTTATACATTATTCACCGCTTTGACTACGATACGCCAATTTCTGAGACGATGGAGGCATTGAATGATCTGGTTAAAGTTGGAAAAGTACGAGCAATCGGCGCTTCTGCTATGTATGGCTATCAATTCCATAATATGCAAGTTTTTGCCAAAGAAAATGGTCTGGCACAGTTTCAAGCGATGGAAAATCATTATAATTTGCTTTATCGTGAAGATGAACGAGAATTAATTCCGATCTGTAAGCAGTATAACGTTTCCTTAATGCCTTATAGTCCATTAGCCGGTGGTCACTTGGCTCATACCGGCTGGAGGACAAATTCATTAAGAAGCAAAACTGATCCTGCTTTACGAGGTAAATATGATGATATGGAAAAACAAGATCTACCTATTGTAGATCGAGTTCATGAACTTGCAGAAAAGCATGGAGTTGAAATGTCAGAGATTGCTTTAGCTTGGGAATGGGCTAAGGGTATCACTGCTCCAATCGTTGGTTCAACCAAGGTCAAGCATCTAAAATCTGCTGTTAAGGCTTTAGATGTTAAATTAACACCTGAAGAGGTTGATTACTTAGATGAATTATACACACCACATCCAATTATTGGTGCGATTGATCATAATCCACCAGCAGGTACAGTTATTCTTGATAAGAAATAGTAGATATAGGTAAGGATTATTCAAAATTAGATTGAATAATCCTTATTTTTTATGTTTATAGGCAAAACGCGAACAATTATATATAAAAAATATAATTAATTAACAAATGAGCCACAAATTTTGCAAAAACACTGTAAATGATTAATTCCGTATGGTAAAATCTGATCGTTAACTAATTTGAGAGGGACATTAATAATGAACAACGACATTGAAAAAGTACTATTTACTCAAGATCAACTTAATAAGCGCATGGACGAGATGGCTGTACGTTTAAACAAGAAATATGCTGGTCAAGAACCAATTGTAATTCCTGTTTTGAACGGTGCAATGATCTTTGCCAGTGACATGATTAAGCGATTGAATTTCAAGTTAACGATCGATCCAATGAAGGCTTCTAGTTATGCAGGAACTAGTTCAACTGGTAAGGTTAAAATAGTTCAAGATGTTAAATCTGATGTTAAGGATCGTCCAGTAATTTTTATGGAAGATATTATTGATACTGGTAGAACTTTGAAAGCTTTAAGTGCAGAAATGACTAAACGTGGTGCTAAAAGCGTAGAAGTTATTGCAATGCTTGATAAGCCTGAAACTCGCGTGGTTGATTTCCATGCAGATGATTATGGATTTAAGGCTCCAAACGAATTCTTGGTAGGATATGGTTTAGATTATAACGGACTTTACCGCAATCTTCCTTATGTAGGAGTACTCAAACAACGGGTTTATGCATAATTTTTCATAAAAAGATAAAAATAGCCATGGTTTTGATACTGTGGCTATCTTTTTTATCCTAAACCGGTTACAATAAGGAAAAGATTAATAATTATCAAAACTATATGCGGACCAGATTATTGATTAAAAGGCAATTTTATAATTATTGCATAGTTTTAATAAGTTTTAGCTTATTTTGGCCTTAATAAAAATCGTATAGTATTTAATCTTAATTTATTAAGTCTTTAAAAATTATATTCTTATGATAAAACACCTATACAGAGAGTGATATTGTATATTTATACCTGCTAAAAAGTAGAGTAGCCAGCTCGTATAGAATAGCCAAAATATTGGATTTTAGCTTTCTACAGCCGTTTAGTCGTTGACTTAAGCCGAAAATCTAATATCATATAGTTATGAGATGACTAATAGGGTTATTAAAGAATTGAATATGAGGCAAGTAAAGATGAAGAAAGATGACATTTTAGATTTGAAGATTGATAGCCTATCTCCTGAGGGAGGGGGATTGGCCAAATATGATGACAAAACTGTATTTGTAAGGGATGCTCTTCCAGGTGAAGAAGTAAAAGCTAAGGTTTTATCAATTCACAAGAATACGATTGATACTAAGAGCGTAGATATTATTAAGGCAAATCCAGCTCGTGTTTATGGTTCTGATGAAAAATGGGCTAATGATGGTTATGCTCGTCTAGCCAATTTGAAGTATGATCAACAACTTAAATTTAAAGAAGATAGAATAAAGAAACTATTAAATAAGTATGGCTTTAAGGAAGTTAAAGTTAATAAGATTTTACCAAGTCCATTAACTAAGGGCTACCGTAATGAAATAGTTTTACCTGTACGTGAAGTAAAGGGACAACTTGAAGTTGGCTTCTTTGAACCAAGAACAGGACGTTTTATACCTTTAAATAAATCAATTATTACAAATGAAGCTGTAGTAACTGCTGTTTATGCTGTTCGCGATATTTTACGTAAATTAAAAGTTCCTGCTTATGACCCTAATACAAATAGTGGTTTTATTAGAGATATAGATGTTCGTCGCTCACAAGGCAAAAAAGGTATGATTGTTACTTTAATCACTCATGAAAATGATAGAGTAGATTTGCCTGAGATTGTTGGTTTAATTACTGAAAAATTGCACAATGTCAATGGTGTTGTATTAAACTATAATCCTCATAAGACAGATGAAATTTTCGGCAAGAGTAATATCCCACTTTGGGGTAATGATTATGTTGAAGATGAATTAGATGGCATCCAATTCAAGATTTCTCCAAAGAGTTATTTCCAAGCCAATGGTTCACAATTGAAGCCAATTACTGATTTGGCTTTGAGTTTATTGGATCTAAAAGATACTGATAAACTAATTGATGCATTTTGTGGTGTAGGTACTGTAGGATTGCTGGCTGCTAAGAAGGTAGCTGCAGTACGCGGTATTGATGCTGAAAGAGTATCAATTCAAGATGCAAGAGAAAATGCAGATACTAATAAGATCGACAATGCAACCTACTACAATGGTAGTGTTGAACAAGTATTGTCTCGTTTTGCTAAAAATGATGAGAAGGGTACTGTTATTATGGCTACTCCACCTGCTAAGGGATTGTCTCATGGCTTTGTCGATGCTGCAGCTAAAATGCACCCAAGAAGAATTGTTTATGGTTCAACTAATCCAGATACTATGGTACGTGATTTAGCTTGCTTTAAGAAGAAGGGTTACACTTGTACTGAAATAACCCCAATTGATACTGCACCACAAACTCCAGAAGTTAAATGTTTTGGTGTTTTAGTACCTGAAGATTAATTAAATAAAATATATGATGTCGGAATTTTCATTTGGAAGTTCCGATATTTTTGTTAATTTCATTTGATAAAAGTAACGTCTTTTGGTTACATACAAATTAACTTGTCTGAAAGAACTTACATTAGTTTTGAATAATGTTATAATGATTGTGTTAGATTTATTAAGAAAAGAGATAATAAATAATGAATCAAATTGCTTTTAATCAACAACTTTCAGATAAACTGAATGAAGTGCTTAACCCTACTTTATACTCAACCCCAGGTAAGGGTGAAATTACCGTTGTTGCTAACGAAAAGGATGATTTACGTGAATACCGCATCATCACTGAAGGCAACAAAGTCGTTAAGGTCGAAGATGCTTACGATGCTAAGCATGATGCCGATTACGACAAGATGATGGACTTCTTGAAAGACTATCGTTAAAAACAAAATTTAATATCAATTAAGGTCAGAGCGTAAGCTTTGACCTTTTTTCTTTAAATGCAGTATTTATTACTTATTAGAAGATGAATTTCAAGTTATAATTAAGATATAGATTCAGTCAATATGAATTGAGAGGTTAGAGACATGAATACTAAAGTTCTAAAGTTTAAAGAAGGATCGAAAAGTCTCGAACAAAAGAACGGATTGCCTAAAGCTTTCTTCAACAATCCTAAGTATAAAACAATGAGTATTGACGCTCGTTACCTTTATATGATCTTAGCGTTGAAAATGATGAGTGTGAAAAAAGTTGATGGTGATGGCAATATGTATGTTGTCTACTCAAATAAGGATTTGATGAGCGACATGAATTGCAAAGCTTTTACTGTAGCTAGACTAAAGAAAGAATTAGTCAATCATGATCTTCTTTTGGAAGAGGATATGCCATCAGGACAAAGCGATCGGTTGTACCCGTTACAGATTAAGAATTAGATGAAACACATTAGCTTTTGCTGATGTGTTTTTTCATAAAATTGTGCAAAGCTTTATAACCATAATCAAAAATTAATACGCGTGGTGCTAGTTAAA
>NZ_AZFO01000035.1 GCF_001436305.1 Lactobacillus ultunensis DSM 16047 | reverse complement strand
CACTTTAGTGGGATTGTATCAATTCCTCCTAGCGTTTTTTATTATTTTTTTAAAGATATTTTTAACGCTGATTATAAAATTAAGTTGAATACTTTATAAAAAATAAAAGTCCATCTGGACCTGTTGGATAGAATGTTAATAACCATAAAAATATCTATTGGAGGTCACAAATGGACTCTTTACATTCTACCATTGAATCAGCACGTTAAAGGCAGGCAGTTGTCCTTTATAAGTGTCAATATTTTTGCGGTAGGTCTTTAACCCTTAATCTAACGTTAAATTCTTAAATATTTAATAACCCATTGCGCGACTAAATTTGTCCAAGCAGCTATGGCCTGCCACTTCAGTTTCAATTGCTCCGTGCTTGTGCTTCATGAGCCTTTTTTAAACTATTACGCACAGCGTATCTCAGCTTTTCCTGGTCAATTGCTTTAACTTGGCTGCCAGAAAATTCGCTGCTCAGACATTCTTCTAGGTCCCCATTCTTGATGCAGGTCAATACTCGCAGAATGCTTTCTGCACCACCTTCAGACCAATATTTTCCTTGTCCTTTGACACGGTAGGTATACTTGCGGTGATTGCTTTCACAGCAGCCAACAGTCTCCTCAAAGTCTTTTTTAGCATAGCCAGCGCCGCCATCGGCATTACTGATAATCAGGGTATTAGTTAAATTATAAGTATTTGCTGGATATTCCTTGATTTCTTGCAAAGCATCCAAACGGCTCAAAGAAATAAAACTCCTTGGCATACGCTCTTTCGCGTCTAGTCCTGCTCAAATTGATAATGCCTTCACAGACTTGATAGTGATGAAATTCTAAGCGTTTCTTGGTTCCTTTGATCATTACGCCATCGCCTTCAAGATACAAAACTGGAACTTTTCTTTTGGGCTTGGCTTGATCATAGCGCTCATCGGCTTCCTGCTGCTTTTTGATCTGCTTGCCGGCTTGAATAATTAATTTGCCTACTTGACTATGACTGATATTAAAGCAAGAAAGAGCATTCACTGCTAAGGCTGTGTTGCGGTAGGTAGCCACTGCACTGACTTCTAAAATATTCTTTACTGCCAAGACGCTATAGCCTTTATAGCGATCATAGCCTATTAATTTATCTAAAAGATATACTGTCTGCTTATCAGGACAGACATATCTTCTGCGATAATAGCTGACTTCACCAAAAGCGGTGGTGATTGAGCGCTTGTTTTTCTTTTCAATTTGAAAGCCTGCCGCTTGGTTTCTTTTGCCAAGCTGTCATCTACTTGTTACAAAGCCCTAGCCATCAATGTTTTAATCAAACTAGAGAAATAAACCAACAATGCTTTTTCTCTAGCAACAACATTGCTTTCAGACTTAATAATTTTAACAATATCAGTTATAATAGAATCCATAAAAGACCAGCCTCTAATGATGTTTTTTTGAGTTAACATTAGACTACTGGTCTTTTTGCTTTAGCTCAAGTCCAAATTCCAAATGGGCTTGAGCTTTTTTAATCAATTATTTAACTTACCACAAAAATTATACACTTAGTGTCATTTGAAGAATGGGTTATTATCCAAACTCGCTTAAAAGACGGCTGCTCTCCTTCTACGATCAGCTATGAAGTCAGACGGTGACACTGTTTCTCTCTATCATGGCAAGCAAAAGCACTACAAGGCTGATCAGAACCAAAGCGTTTATCAATTATGTCATTAAGCATTTCTTTGAAGACGGCTGGTCGCTTGACGTTTGTGCCAACCGTAGTTTAGCTACCGGGGAATTCTCGCATTATCAAACAGTCTGCACCAGAACTCTGTACAATTACGTTGATCAAGGACTGATGACCATCAAAAACTATGACTTGCCTAAAGAGCTCAAGCGCAATACCAAGTTTTTCATCATGTTCGCCAAAACAAGAAGAAGCTGGGACGAAGCATCGAAGAGCGGCCTAAAGAGATTGAGCAGCGCAGCGAATTTGGTCATTGGGAATGCGATCTTGTCTTGGGTCATAAGACCAAGGACGATCAGGTTCTGTTAACTCTTTCCGAGCGCATGAGCCGTGAATTTCTAATTATTCGTATACCTGATAGGATATCTGCCAGTGTCATGCAGGCTTTTCAAATGCTTCAAAAACAGTACAGCGAGCATTGGAATGATATCTTCAAGACAATTACTACTGACAATAGTTCAGAGTTTGCGGATCTAACTAATCTGGAACAAGTCTCTAAAACGCTTATTTATTATGCTCATCCTTATACTTCTTGTGATAAAGGAACTGTGGAAAGACACAATGGCCTTATTCGCAGATTTATTCCTAAGGGAGAGTCCATTAATAACTATTCTCTCCAGCAGATCATTGATATTGAAACCTGGTGCAACTCTTTGCCCAGAAAGATCTTGGCATATCACACACCAGATGAAATCTTTGAGAGAGAATTAGATCAAATCTATCAAGCAGCTTAAGCGTTCAATTTATTATTGCAATTTACGATTTATATTTTTTAGTAGTTTTTGAGTGATAAGTATAAAATTAACTATGAATATAAAAAAGATAGATTGATTATTGCCAACTTCATTCAAATTATTATAAGGTTTGGTAAAATTATTTTTGAATTAGTACAGCTCTCACATTCATAAAAAAACAATGATCAAACCAATTGTTAGTGTTTTACGTTTCAGCTAGTGTAAACTAGTGATGCACTAGATAGTTGGCAATATTATTTAGTAGAATAAGTTTTGATTAATTAAATTAAAGAGGTGAAGTAATGAAAAAAGCACATGGAAAGATTCAAACAGATGAAATTAAGTTAATCTGGCTGATTGTAGGAGAATTAGCTACTTGGATTGGTGCTAGTTTCATTTGGCCATTAACTTCAGTTTATTTAAATAAGCAGATGCATATTAGCTTATCAATCATTGGTGTCGTTCTCTTTTGCAACTGTGCGGGGAACATTGTTGCTTCAATCATTGCAGGGCGACTCTACGATAAGTTCAATCCGTATCCACTTATTCTGTGGGGATTGGGATTAGATGCTGCAGTTTTATTCTTAATGGCAGCCTTTCATGGCTGGCCGGAATATTGGGTCTGGCTGACCTTAACCGGCTTCTTAGGTGGCTGGAACGGCACGTTGATCAACTCCGTAGCCACTAGTTTGAAGAAGTATCCTGGCCGTTATGTCTTTAATGTTTTGTACTTCTCGCAAAACCTGGGCGTGGTTACAGGTACGTTAATCGTCGGCTATCTCTATGACTTTTCAATTACGCTTTTATTCGTAATTGCGGCACTTTTATTCGTGATTGCATTCGTGAACGCACTCTTCAACTACCGACCGATTATTGCCTTCCATAAGGAAAGGCTGGGCATGGTTAAGAGTGGCAAGAAGCCTAAGGCAGAACCAATGCCTAAACGCAACTTCATTATGACGATGGTTTTCTTTACCACGTTAGGCGTTACTTGGCTAATGTACATGAACTGGGAATCAAACTTGTCTGTTTATATGGTTTCATTAGGCATCCCATTCCACCTTTACAGTCTGCTTTGGACATTAAATGCCGGAGTAATTGTTATTATGCAAGGTATCTTAGCCCGTTTTCCTAATATTTTTAAAAATCTTTTCCATCAAATCATCTTTGGAATTTGTATGTTCTCGCTGTCCTTTGTCACCTTGGTCTTCGCCAAAGACTTCGGGCATTTTGCCTTATCGATGTTTATCCTGACCTTAGGCGAATCAACCGCATTTCCAGCTATTCCTGCTTACGTCAACGATCTTTCGCCATTGACTAGTAAAGGTAAGTATCAAGGAGCCAACATGGTTGCTTCTGGAATTGGTCGGGCCTTTGGACCGCTGTTTGGTGGTTTGATCATTGATCGTGCTGGCTATATTCCGTTTTTCTGGGTGGCAGCGATAGTGATTGCTCTAATGATCGTAGTGATGATCCCAACTTATATGAGATCCTACAAAGATTTGACTTTATATAAGTAAAATTAAAACAAAATGATATAATTAACTTGATTTAATTTTTTATTTTTAAACAAAAGGAGGAATCCCTTTAATGAATAATAAAATGGCCGTTCGTGGTGGTGCCGGCGATATCCTTGAACCCAAGGTAGGCACTCGTCCACAAGATAATTTGTACTTAGCTGTTAACTCTGAATGGTTGAAGAAGGTTAAGATCCCATCAGACCGTTCAAGAATTGCCAGCTTTGACAATATCGACCTTGACGTTGAAAAGAAGTTAATGAAGGACTTCGCGGACTTTGCAGATGGCAAAAAAGATGTCGCAAATGTTCCTAACTTGAAGAAGGCAGTCGAACTTTACAAGCTTGCACGTGACTTTAAGCGGCGCAACGATGATGGTGCTAAGCCTATTCAAGCTGACTTGAGTTTGCTTGAAGGCATCCGTGACTTTGCGGACTTCAACTTGAAGGCTCCTGACTTGTTTAAGGCTGCATTTGCATTGCCATTTAGCTTTGACGTTGATGCCGACATGAAGAATACTAAGATCAACGTTTTACAATTCTTTGGCTCATCAATCTTTTTGCCAGATACTACAACTTACAAGACTGATGCGGCTAAGAAGCTCTTAGAGGTATTGCAGAAGCAATCAGTCAACTTGCTTAAGATGGCTGGGGTTGCGGAAGACCAAGCTGAAAAGTATGTTGGGGATGCCATGAAGTTTGACGACAAGGTATCCAAGGTAGTCAAGTCATCAGAAGAATGGGCAGACTATCCAGCAATGTACAATCCAACTTCAATTGAAGATTTTGAAAAGAAGATTACCAACTTCAAGATTGATTACTTCTTGAAGGAAGCATTAGGTGAAGTACCTGATCGCGTAATCGTTGCAGAACCTCGCTTCTTAGATCACTTTGATGAATTAATCAACGAAGACAACTTTGACGAAATCAAGGGCTGGTTGATCGTGAAGTTTATTAACAATGTGGGTAGCTACTTGTCACAAGACTTCCGTGAAGCCGCATTCCCATTTAGCCAAGCTTTGTCAGGTCAACCTGAACTTTCAAGCCAAGAAAAACAAGCATATCACTTAGCTAACGGTATTTTCAGCGAAGTAGTTGGTGTCTACTATGGCCAAACTTACTTTGGTGAAAAGGCTAAGAAAGACGTTGAAGACATGATTCATAAGATGCTCGACGTCTATGAGAAGCGGATTAATGAAAATAGCTGGCTCTCTGAACAAACCAAGCAAAAGGCAATTGTAAAGCTCCGTGCTTTGATCTTGAAGATTGGTTACCCAGACAAGATTGAAGAAATTTATGATCGTTTGAAAGTTGTCCCAGCTAGTGAAGGCGGCAGTCTTTACTCCAACGCTAGAGCTGCACAAGCTGAACAAGTTAAGTACAATGTTGAAAAACTCCACAAGCCAGTAGATCGTACTGTATGGCTGATGCCAGGTAACTTGGTTAACGCATGTTATGACCCACAAAGAAACGATTTGACTTTCCCAGCTGCAATTTTGCAAGCACCATTCTACGACTTGAAGCAAGACCGTGCAGAAAACTTCGGTGGTATTGGTACTGTAATTGCTCACGAAGTTTCCCACGCATTTGATAATAATGGTGCGCAATTTGATGAATTTGGCAACATGAAGAACTGGTGGACTGATGAAGACTACGCTGAATTTAAGAAGCGTACTCAAGCTGAAATCGACTTGTTCGATGGCATCAAGTATGGCCCTGTTACTTTAAACGGTAAGCAAATTGTTTCTGAAAACATTGCTGACCAAGGTGGTTTGACCGCTGCTGTTGAAGCTAACAAGGGTGAGAACGGCGATATGAAGAAGCTGTTCGAAAACTTTGCTCGTATTTGGGCTAACAAGCAACTTACTGAATCAATTAAGACTCAAGTATCAGTTGACGTTCACGCACCTGGTCCAGAACGTGCTAATGTTCAATCACAATGCCAAGAAGAATTCTATAAGGCATTTGACGTTAAGGAAGGCGACGGCATGTGGCTTGACCCTGAAAAACGTGTTGTGATTTGGTAATTTGAAGATAAAGAAAATAACCTTGTCCGATAGGGGCAAGGTTATTTTTGTTGCAAGTTTTATAAAACAATTATAAAATCAAATCGTTAAATATAAAGTAATTATAAAAATAATATAAAAGGAAAATATGAGTAAAAATATGATGTTAAATCCGTTCATGCCTAGTTTTGGAAGATTCCCTAAAATAGTAATCGATCAACAAGCAGCATTGACAGATTATTTAACTGGTTTGAAATTACATGATGCAAAATACCAAACCTCACTTGTATATGGGACAAGAGGAGCAGGAAAAACAGTTTTTCTATTAAATGTTCAAAAGGCATTAGAGAAATCAGATAATTGGTATTTTATTAGACTAAATAACGGACAAGGCAATCTTCTTTTTCAGTTGGTGCATGCCCTACAAAGGATTGCTGGTGTTTCTCTTACTGATTTATTAAAGAGTGTAAAAAGTATTAATGTCTTAGGCAATGGAGTTAGTTGGCAAACATTAAAAGAAAATAATCAAATTGACTACGATGAATGTTTATCTTTGTTGCTTACTCGTTTAAAGAAGCAGGAAAAGTCAATTTTAATAGGAATCGATGAAATTGAGATTAGCGATGATGTACGAGCTTTTGGTTCAGAATATCAGACTCTAATTGGAGATGAATTTGATATTTCATTGTTAATGACAGGATTACCAAGTCGAATTTCAGAAGTTCAAAATGATAATACTTTAACTTTTTTATTGCGAAGTAATCGAGTGTATTTATCTCCATTAGATGAAAAATCTGTAGCTAATAGTTATGAGAAAGCTTTTACAAGAGGAAAGAGAGAAATCGATTATTTGGTACTTGATAAGTTAAGTAAAGCAGTAAAAGGATATGCCTATGCTTTTCAAACATTAGGTTATTATGCATGGAAATATAGTCAAAATTCACTTTTGCTTGATGATGATGTATTAGATAAGACAATTAAAGCATCGAAGGTTGATCTTTTTCGTAATGCATATGAAAGAATGTATATGGATATTTCTAAGACAGATCGTACTTTTATTGATGCACTTGTTAAGGCAAAGACTGATATAGTATCTATTAATCAATTACAAAAGATTCTAAATAAACCTGCCAATTACATATCGGTTTATCGTGCAAGACTGTTGGATGATCAATTGATTAGTTCACCTCAAAGAGGCTATATTCAATTGTCTTTACCATTTTTTGCGGAATTTGTAGAAAAATATAATGAGCAACATTTTGAATAGTACAAAGTCTACTATTTTCCACTTTTTTAACATTTTAAAGAAGAAAAATTAGCTATTTTACATTTTTAAAACTATAATAGATCTGACTACAGTGCTGCTACTACACTGCGGCCTTTATAACTTACTACCCATATCATATAAGTTTATTGCACTAAGAAAAGCTCCCAGAAGGGGGCTTTTTTTGATAGTTGGGATGATAAAAAACTCCCACCTGGGAGTCTTTTCTAATTATTATCTTTTAGCATTCGAATAATCTTTAGGCTTAATCCGTTTAATGTAAGATGGATTTGGTTTACCCAAGATCAATGGTACACGCTCGATCACAGTATCTGCATATTCCAAGCCAAACCATGAGGCAGGGTTAGAAGACAGGTTCTGCAAACGAACACGAGCTTCAACTAACCATTTTTCGTAGCCAACCAATTGAGTTTGTGGACTAATCACGTCGTTTACGATAACGAATGAGAAGTCACCTACATCACGACCTGGGGTGGTGGTGTATTCCTGTGGTTGAGGTTCAATCGTACCGTCTGCGATCAAATCGTGAACGATCTGACGAATGTAGACGTTAACGCTAGTTTGTTTCTTGAACCCTAAGTAAAGCTGAATATTGATCACGTTCTTGGTGCCATATGTATTAACTGCATATTCGGCAGTGAATGGTTCGTTAGTTACGTTAACAGTGACGAACCAGTAGGCCTTAGCACGTTTAGGACGTTTATCCAAAATGGAGTACAAAATTTCACGTTTGATGAACTTGTTGTACTTAACGTTGGCCATGTAAACCAAGTTGGTTGCATAAGTTGGGTAATCTTCATCGTGACTTAAGTTAGTAAGCATATCGGTGTATTCGTCCAAACGAACATAAGCATTTCTAGCTTCACGCTTGTCACGAACCTTGTTACCGTAGTACCAAACATACATCACGAAGCCGATAGCACCAGCGATGAAGAGTGATACGTAACCACCGTGGGTGAACTTGGTCAAACTTGAGATCATGAACATGACATCAAGTACGCCGAAGAAGATCAGGAAGATCCAGTTCCAAACTGGGTTAATCTTCTTCATGACTAACCATTCGTAAAGCAAGATGGTAGTCATCAACATTGAAATTGTAATGGACAGACCATATGCTGCTTCCATGTGAGCTGAAGTTTGGAAGTACAAAACAATAGCGATGGTTGCAACACAAATGCCTTTGTTGATGGAAGGGATGTAGATCTGACCCTTTTCAGTTGATGGATAATTGATGTTCATTCTTGGCAAGAACTTCAGACCACTAGCTTCAGCAACCAAAGTAAATGAACCGGTGATCAAAGCCTGTGAAGCAATAACAGCAGCGATGGTAGCCAAAATGATGGCAGCTAATCTCATGTTTGCTGGAATCATTTCGAAGAATGGGTTAAGCACACCGCCGTCAGCTGGACGATAGTGGGTATTGTTTAAAATCCAAACACCCTGACCGAAGTAGTTAAGTGACAAGCAGACGAAAACGAATGGCCAAGAACCAATAATGTTCTTTTTACCAACGTGGCCTACGTCAGAATACAAGGCTTCAGCACCAGTAGTAGCCAGGAAGATTGATCCTAAGATGAAAATTCCGGCCTTGTTGTAAGGACTGACCAGCAGCTTAATTGCATAAATTGGGTTGATTGCCTTTAAGATTGACCAATCACCAGCCATGTTAATGATTCCCATTACGCCAAGGAATGAGAACCAAAGAAACATGATCGGACCGAAGGCTTTACCGATGATACTCGTACCCATTTTTTGAATGGAGAAAAGCACCAGCAAAATGATAACCGTAATTGCGATTACCATGCTTTGGGTAGAAACCGGAACATTTCCGCCAAACTTCAGTCCTTTCAGACCTTCAATCGCAGTCGTAACAGTAACGGCTGGAGTCAAAGTACCATCAGCCAGAATAGCAGCCCCACCGATTAGCGCAGGCAACACAAGCCATTTGGCACGCTTTCTGACTAAAGTGTACAAGGCAAAGATACCACCTTCGCCGTGGTTAGTTGCCTTTAAAGCAATAACCACAGTTTGGAGGGTAGTCAGCAAGGTTACAGTCCAAAGGACTAGTGAGATGGAACCAATGATGAAATCACGGTTCACATTGCCAATGCCGCCATTGCCTTCGACAATAGACTTCATAACATAAAGTGGACTAGTACCGATATCGCCATAGACAATTCCGATAGCGATAAGTAAGCCAGCCGCACTCATACGTTTTGACTTATTATTCATTTATAAATATCTCCCACAAATAAATTGTAGCTTTTAAGAAAAAAAGAAAATGCCACGCTGACATTTTCTTGATACACTCATTTTCGTCTATTTTAAGAGACATTGCAAGAAAAATAATTATGTTTTAATTTTCGTGAATGTTGGATCTTAATAATAAGAAATAGGTAAAGGCGTTCGATATAACTGACAAAAAGTAGGGTAAACTGCTCGATATAAGTGACAACTTTTGCATTTTTTGTCAGTTATACTGAACACTTTGGTAATATATAGATATAAACATGAAAGGAAATTACTATGGAGCATCAAATTCTTCGGCATATTATTACTGAACAACATAGAGTTATAAAAAATGCTGTCATTTTTCCACGTGATTATGAATTTGATCCTAAAGCAAACTATGTTTTAGTTGGATTAAGAAGAGCTGGTAAATCTACCTTGCTTTACAAAATTGCGCGAGATCTGGTTAAAAATGGAGTAGATTGGTCACAAATTATTTACGTTAATTTTGAAGACGAACGTCTAAATGGTTTTAGTTTGGCCGATTTTGATGACATCTTAGGAGTAGCTGGCGAACTGACGGATAAAGAACCATATATTTTCTTAGATGAAGTGCAAAATATTGATGGTTGGGAAAAGTTCGCACGGCGTTTAGCTGATCAAAAATATCGTGTATATATCACTGGTAGTAACGCTAAGATGTTGGAATGGAATATCGTTGAAAGATTGGGTGCTAGGTATTTCATTAAAACCATCTATCCATACAACTTCAACGAATTTTTAACGGCAAAGGGTATCGATCATACAACTAATGAATTGTACGATACTCTATTATCTGGTCGAATTGTGCGTGGCGCTGCCGATTATCTGTCACACGGCGGTTTGCCAGAGACTTTGATTTACTCCGACCATCGCGATTATTTAGAGTCGATTTATCAAAAAATCTTGTTAGGTAACATTATTGCCAGAAATGATATCCGCAATCAGGAAGCTTTTCGTCTTTTGATTAATAAAATTGCGGAAACTATTATGCATGATGTTTCTTATCGCAATTTGGCGAAGAGCATTCGATCTGTGCTGAATAAAAAAGTTAGCACGGAAACGGTCATCAACTACATTTCTTTTGCAAAATCTGCTTTCCTACTTTTTGATGTTAAAGACTATGTTTCTAAATTTACAGATAAGAATACGACACCGAAGTATTATTTTATCGATAACGGAATTTTGAATCTGTTTTTGCTTAATAAGGCATCGGTATTGTTAGAAAATCTGGTGGCGATAGCTTTATATGAAAAATATCAGGATCATTTATTCTATTTGAAATCTTCAAAGACAAAAATTGATATTGATTTTTATTTACCTGAAAAGAAAACAGCAATTCAAGTTGCTTTTAGTGTTTCCGATCATGCATATGAACGTGAGGTAGGCAACTTGGTGCGGCTTACTAAGAATGATGATAGTGTAGAACGGTTTATCATTGTGACTAGCGAAGAAGAGAAGACAATTGAGGAAGATGGAGTGAAGGTTGAAGTGATGCCGCTGTATAAATTCTTATTGGATGATTTAGTGGCGTTCGATATAACTGACAAGAAGTAGAGAAAAGTGTTCGATATGAGTGACAATTTTTGCATTTTCTGTCAGTTATACTGAACACTTGGAAGTATTGACGAAATTAGCTTGCATATGTTATAGTACAATTGTTAATAGATCTTATGCATTTATGCGAAAAAAGAACAAGTAAAAAAGCCGTCACTCTAAACTAGGAAATTGAGTAACGACTTTTTTGATGCATCAAAAAAGCTCCCTTTTGGGAGCTTTTTCAATAATAAATTATGAAAGTGATGAAGGAATCTTGGCACGTTGTTCTTCGTCCCATTTTTCCCATGCTTCATAAGTGAGCATTTCTTCTGGCTTAACACCAGTCTTTTCAGCCATTACCTTAAGCAAATTCTTGAAGTTGTAATCGTGGTATTGCAATACGTGATCAACAAGTTTCTTACGTGGGAAGTGAATGTTGTTCAAAAGGTAGCTGTTGATGTCAACCATGTTATGGTTTTCATCGTAAAGGTTGATTACTTCGAGGTCGTCTTCATCGAATTCAGCGATGTAAAAGTTAGCGAAAACCTTCAAGTAATCAGGTTGTTCCTTGAATTCTTCAGCTGGCATAGTGGTCTTGTTAGCTTCTGGCATAACGACTTTAAGATCGTCGTTTTCTTCTTCGTTTTCTTCTTCGTTTTCTTTATCAGCTTGTGCTTGAGCGTTTTTTTCTTCTTCAGTCAAAGTTGTTACCCCTTTGTTTAGAAAATAAATAGTGCAAAATCAATAATAATTCTACCGACTTCTGCAAATAAAAGCAAATGTAACTAACTTATTTTACTACATTTCTTGTATTGGTGTAGTAAAATAAGTAAATTTACAGCAGTACTAAGGATAGATTTACTGTTGTAAAGAAAATATATGATTAATTAATACTGATCCGTTTGAAAAATTTCTTTTAGATGCAAATTTACATTTGTATAAGGATCTTTTTTGATGATCTTAGTAGATTGATCAGAAGGTGAAGAAATACGATCGGCATTTTTCTTGGCTGTAGCTACTTTATCATAAAGGATGTTAATTTTTTGACCTTTGTTTCTGGAATACTCTTCATTAAAGTAATTCTTGCCAGAAAGTTTAGAAAAAAGTTGCTTTCTAGTATAAATAGCAGTCACTGGCCGAAAATGCATTAAGATCCAGACCTCAAAGCAAATGTTGGAAAATAAGATAGTAATATTATATTTTGACTTTTTAGCTTGATCAAAACACTTTAGTAGTTCTTCACTTGAATGTTCATCGTGATCAAATACTAGATAAATTCTATCTTGAACATTTATTTTAGGATCTACTAAAACATCGTGTAGTAAAGCCATTCCTGAGCGTGACATATTTTTTACTTTGATGGGATAACGTGAATTAACAGAAATATTAGCTTGGTGATATTTCTGCTTTAGCATATTGAAGTAGTTTTCTTCGGTTTTACCTTCACAATAAATTCTAACTGTAGGACGTAAATCTAATTTTCTACTCTTTCGTTTTCTCATTATCTATTCCTTTATGAATTTCTTGCAAGATATCTAACAATCGATCCGTATTAACTACTGGTACGCTGCCAAACTTACCCTCGATGTACTTCTTAGCTAGGTTGACGTCTAATCGACCACTGGTTCTAGGATTGCTAAAATCAAATACCGATTTCAAATCACTAACACCTTGGAAGTTTTTGTCAATTAGATAAATTTGATCAATTCGGATTGGATTATCTAATAATTGCACGTCCTGGGTAGTTAGGATAAATTGATTCAAGTTCTCTTTAGAATTGAAAATATGGACTAAAGCACGTGCCAGTTCGGGATGCAGGGAAGAGTCGAACTCATCGAAAAGGATAGTCTTTTGATTTCCCTGCATTTGGGCGCTTAAGATAATTAAAGCAATGTACAAAATACGCTTGGTTCCGTCTGATTCTTCAGTAAAGGGCAGCTCACTCTCTCCTAATAGTTTACCGTCATCGTTGTATACTTTATGGCTAGTAAAAATCATTGGTTGAGTTTGCGGCTTAGTATCTAATGCATCGTCGCTAGTTAAAAACGGGATCTTCCGTACAGTAATGTTGGAAATATTAAAGTCAGCCGCTTGCAGGAAAGAGAGCAGTTCATTCTTTAGCAGTTCAGAGAATTGACCAGTAATACTCATTCGATTATTAGATAAGATAATGAATAAGTCTTTGGAAAACCATTCGTAAATATTACTTGCTAACGCGTCATTGTTCTGTTGTGCAAGAAATAAGAACAATGCATTTTTTCTTAAACGAGGGATGAGATCCTTCAAAGCTTTAGAAATGACTATGAAGTCTTGTCCTTGTCTTTCAAAATACGTTTTTTCCCTGTCACCTTTGATAACTATCAGCTTCTCAGAGGCAATTCTCTCATTGTTGTAGCTGAAAGAGTAATCATAGATGTGACCGTGTACTTTGATTGTTATACCAAAGCTAGTGTCTTCTGTTTGATTCTTCTCATTAATTCTAAGCCTTGTAGCAATCTAGACTTTCCGGCACCGTTGGGGCCGAAGATCAGCAGATTCTTGAGCAGGGAGACGTCTTTATTTTGAAAAGTATTAGTCTCTTTGTATTTATATAGTCTTTCACCAGTTTGAGCAGATAGAGTTGCACTGTTCTTAAAAGAAGCGTAGTTCTTCAACCTAAATTCAATTAACATAGTTTTCTCCTTTATATTTATCTCAATTTTATCATTTAGTGCGTAAAGATCACACAAAAATGTGATTCTGATTAATAAATCCACTAAAAAACACCACTTTTCACTTAAAGATGAAGAGTGGTGTTTATTTTGCATCTATATTTTATTTTGCATCTATATTTTACTTTCCACTATGGTTAGCAGCTGAGCTTTGTGCAGTGGAGTTAGATTGAGCCGAGCTGGATTGTGCAGATGATTGACTGCTGCTTTGGCTCTTGTCGTTAGCTTGAGAACTGCTTGATTGGCTGCTTTGTTTTTGATTAGAAGAAGATGAGGAAGAATTCTTATCCTTGTCTTGCTTCTTGTCGTTGCTGGAGCTTGAAGAACTACTGCTCGAATTGGATTTTGTCTTGTTCGAGTTAGAGTCGGATGAGTTATTATCCTTATTATTATCGCCCTTGTTAACTGAACCGGACTTAGGTACTTGACCCTTGGTACTGCCAGAAGTATTGGCAGACGTGTTATGTTGGACAGCATTGTTATGGCTAACGTAGGCTCCGGCGCCGCTACCTCCTAGGACAAACATTGCGAAAATAGCGCCCCAAAAGATTAATTTCTTCATATGAAAAACAACTCTCCTTTTAATTAGAAAAATTATTTCAACAAATTTGGCCCATTTTTGGGTTTCAAATTGTTAGTAATAGTGTAAGACATCTGGCTGGCAAGTTGATTACAAAATGCTCATTTTTAATAAATATTAATATAGTATAAATTTTTAAAATAAAACAATTTAGGATCTTGTAACATTGCCATTTGCTAGATACAATATAGATGTTATATTTAGGAGGAAGAAATATATGAAGAAGAGACTTTTAACTAGTATTGCGAGTGCAGTTATGCTGACTTCAATAGCTGTACCTGTTGTCAATGAAATTGTTATAGATAATATTTCCAGTCAGAAGGTTATGGCTGCAGATTATCAGGCTGATTTTTTAAAAAAGACTGCTAAACAAGCCACAAAAGTTGCTAAGAAGTATGGCGTTTATCCATCAGTAATGATTGCCCAGGCTATTGTTGAATCTGGCTGGGGACAGTCTGGCCTAGCAGTTAATGCAAATAATCTGTTTGGAATGAAAGCTGATAACAACTGGCCAGGAGCTAGTTATGCATCTAAAACTAGGGAAGAAACTAAAAGTGGTAAAAGTTACTACATTAATGGTAAATTTAAAAAGTATAATTCGCTAGAAGAATCATTTGAAGATAATGGTCAGAGATTACGTGAAGGTGTTTCCTGGCAACCATTGAGATATCAAGGTGCATGGCTTGAAAATGCTAATACTTATGCTGCGGCTACTAAAGCTTTAACAGGGACCTATGCTACGGCTAATAACTATAACACTGCTCTTAATTCAAGGATTGTAGCACATAATTTATATAAATACGATCCGATTATTTCTAATGTAACTAAAACTTATATTGTAGATAAATCAGGGTCAACTTATAATTGGCCAACTGATCCATCTGTTGCTCAAGTAATCAATTCAGTTAATCAAGGTGAAAAAGTTACTGTAATCAAAACAATAACTTTTAATGACGGCTCAAGTAGAATGTATATTGATGGTAAAGGTTGGATTGATGGTAGTTATTTAGGTAAAAGTACCTCAAAGAATAAGTCACCAATTACTCAAGCACCTAAAGGAGCAACCAAAGTTTCTAAGAATTTGATGCACAATGCATATATTTACAATAAAGAGGGTAAAAGAGTTAAAGGTAAAATTTTTAAAGTTAATGGAAAAGAAGGCTTTAAATTGATTGATACCTACGGCACTCAAACTATTAAGGGTAAAACTTACTATCGTGTTGGTGAAAGTGAATATATTGCTGCTGGGAACGTAGATGGTACACTCAGATTTTTAAAGCATAATTCTTATGTTTATAATCAATATAGCAAGCGTAATTCTAATCTCAAGAAACGAAAGGGTACGCAAGTTGCAACTTATGGTAATGCGGTAAAAATTAATGGTAAAAGATATTATCGTGTAGGTATCCATCAATATATTAAAAAGTCAAACTTTATGTAATTGATAAAAGTAGAGGCATAATGTGAAATTAAAAAAGATTTTTATTAGTTGGATTGCAATAATAAGTTTATTAGGGATAGCGTTTAATATAAAATCAGAGCACATTCAAGCCGCTTCAATCAACTCGCTAGCTAAAAAATATAAATATAGTGGTGTAACTTATTTATATAAAGTGTTGAAACTTGAAGGGATTAATTATAGTAGGTTTCCTGGTGTGACATATAGAAATAATCGACCTGAAGGAATTATTGTTCATGAAACTGATGATCCTGGAGCAACAGCTTATGGTGAAGCAATCTATTTTAATTATAAATGGGAAAATATTCAGGCTTATACCCATGCTTTTGTTGATAGCAAGCAGATTATTCAGATGAGATCACCCGAGATGGGTGTCTGGGGTGCTGGTCCTAAAGCCAACAACCGTTTTATTCAGATTGAGCTGTGTGAAGAAGACAGTAGGGATGCCTTTGCCAAGTCTGTCAACAATGATGCAATTTATATTGCTAAGCTTTTGCACCGCTATAATTTAAAACCTGATAATGCTTGTGAGGATGGTAAGGGTACCATTTGGTCTCACCATGCTGTCAGCACATTCTTGGGTGGCACCGATCACGTTGACCCCGATGGCTATTTTGCTAAATGGGGCTACAGCATGGATCAGTTCTACTCATTGATTGAGTATTACTACAACTTGCAGAAGAAGAATGGTAATGCTAAGACCAAGAATCCAAACAAGACTAAGAAGGAAATTCCAATTGTCCAAGGTGCTGTAACTTTAGGCCATGATGCTTACATTTACAATAGTAAAGGTAAGAATACCAAGAAGTTGATGAAGGCTGGTAGCCCAGTAGTCGTTCTTGGTTACAAGATGATTAACAATAAGAAGTACTATGAGATCGGCAAGAACCAATATGTGGTTGCTTCTAACATTGACGCTACAGCTAGAACAGTGAAGAAGGATACGTACTTACGTACCTCTACTGGTCAGATTGAAAGGGAGAACAAAGTCAAGCAGGGCAGCCGTGTATTGACTTACGGCAGTAAAATCAAGATTAAAGGTCAAAAGTACTATGCACTAAATGCTACACAATTTGTTTTAGCAAGTGACATTGATTAATTAAAAAATATAAAATACGTCTTATTCTAAAAAATTTGGGAATAAGGCGTATTTTTTGTATAATGCACACATACCTTGAATGAGAGAAGAGGAATGAGATGGCACAATTGTCGCTATTTTTAGTCGTATTATTGGCGTTGATTATTCCAATATTTATGGCACGTTTTCAAATTAGCAATGTACCAACTGCCGTTGCAGAAATCATTGTAGGCATTATCATGGGGTCTAGCGGATTTAACTTGGTAACTTCGACACACGATCTTACTTTTTTATCCAATCTAGGCGTGATTTTGCTGATGTTTTTATCAGGGATGGAGATCGATTTTGATCTTTTACAGAGAAGGAATAATCCCAAAGGTAAATCCCAAGCAGGCAAGACTGTTGATCCATTGAAGACCGCGCTGACTGCCTTTATTGGCGTTGTAGTGATGGCCTTGATTTTAGCTTATGTCTTGAAATTGGTGGGCTTGTTCAGTGAGGTAATGCTGGCTGGCATTATCTTGATGACAGTTGCCCTGGGTGTGGTAATCGCCACCTTGAAAGAAAAGGATATCTTAGAACGACCAATCGGTCAGACTATTTTATTAACCGCGGTTTTCGGTGAAGTTATTCCACTGTTGTTATTGACTATCTATGCATCGATTAACGGTGGCAATGCTGGACAACTCTGGCTGATTATTTTGCTGTTTTTAGCTGCAATCTTCTTATTGCGCCGGTTCAAGCAGCCTTATTTGTGGTTTGCCAAGGTGACCAAGGCAACGACGCAGCTGGATATTCGTTTAGCCTTTTTCTTGATTTTTGCATTGGTGACCGTAGCCGAAAGAGTCGGTGCCGAAAATATTTTAGGTGCCTTCCTGGCTGGAATGGTCATGAAATTATTAGAACCAAGCGAAGCTACGAAAGATAAATTAACTTCTATTGGCTATGGTTTCTTCATTCCAATTTTCTTTATTATGACTGGTGTGGGCTTGAATTTACGTTCATTGTTTGCCCATCCTTATGCATTGATGCTCTTGCCAGTATTAGTAATTTTCTTATTATTGGCAAAATTACCAGTCGTATTAACTTTTATGCGCTTTTTTGAAAAGCGGAATGCTTTTGCCGGTGGCTTTTTGACAGCAACCACGATTACGATTGTGTTGCCAACTTTGCAGGTTGCTAGAAAGCTACACGCTATTACGTCTACGCAATCGGATGCCTTTATCTTGGCAGCGGTTATTGTCTGTATCGTAAGTCCAATTATCTTTAATTCTAGCTTTGTGTTAACTAAGGAAGATAAGATCAAGCAACGAGTTTCAATTGTGGGGGCGAATGTCTTTACTGTACCAGTTGCCCATGATTTGCACGATAATTGGTATTCAGTCAAGATGTTTACTAATAAGAAGGATCGTTATGAGACTTACGATAGTCGAGTAAAGAATCTGACTTTTTTGCCAGATCTAAATAAAGACACGCTTGAGAAAGCTGGCGTGTTCGACTGTGATATTTTGGTTGCATCGAATCATGATGATCAAGACAATGTTAAGATTGCCCGTCTTGCTCATGAAGAGGGAGTGAAGCGTGTGATTGTCCGGCTAAGTGAAGTTAGCGGCGATATGGTAGAGGAATTCCATGAGAAGAATATTGAAGTCTTCAACTTTACCAATGTTCACGCGGCTTTGATGCGGGCGATGATTGAATCACCAACTGTTTACCGGATTATGACGGATACAAAGAATGTTCTGTATTCAGTAAAGGTTAAGAATACGTATTATACTGGACGCCAATTAATGGATCTGGAATTTATTGATCAGATTACTATTAGTCGAATTCGGCGAGGAGACGAATGGTTGATTCCGCATGGATCTACTGTAATTGAGCCTGGGGATGTTTTAGTATTTTCAGGTGAATTTAAGACAGCTGATAAAGTACGTGACTTGTTGAGTCATGGACAATAATGAAATGAACTATCTCTAAGAAGAGGTAGTTTTTTTGTATTACAAGAAAAGAAACAGAAATTTATTTGGAATATACTCCAAATTATTGGTGAAAATCGACTTAGTTTGGAATGTATTCCAAACTAATGCTAGAATTAATAAAGAAAGAGGGCGAATTTATGCTAGAAAAAAGATATGTAGCAAGGAATGAATATCTTGATTTCTTAAAAAGACACCAGGATAAACATATTATCAAAGTGGTATCTGGAGTTAGACGTTCTGGAAAATCAACGTTATTCTTGCTTTTTCGCAAATATTTGCGAGAAAATGGTGTAGCACCTGAGCAAATAATTACTATTAATTTTGAAGATATGGCTAATGAATCTTTACGTGATCCTCATACTTTATATCAATATTTGATGAAACATCTTGTTCAGAACAAAATGACTTATATTTTTCTAGATGAAATACAACACGTTTCCGAATTTGAGAAAGTCGTAGATTCGCTTTTCATTAAAGACAATGTGGACTTGTACATTACGGGTTCTAATGCTTATTTTTTGAGTGGAGAGATCGCTACCTTATTGACAGGGAGATATGTTCAGATAAACATGCTTCCATTATCATTTAAGGAGTTTGTGGAATGGCATAAACAGAATGATCTTTTTACTAATGAAACTGATATATTTAATAAACGCGTGGTGCTAGTTAAATCG
>NZ_AZFO01000034.1 GCF_001436305.1 Lactobacillus ultunensis DSM 16047 | reverse complement strand
ATTTCAAGATTCTCTCTTTAGTTTTCAGCGCTCATTTTTCCTGATAAATCATCTTTCCATAATTATGTTCGGAATCTGCTTATTTTTGATAAAATTTTATGCTAAAAAAATTCAAAATTTTTTTCTTCTAAAAAACACTCATGATCAGTCATGAGTGTGCTTTATTAAATCAGAATCCCGTTACAATGATCTACCTCATGCTGAATAGTTTCAGCTACAAATCCTGAAAAGCTCTGTGTTTCTTTTTCAAAATTCAAATTTTGATAACTAACGGTAATTTTCTCATATCGTTTAGCCTCACGCTCGCCATCCAAGGATAAGCATCCCTCTTTTGCCAAATACTCCCCACTTTTCTTAATAATTTGCGGATTAATCATCAAAAATGGAAATGGGCCAACATAAAATGCAATGATTCTTTTACTTTTACCAATCATGTTTGCTGCTAATCCTGCTGCTTTATTCCGATTAGCTAAAAGCGTATCGCGCAAATCTTCAGCAATCTTTAGATCACCTTTGTTTGCTATAGTAGATTTCTGGCTTAAAAAAAGCTGATCATGAATAATATTTTGTGCTGTCATTGTTTTCCTCTCATATCGATTAAAATTTTCATTTATTATAATTAAACATTAGAGGCGAAAAAAGTATGAATAATCAAGCAAATCAAAAATTATCACCTAATCATCCATTAAATACTGAGCAAAGCGAACTCGTAAATAAAATCATTACCTTTGCCAGCGATCATTTGCAAAGAAATGATTATCCTGCTGTTTTTACTATTTATGGTGAAGCCGGTACTGGCAAAAGCGTAGTTCTTTCTGCTCTTTTTGATTGTATTCAAAAATTGAGTCATGAAAAAGGTACATGCTTCTCAAATACTCATAATTATTTTCTAGTAAATCACCCTGAGCTTTTAAAAGTTTACAAGCAAATTGCAGGACCACTAAAAGAATTACTTAAGAAAAACTACATGCGCCCCACTTCATTTATTAATCAGATGGATAAAAAAGACAGTAGCGCTGACGTAGTCGTTATTGACGAAGCACATTTGCTTTTATCCCAGCCAGATCATTACAACAATTTTTATCATAATAACCAACTAACAGAAATTATCAAACGAGCCAAAATTATTGTACTTGTTTTCGATGAATATCAAGTATTACGAATGAAAAGTTTTTGGACAACAGAACGTTTGCAAAAAATTACTCATCAATATGCCCATAAAGATTATCACTTGCATCATCAATTTAGAATGACTGCACCTGATAGTTTGCTTAACTGGTTTAATGATTTTACACACGGTTATTTAAAGCCACTTAATAAAAATATGTGGCAAAATTATGATTTCCGTGTTTTCACAGATGCAGAAGAAATGCGCCAAGCAATTGTCCATCGAAATAAAGAAGTCGGTTTAGCGCGTATCCTTTCTACCTCAGGCTATCCCTCTACACTGGACGGCGGTAAGCATTATATCAAAGAGGGCAATTTCAAAATACCTTGGGATCAATACAATTACACTTCCACCCCTTGGGCAGAAATTCCTAATACCATTAATGAAGTCGGTTCAATCTATACCTGTCAGGGATTCGATCTTAATTATGCCGGGATTATTATTGGACCACCCATTAGTCAAATTCCGCATACTAATCAGTTGAAAGTTAATCTTGATAAAATTACTGATATTGAAATGTTTAAAAAACGCACCGATATTACTAATCCTCAAGAAAAAATTAAGTATGAAGAAAAAATGGTGATGAATTCGCTTAATGTACTCTTTAAACGTGGCATTAAAGGTACGTATCTTTATGCTCATGATCCATTACTACGCCAAAATTTGAAACATCTTTTTATTGAAGCAAATAATAAGTAAAGCATTTGGTTTACATTTTCTGCTTGTATAGACCAAGTATCGCGCTAAAATGGAGATTAGACATGTTTAAGGGAGGCCTTTAAAATTTTTAAGAAAACAATTATTGGGCTTGCGGCAGCAGCCCTTCTAACCGTTGCAGCACCTGCAATCAAGCCAGCTGAAGCAACGCCGGTTCAAGTAAGTTCGTATTCTAAAACAGAAATGCGAAATTTTGTGCGCAATGTTTTAGCACAAAATAATAGTCGTGGCAGTACTGTAATCATCAAAAACGGTCGTCCCCAACAAATCAGCTTAGGCTGGGCTTGGTACGGCAAGAAAATTGGCAATGGCAATGACCGTGTCGTTTATCCAACTGGTTCATTACAAAAAGTATTAACTGCTGCCATGGTCATTCAACTGATGAATGAAAAGTGGCATACTCACGATCGATTTACGCAAAATACCAAAATTTCACGCTGGTATCCTAATTTAAAAAATGCTGACAATATTACTTTAGGTGAATTAATGACCCATACTTCCGGTATTACTGCTACCAATACAGAAATTGATCGTGGCAACAATAATACCGAAGATGATGCTATAAATTGGGCAGTTGACAATGCAAATTCAGCTAATCCAGGTACACCGGGTACTTATTTATACAATAATACCAATTTCATTTTGCTTGCCGGTATTATTAAAAAAGTAAGTGGTGAATCTTACGAAACTAATTTTAATAATCGCATTATCAATAAGTTAGGTTTGGCAAATACATTTCTTTATCAAAATATTCCCAGTTGGAAGACAGATCCAATTTCATACACTTGGGATGGTACTAAGAATTACCAAGATGCCCAATATGTTAAAAGAACTTTAGCAACTCAGCTTCCAGGTGCTGGCAACATGTTCACTACACCAATGGATTACTATAAGATCCAACTAGCTTTAACTGATGGAACTATTTTAAGCAAATCTGATTTCCATTACCTTACTCACTTAAACAGTAAAGTTACAGATTATTCTGGTGGCCTCTATCTTGATAATGGCGATCGGTTGAAATCAGCTTATGGTAACTTAACCGGGACACACTTTGGTATGTGGTTTGAAATGACAACTGATAACCGTAACGGTTTAATTATGTTCTTGAACCAAACCGCCGGTGACGAAAATACGCAAAAGCAAATTGGGTATCAAATTTTGGAACATATTAAACGAAATACATTTATTGCTAACTAAAATAAAAAAGCTTTTTCTAACTAGGAAAAGCTTTTTTTATGCAAATAAACACTCATACATTTCATTGCTTAAAGGATGAGCAAAAATCAGATTCATCCCTACTGCTGGTTTCTTTTTAGCCCCAAGTAATTCTTCTTTAACAGAATGATGATCAATTTCGACATCGCCTAAATAAAAGAATTGTTTGCCATCTGCATCACTCCTTTTAACAAACAGATGAAGATGCATATTCTTTGTTTTAAGCAGTCGCTGTACTTCTTCCGACTTTAAATGACGCGGTACTCGTGTATACCATCGCAGACTGCGACCATTTTCTAATGTATTTTGATATAACGCATTGCGCTTTTGATGATCGTTTTTTTGATAAGTAATAAAAATTGGCGTGTCATATTTTCCAACACGATAACCGTACATTGGAGCAGAAACATCTTTAGGCCAGTTAAGCAAACGACAGGCATCTTTACGATCATATTGTTGATACAAAGTAAATTGCTGCCGATTGTTATATTGCTTATTCATAGCCAAACCTGTTTCTATTGCATCCCTAAATAACTTTTCAAAATCAACATTATCATTCAATCCCTGACGCAATTGCTCATTCAATTCGTAATCAAATAAATTGCTATGCTCAATAATCGGTAAATTGCCATATTGAGCTTTTTTTGTGGTCTTGCCTTGTTTTATATCAAAAAATGACAAAGACAGAATATCTTCTACTGATTTTAAAACTGCATCATTTACATAAGCATGTTTCTGCAATTCTGCCAAATAGTCTTCTTGCTTCACGCTTTTATGCTTTAACAACATATCCAATAAAAGTAGTTCATGAATTCGTTTGCCATTCAATAATTCCTTCGTAACAAAAGTCAATACCGTACTTTCATAACGGGTTAATTCAATGCCTTCACCCATTTTGGTCAAAAACACTGCATAATTGTCTAATCCATGATTATTCGCAAAAACAATCGGCGAAACTGACCCATATTGATAAAAATCTATTAACAAAGGGGCACGACCAAGTTTATTCTTTAACTCACGATAACTTTGCCGCAATTCACGCATTCCATCTAATTTCACTTGATCAAGTGAATGTAAAATCTTCTCAGATGCAACTCGACTAAAATTAATTGTCGAAACATCAATTAAACTAGGTAGACGCGTCTCCCTTTTAGCTCGATCTTTATCACGGGAAGTATCTTGATTCAGAGCAATCGGAATCATGTAATTATTTTTATAATTACCAATAAAATCAAGTACAGTCACAAAATCTTTACCAGGGTACTTTCTTAGACCTCGACCGAGCTGTTGAATAAACACAATACTAGAATCTGTATTGCGCAACATAATAATCTGATTTAAAGCAGGGATATCAATTCCTTCGTTAAACAAATCCACGGCTATAATATATTCAATCTTGCCCCTAATCAGGTCAGAGACAACTTTGACTCGCCGTTTTTCACTATCTTCATTAGTCAGAGCAACAGCTGGATGTCCTTTCTGAGTAAAAAGCACGGCTAGTTCATGTGCTTCCTCTTGCCTGCTACAAAAAACTAGTCCTTTAGCTTTAGGACCACAATAGCCGTAATATTCGATTTCTTTTAAAACGTAGTCTACTCGTGCATCAGAAACCAAATAGCGTAAGTCAGTTGTTTCATCAACCATATGACCATTTGTCTCATAATCTTGTACGCCTACATAATGAAAAGGAGCGAGCATTTTTTCTTCTAGTGCATCCCGCAGACGAATTTCATAAGCCAAATTATAGTCAAAAATTTGATAAACATTTTGCTCATCCATACGCTCAGGCGTTGCCGTCATTCCTAGTAAAAAATCAGGCTTAAAGTAATGCAAAATTTTCTGATAACTAGGCGCTGCAGCTCGATGCGCCTCATCAATTAAAATATAATCAAACTCATCTTGAGCTAAACTATGCAATGTTTCAGGTTGACTCAAGGTCTGAATGGTAGCAAACAAATACTTTTTATTCGTATCATGCGCGCTTCCACTAAGCAAACCATAGTCTGACTTTTTCCCACCAATTACACGATAAAAACTTTCTAGGGTTTTCTTAGCAATTTGTTGGCGGTGAACCACATATAAAAATTTCTTAGGTTGAAATTCTTTAACTGCAAAGGCACCTAAATACGTCTTACCCGTTCCCGTTGCCGAAACAACGAGACCACGTTTTTCACCATTATCAACTAAAGCTGTTAAATTTTTTAACGCTGCTTTTTGCATCTGATTTGGCACGATTTTAGTTTGCTTTTTATGCAAAGTATGAGATACAGGTGGCAGCCAACTCCTTTGATAGTCTGCTAGCCATTGATCAGTAATGGAAAAACTATTCTTTTCTAGTAAATTAATCTTTTGAGCTAATTGCTTAGTCAAATTTGCTTGCTTATTCGAACTAACTTTTAATGCCCATTCGTAATTACTAAGTAAAGCTGAACGAGTGAAATTGGCACTACCAACGATAATAGTTTCGTAATCTTCATGTTTAAACAAATAGCCTTTAGCATGAAAACCAGAATTTGATGCAATCTTTATTTGTAAGTTAGGAATTTTGCGTAATTCTTTAAAAACACGGGGGCTATTGAAATTTAAATAATCTCCAGTAATAATCGTTCCCGAAACGCCTTTTTCAGCTAAATCAGCTAATACCACTTTTAACGGTATCAACATATCCTGGGTAATAAATGCTACTGCCCACGTAAAACTCTGACAGTTGTAAAGTTCGCTTCGAAGAGTTAACCAGATTTTTTCTTGTTGGTTATTATCTAATAGTCTAGGTCCTAGCAATTCGCTACCAGGATATCTTTTATCTTCAAAACCATTCAAAATTGCATCTCGCATTACCGTCATTCTTTTCACCTCGTTTAAAATTCTACTAAAAAAGCACTCGTTTACTAAACGAATGCTTTTATTTTTTTATTCTATTGATTGATTTTGCCATTTTTCGTGCCAACGATAAATGATCAGCGGTAATACTGATACAATCGCACACATGCCAATTAAAGTCCATACGTAAATATGAGCCAAATTCTTTGGCGTACCTTCTGCTGGCACGAAAGTTACGAAGAAGGCAACCACAGTAATAATCAATGCTACAACAGCAATTGCAATACTACGGTTAGCGTTCTTGCTCATGTAATACATTCGGTGATAATCTTCGTGCTTTCGCTTCAAGACAATATAAGCAATCAACATGATCATATAAACCATTAAGTACTGCGCAGTCGTTGCAGCTAAAGATACATTAAAAGCAAAGTCTGCATCAGCACCACTAGTGAATGTAATCAAAAGTGCAGAAATAGTAACAATACCTGATTGCAGAATCATAATTCTAATTGGCACGCCATGCTTAGTAGTTTTAGCAAAAAATTTAGGCATGTAGCCTTCTTTGGCAGCTTCATACATTCCTTGATTAGGGCCAGCAATCCAGTTGCCTAATTCACCAATAATTCCGCAAGCTAGCATTACACCTACAATTTTTTGCAGTAAATCACCAGGAAGACCAATGTAAGTCAGCAACTTGCCATAAGTATAAACAAATCCAGTACTATTCTGAATTTGATCTTTAGGTACGGTCATACCAATAGCCATGCTTCCTAACAAATCAAAGCAAATAGCAGTAATAGCTAAAGCAAGCATAACTTTTGAATAAGAGTGTGGATGATCTAGATTTTTAACGTGTGGTGCAGATGCTTCACCACCACAGAACGCTAACATAAATGGAACAAATGCAACTAGAGTTGCACCATCTAATTTATGAGGAATAATCGTATTCCAGTTAATTGTCATGTGAAGAGGATGGCCTTGCATTACATAGACAAAAAATGAAATGATCAACAAAATTACGGGAAGCGCGATTCCAAGGATGAACAGCCATTCCGCAATTCGACCAATTTTTCTAATGCCGATTACTTGGATCGCAGTTGCACCCCAAAGAATAATCATCATCAAGATAAAACGCACAATTGGTGTGGTGTTGAACCATGGTGTACCAAAAGCAATCGACAAAGCCCCAATAATTACGTACATCATCGTATCCATACCAACAGTAATGTGAATCCATTGGTAAAACATAGCAGTCCAGCCAGTTTTATCACCAAGTGATCCTTTAACCCAAGTAAAGATACCACCTTTTTCCCAGCCATCAATTGAGGCCATTTCACCAGCTATTTGTGTAATCGGTATAAACCATGCAATACCAGCTATCAATAAATAAAAAAGTGCAGTGGCACCTGTTTTACCAAATGGAGCTAGTTCATCAACAGAAATAACCATAGAACTAGTCATCGCAAACAGCTTGAACGCTGTGAGACGATTGTACTTTAGATCTTGTTCTAAGGCCCAATCTTCTTTTTTCTCGTTATTCAAAAATTTTCAACCCCTACTTTTCCAAAAAATTTTTTTCGAAAAATATTATACTAGTGTTTTTGGCAATTTAAAGGTTAATTTCAAGCAAAATTGGGCAGTGGTCTGCTCTCTTGCCCGTATCAATCATCTCTGAACGTACTACCTTGTCAGCAATTCGATTGCTTACTAGCCAATAGTCAATTCTCCAGCCAGAATTGTTGGCCTTAGCGGTTCTTACACGTTGAGCCCACCAAGAATATACATCTGTAATATTGCCGTGAATCTTTCTAAAAGTATCAGTAAAACCACCATTTAATAAATTGGTAAAGTCAGCTCTCTCTTCGTCTGTAAAGCCAGCTGAATGATGATTATTTTCAGGATGTTTCAAATCAATTTCGGTATGGGCACAATTAAAGTCGCCACTTGCTAAAACTGGTTTTTGCTTATCGAGCGCTTCTAAGTAATCTACATATTTTTGATCCCAGACTTGTCGATCAGCGAGGCGTCTTAAGCCATTACCAGAATTCGGCGTATAAACTTGCGTTACAAAAAACTTGTCAAATTCTAAAGTAATCATTCTACCTTCAGAATCCATTGGAGCCGGAGCACCAATAACCGGATATGAAGCTTTTGGCGTTAATTCTTTTTTATAAAGATACATTGTACCAGCATATCCCTTTCTGGCCGGCTCTTCTGATGAACGCCAGACATAGTTATATTCTGGGAACTTTTCTGCTAAAACTGCTTGATGCTTTTTAGTTGGGCCAATCGCACGCAATTTAGTTTCTTGAATTGCAATAATGTCAGGATTGGCTGCATGGATCTTATCTAAAACTTCCCGTGTTTCTCCAGCCCGAGATGAAGTTCCTGTTAAAGCCGCATTAAGTGAATCGATATTCCATGAAATTAAAATCATTTTTTCTCTCCCTCGCAAATGTTTTTCAAGTCAATTATAGCGAAAAAAAGGAAAAGGACTGGTTTAGATGACTTTTCTAAACCAGCCCTTTAAGGGAGTTGTGTTGAATGAGAATAACGAGATTTTTTTACATTAGCCTACTCATCACTAATGTTGCGAAAATGATTCACCAAGATTAACAAAAGGTCCAACGCTAGAGATATGCAGGGGACTTGATTCCTCACTTTCGCAAAAAAGGGGATGGACTTATTATTCAATCTCCACTCTCACGATCGCATAGGGGACAACCGCTTGAGTATACCCAATGTATGATTTAATAAAGGTCCAAATAGGATGTATTAATAAGGAATTAGAAGATTTTGTTACCTTCTTGCAATTTATCTCTAATATTTATTGCGTTGTATTTTTGTTATGAGTATATAATATCAGCCACATGACATCGTGTCACTATTTATTTTTTGTCTTAATAAATTCTTTAAAAGTTGCTCAGAATTCCATCAACCGCAGGACCATAGGTCTCCCCAAACAAGTCCAAATGCATGCAGAGATAGTAGAACCGATACCAATTTAATCGTTTTTCAAAACCTGATTTTAAAGGATAAGTTTTATCGTATGCAACATAAAATTCCTCATTAAAACCACCAAAGACAGTAGTCATTGCCAGATCAAATTCTCGATCAGCATATACAGCATCAGGATCAATCAAATATGGTTGATTATTTGCAAACATAACATTGCCCCACCACAAATCACCGTGGCACAAACTGGGTTCAACTTTATTTTTAGCATAATAATCTGAAAACTTAGCTACCATTTTTCCTAACTCAGATTGACTGCCGCTACTAGTATCCAACCAGTTTAATAGCAAGTAAGCATCGCCTTCGATTTGACCACTAGCTAAAACTTTTAGAGTATTAACTCCTGCTTTAGCCATTTCGGCTAGCCCTCTTTTTTCATGAGCAAAGAATGAAGCAGGTTTGTTAGGTTGCACCTTCATAAAATAAGTTTGCTCAGTTGTTTTTATTCTGAAAGCTTCATTCATATCGCCGCCATGAACAGTTTCACATGAAACAATATTATTTACTGGCAATTGACTAAGCCATTTATTGCTTAACTGCATAATTCTTACCTTCCTTTTTCACTTTCATTATAAAATTTTCTGCAAAAAAATAAGTCTTTTTGTGTTTTGTTGAGCAAGGGAAAGAGTATAATGAGGAATGGTCATACTAATAAATTTTACGGAGGTTTAAATTTATGACAAAGATTTTTGCTTACGCTATTCGTAAAGACGAAGAACCATTCTTGAACGAATGGAAGGAAGCTCACAAGGATATCGATGTTGATTACACTGATAAGCTTTTGACTCCTGAAACTGCAAAGCTTGCTAAGGGTGCAGATGGTGTTGTTGTTTACCAACAATTAGACTACACTGCAGATACTCTTCAAGCATTAGCAGATGTTGGCGTAACTAAGATGTCATTACGTAACGTTGGTGTCGACAACATTGACATGGACAAGGCTAAGGAATTAGGCTTCGAAATCACTAATGTTCCAGTTTACTCACCAGACGCTATTGCTGAACATGCTGCTATTCAAGCTGCACGTGTATTACGTCAAGACAAGCGCATGGACGAAAAGATGGCTAAGCGTGATTTACGTTGGGCACCAACTATCGGCCGTGAAGTTCGTGACCAAGTTGTCGGTGTTGTTGGTACTGGTCACATCGGTCAAGTATTCATGAGAATTATGGAAGGTTTCGGCGCAAAGGTTATTGCTTACGATATCTTCAAGAACCCTGAACTTGAAAAGAAGGGTTACTACGTTGACTCACTTGACGATTTGTACAAGCAAGCTGATGTAATTTCACTTCACGTACCAGATGTTCCAGCTAACGTACACATGATCAACGACAAGTCAATCGCAGAAATGAAAGACGGCGTTGTAATCGTAAACTGCTCACGTGGTCCACTTGTTGACACTGATGCTGTAATCCGTGGTTTGGACTCAGGCAAGGTCTTCGGCTTCGTTATGGATACTTACGAAGGCGAAGTTGGTGTATTTAACAAGGATTGGGAAGGTAAAGAATTCCCAGACAAGCGTTTGGCAGACTTAATTGATCGTCCAAACGTATTGGTAACTCCACACACCGCCTTCTACACCACTCACGCCGTACGTAACATGGTTGTTAAGGCATTCGACAACAACTTGAAGTTAATCAATGGTGAAAAGCCAGATTCTCCAGTTGCTTTGGACAAGAACAAGTTTTAATTAAATAATTAAGACCAAAAAGGCTTGAGCAAATGCTCAAGCCTTTTTTCTGTCTAAAAATAAATTTTTAACACTCAATATCTAAGTATTTAGCTAAAACTTTCAATACGCCATTATCATCATTCGAAGGTGCCTCGTATTTTGCGACCGCCTTTGTCTTTTCATTAGCATTCTTCATGGCATAACTATAGCCACAAGCTTCCAGCATGCCAATATCGTTTTCACCATCGCCAAAAGCAATCAAGTCTTTTTGCTCAATGCCATAGTGCTTAAGCATATCAGCTACGCCTTTAGCTTTGTTAATGCCTTTGTGAACCAAGTCAATCGTCATATTGCCACTACTAGTACCACGGACATAATCACCATATTTTTCATTAAAACGATCTTGAATAATAGTTGCTAATTCGTCATCTGCAGTCAGACATACTTTCAAAATGGCATCGCTTGGATCAATATCTGTAAATTTATTGATCTCTTCTACCTTGCGATAGTAAATACGAATATCATCCTTCATAGCCTTATCCATGCTTTTTAGGATATAACAGTGATGCTCTGCACTAACCATGATAATTGCTTCAGGATATTCAGTTTGAATAAAGTTAAGTAACTTCTGAGCAATATCATAATCCAGTGCAGTTTTTTTAATGACTTTTCCATCTGCTTCTAGAATTGCCCCATTTTCAGAAACATAGTCAATCCCAGTAGTAAATTCTTGGAAATACTCATGTGATCTAATAAGTTGATTACCAGTAGCAGAAATAAAAGGAATATTGTTTGCTTGTAATTTTTTCAATATTTTGCCAAAAAGTTGATGATCAAAGGTCTTTTTTTCTGTTAAAAAAGTACCATCCATATCAACTGCTACAGCTTTAAAGGGTATTGTTGTCATGTGTATCACCTTTCCATTACCCTTATCTTACTATGTAAGCGCTTTTGTTTCATTAGTTTTCATGAAAAATGAAATTTCTTTCATAGGTAATTATATATTTCATTTTGCGCAATAATTTTTTAGCCTAACGGATAAGTATAAGGATAATGCGCAGTTTCTGGGACTTTATCCCAAGTCACCGTATGGCCTGCCCCATGTGAACAGAAAACCGAATTAGGCGTATTTTCCATATCAGAGACAGGATCATAAGATTTTTGCTCAATTATTTCTTCCGCATTATGACACGGTAAATATCCCTGTACTACGCATTCTAAATTCCCATCTCCATGCGTATAATTTCGAACATCAGCAGCATAATCCTGCATTTCATTAACTGGTGCAGAGCCTGTAATAATAGTTCGTGTCCCTTTATTTTCAGGTGAATTGAATTTGCCATGCATCTTTTGAATATCATTTAGAGCGCGACCAACCTGATCTTCCCCAATTTCTAATCGAAAATTATACCACGGTTCAAGCAACTTCACTTGATTTTGTTTTTTTAATTCCATCAAACCCTGCCGAACTGCTCGATACGTAGCTTCTCTAAAGTCGCCACCTACTGAGTGGACAATGCTGCCTTTACCGCCTAATAGCGTAATTTTCATATCTGTAATCGGTGAACCAATCAAGACGCCAAGATGTTCCTTGGATTTTAATGCCGTCATGATTTGATGTTGCCAATTTTTAGTCAGAACCTCTAGACTGCACTTATTTTCAAAAACTAGACCGCTATTTCTTTCTCCCGGTTCTAAGAGCAGATGTACTTCCGCATAATGGCGCAATGGTTCAAAATGTCCTACGCCTTCTACTGGCTTAGTAATCGTTTCTTTGTATAAAATACTTCCTTGTTCAAAAGTTACAGACAGGTTGAAACGTTCTTGCAAAAGCTGCTGCAAAATTTCTAATTGAATTTTGCCCATAACTTGTACGCGGATTTCCTGCAAATGTTCTGACCAGGTCACATGCAACTGAGGATTTTCATCTTCTAAAACTCGTAACGCTTTTAGACATGCATGAACATCTTCTGTATTGACCTTATAAGTCAAAACCGGTTTAAGCCAGGCATTATTCGCATCCCTCATGCCAAATCCCTGTCCCGGATAAGTTTTACTCAATCCCGTTGCAGCAACGATCTCACCAACTTTGGCGGTTGTAATCGTCGTAAATTTATCACCATTGTAATCCCGGAGTTGATTGATCTTTTCATCATTCAACTCAGTTTTAGCTTTTAATTCACCACCAAAAATTCTAAGCCACGTCAACCGCTCACCATTTTTATCATGTGAAATCTTGAAACATCTAGCTGCAAAGTTTTCCGCAAATTTCCTCTCACAAGTCCACTTGTTAAAGCCAGTTAAAAATTCCGCAACACCAGTTAATTTTAGTGCTGAACCAAAATATACAGGGAAAACTTTTCTTTGTGCAATCAAGCCTTGAATATCTTCAACGGTTACTTGTCCACCATTCAGGTATTTCTCTAATAACTGATCATCAGCTGCTGCAATATTTTCATAAAAAATATTATCTTCTTGTGAAAAATCGATACAGTTTTCACTCAAGTCTTCTTGTAAATCAGATAAAACTTCAGCAGGATTAGCTCCTACTGCATCAATTTTATTAATAAAAATAAAAACAGGAACATGACTCCGTTCAAGCAAGCGCCACAAAGTTTTAGCATAGCTAGTAATGCCATCAGTTACTGAAATTACTAAAATTGCATAGTCTAAGACACTAAAAGTTTCTTCCGTTTGAAAAGCAAAATCAACGTGTCCCGGTGTATCCAAGAGCGTAATTTCTGCATCATTCGTTGTTAATTTGGCCTCATGTGAAAAAATAGTAATACCACGTTTTTTCTCTAATTGCTGCGTATCTAAAAAGGCATCCCCATTGTCCACTCTTCCTAGAGTCCGCAAATTACCTGCCTTGTATAAAAGAGCTTCCGAAAGCGTCGTCTTACCCGCATCAACGTGAGCTACAATTCCTGCTGTAATTTTCTTCATAATTTTCACCTAAAAAAGTATCTTACCTCAAAGATAAGATACTTTTATTGTTAATTCAATTATTCAATTTAGAAGTCAACTTTATCTGGATCATTAGCCAACTTGCTTGCACCATGCAGACCATCCAGCTTCTTCATATCCTCTGGACTAATTTCAAAATCAAAGACATCTGCATTAGCAGCAATATATTTAGGGTGAACCGACTTAGGCAGTGGCAAGAAGCCATGTTGGAGCGACCAACGAATCAAAACCTGGGCAGGAGACTTGCCATAATTTTTAGCAACTTCATCAACAGTCGTATTACCAAGCAAACCACCTGTACCTAAAGGACTATATGCTTCATTAAGTAAATCATATTCCTTATTTGCCTTAGTTACTTCTGGTTGTAAATCACTTGGATTGAGGTAGTTTTGATTAACAACTGGCTTAATATCTGCAGTTTTCATTAATTCATCTAAGTGATGCTTTCTAAAGTTAGAAACACCAATTGCACGAATCTTGCCAGCCTTAACTGCCTCTTCCATTGCTTGCCAACTTTCAGCATTTAATTCTGCCCAATGATCACGCATGTTGGCAGGATTTGGCCAGTGAATCAAATAAAGATCAAGGTAGTCTAAGCCTAATTTCTCTAGACTAGTATCAATAGCCTTCTTCGTCTTATCATAACCATGATCTGCATTCCATAACTTAGTAGTTACGAATAGTTCATGACGATTAATGCCACTCTTCTTAATAGCTTCGCCAACACTTTCTTCGTTGCCGTAGGCGGCTGCTGTATCGATATGACGGTAGCCTGCGTTCAAAGCAGCTTCGACAGATTCTTGCGCAACTTCACCACTTGGAGTTTGCCAAGTACCAAAACCAATAACAGGGATTTTAACGCCATTATTTAATGTATAAGTATCAGTGATTGAATGTAATTCCATATGTTCTTCTTTCTAAAACTTTATTTTTTACTAAAAAAAGTTCTTTATGAGCTTATTTAATTAATTTAAATTACTTACATGATAATCTTAAGCTAAATCAATAGTTCGAGGTGAACAATATGCTTGCAGAAAATAAAAACTTAATTTTAAAAGACCAACTTACTCCCCAAGATATTCATGAACTCGTTTTAAATTGGGATCTTGATCCTTCTATTTTTACTCACCCAGATTCACCCGTGGAGATCGCTCGTTTCATCACTTTAGATTCAAGTAAATTGACTCACGGACACTTATTAGTAACCTTTAATCTGCAGGATATTAATGCCTCTATAGAACAAGAATTAGTGCCAGTCTTTACTATCATTGATCAAAGTCATCTTTTTATTGGCACAACAGCTAGTTTCAAGGATTTTAATTCACAATCCACAGATCCGATTGACCTTATCTTTGAAAATTTGCTTTGGCAAATACGCAATCTTAATCAGAAATTGAACGATGTAAAAAGAAAGATTGATCATTTGGACAGGGCTGCTCGTAAAACTGCTAAAACTCGAGAATTAACCCAAGTAACTGATTTAACCCGAGAATTGGTTTATTTAAAGCATACGCTAAATGATCAAACCGAAAGTCTGCAGCGATTTGGTGACTATCTTGAAGAAACTAGATTAGTATCACGAGCTAGAATCGAAAGCTTATTAACTGAACAACTACGCTTAAATAAAATAATTGATGTTTACACAGACCTACTTACTTCAATCAGCGGTCTTTTCACTGCCATGATGGACAGCCACCTTAACCACTTAATGAAATACTTAGACTCCGCTGCCCTAATTCTTGCCATTCCAGGATTAATTAGTGGCATCTGGGGAATGAATATCGGTGGATTACCAGGTAAAGATACCGACTACGGCTTCTGGATATTAGCATTTTTATCCGTTATTTTAACAATTGGTTGGGGAATTTTCCTAAAGAAAAAGAAGTACAACGATTAGTACTTCTTTTGAAAATCATTTTGTATTAATTTAACAAATTCTGGATAAGTTTCTACTTCAAAAATGGGATGCAAATGCAGGGTATTTTTGCGGTGGCGGTGGTTATACCAGATACTATCAAAGCCATATTCTTCGGCACCCAAAATATCAGATTGCAAGCCATCGCCAAAGAAAACTGTTTCGCTAGGACCTATCTCAGTCCGACTAAAGAAATAATCAAAAGCATGAGGATTTGGCTTGGAGTAATGTGCTTCTTCAGAAGTAACAATTAAGTCAAAATACTTTTTCACGCCTGCTAATTCTAAACGATGATTTTGCATAAATTTTTCACCATTACTCAAAATGGTTAATTTATATCCCTGCCTCTTGGCAAACTTCAACGTATCTTTAACACCTGGTAGCAATTTATGAGCTTCGCCAAAATATGAGCGATATTCATCCATGGCTTTTTTACCATCTATTTCAAGCCCCAAGTGTTCCTTAATAAAATCATGGAAAGTCATTTCACTTATTTCATCATAAGTGAGTTCACCTTGTTCAAGTCTGCGCCACAAGCCTTGATTATAAGCATGATACTGGCGCTGAAGATCAGGAGATAGTGGCCAATGATGTGCATTAAAAAGACTGTGCAAAGCATAGTTTTCCGTGGCCGCAAAATCGATAATTGTGTCGTCAACATCAAAAATAATTTGTTTATAGCGCAATACAGTCAATCCTTTCCGCATTTTTCTGAGATTCTTAATTATAGCAGTTTTTCTAATATAGGAAAAATATTCCCCATTCAAAAATTCAGTTGACATCTTTCTCATAACTCTTTAAAATTTGTGACAACAAGTAATTTGAATGAAAGGAAGATTTAACCATGTTTAAGAATGTAGTAATCAATCGTTGGCAATTCCAGCACTAGAGTTGTTTCTGCATGCTTAAGAACACAGATGCGACTCATACGCTCGCGTCTGTGCTGGTTAAACTTCATGAAAAAGGTAGCCCGCACGGATTAAAAAACGTGCGGGTTTTGTTTTAGACATTTCCCGTTAAAGGAAATGTCTTTTTTGTTTATGGGAGTCAAATAATGAAAAGATTAATCGGAACAATCATTGCTCTCTTTGCTTTTTTAATCGCTGCTTTTGTGGTTGAAACGAATAAGCAAAAATCAGAGCAATCTCAACCAACGGTCGGTATTTTACAAACAATGAGTCACCCTGCTTTGGATCAAATTCATCGTGGTATTATTCAAGGTTTAAAAGATGAGGGTTATGTTGAAAATAAAAATTTAAAAATCGATTTTCAAAATGCCCAAGGAGATCAAAGCAATCTGAAGTCAATGAGCGACCGTTTCAACCAGAAGAACGCAGCTGTAACTATCGGAATTGCAACACCAGCTGTACAATCATTAGCCAATGAAGCAGGCAATACGCCCGTCATCATGGGTGCCGTGAGTGACCCAATTGGAACGCATTTAGTTAAAAAGATGAATCGTCCTGGTGGCAAAATTACGGGAGTACAGGATCGTCAACCAATTGCAGCGCAACTGCAATTAATGCAAACTATTTTACCCAAGGCTAAAACTATTGGTGTTGTTTATACATCAAGTGATGATTCATCTGCTTCTGAATATAAAGAATTCAAGAAATTAGCTGAAAAGCACGGATTAACCGTTCGTCCTTACACCATTACTTCAACCAATGATATTGAGCAAGTTGCTCAAACTATGGCAGGCAAGGTACAAGCAGTATATGTTCCTACTGACAATACGGTTGCTTCAGGAATTGCCACATTATTAAAGGCAACTAATTCGGCTAAAATTCCTGTCTTCCCTGCCGCTGATACCATGGTTAAATCAGGTGGTTTGGCTACACGTTGCGTAAGCCAATTCGATATGGGAGTTTTAACTGGAAAAATGGCTGGTCAAATCTTAAAAGGCAAGAAGCCAGAAACCACGCCGGTTAAACGAGTTACTAGCTATGAAACTGTCATTAATCAAAAAACTGCAGATGAATTAAACATTCAAATTCCAAATAGCGTACTTAAAGCTGCACAAAAGAAAGGATGGATCATCAAATGAGTCTCATTACATCAACTATTGGGCAAGGTCTCTTATGGGGGATATTAGCCTTAGGATTGTTTCTTACTTTTAGAATTTTAAACTTCCCTGATATGACGGTTGAAGGCACCTTTCCTTTTGGGGCGGCAATTTGTGTAAGTGCATTGGTTCACGGCACTAATCCGTTACTAGCTACCCTTTTATCATTCTTAGGCGGGATGCTTACAGGTTTAGTTACCGGTTTGCTTTATACAAAGGGCAAAATTCCGGTTTTGTTAGCAGGGATTTTAACTATGACTGGTGTTTACTCTGTTAACTTACGTATCTTAGGTAAAGCCAATGTGGGTCTACTTAATAAAGCTACATTGCTTAATGGACATTTTTTACAAAAAATGCCACCTAACTTCCCTACGATCGTCATCGGTTTGCTATTTGCAGTTTTAATTATCTTTTTACTTGCAATTTTCCTTAACACCGATTTAGGACAAAGTTTCATCGCCACAGGTGATAATGAAAATATGGCCCGTTCACTTGGTATTAATACTGATAATATGAAGATTTTAGGATTAATGCTATCAAATGGTCTAATTGGTTTAGCTGGTGGATTGCTCGCACAAAACGGTGGCTATGCTGATGTCAACATGGGAATTGGCACAATGGTCATTGGACTGGCAGCAATTATTATCGGCGAAGTTGTTTACGGTGATTTGAGCTTAACTGCACGACTAATCGCCGTTGTTATTGGTAGTATTATTTACCGTTTGATCTTGTTGCTCGTTCTGCAGCTTGGATTCAGTACTAATGATTTCAAACTAATTTCTGCAATTATTTTAGCCATTTGTATGATGCTTCCTTTATTTGAAAAGAAATTTCATACACGCAAATTATTGAAAAAAGGAGTAACTAAGCCATGAGTACAATTTTGGATTTACAAAATATCACAACAACTGTCAATGTGGGCACAAGTGAAGAAAAAAAGATTCTTAAGAATATCAATTTAAAACTAGAAGATGGCGATTTCGTTACCCTATTGGGAACTAACGGTGCCGGAAAATCAACTCTTTTGAATATCATTAATGGCTCACTTTTCCCTACTACTGGCAAAGTAATCTTGAAAAATCGCGACTTAACCAATCTCTCTGAAGTAAAACGAGCAAAGTATATTGCGCAAGTTTTCCAAGACCCAAAAATGGGGACCGCTCCTCGAATGACAGTCGCAGAAAACTTGCTTCTAGCAACTAAACGAGGTGAACATCGTGGGCTTCATTTAAGAGGATTAGACAAGCATATGGATGAATTTGAAAAAGAAACTGCACAATTGCCTAATGGTTTAAACGAACGGCTTAATACTTTCGTAGGTAACCTCTCAGGTGGTCAGCGCCAAACGCTTAGTTTCTTAATGGCAACAATTAAGAAACCCGAATTACTGCTGCTCGATGAACATACCGCTGCACTTGATCCAAACACGAGCCGAGAATTATTGGAATTAACCGATAAAGTGGTACGAGAAGATAAATTAACCTGTATCATGATTACCCACCAGTTAAAGGATGCTATTAAATATGGCAATCGCACGATTATTTTAAACAGTGGCAAAATCGTTTTAGATGTCAAAGGGCAAGAAAAAAAGAAACTAACTGAAGAAGATATTTTACAGTACTTTACTGATTGATAATTTTAAACGAGAACATTGATTGATTNGAAACAGAAATCAATTGATAAGGCTTACCTTATTGTAGGACAAATGTTCTAGATTTTTTCTTTTGTCTTAAGCCACGAAAATCACTTAGATCGTTATTATAGCAACACTTTGACCCATCTAAATTATTTTTGAAAAAACTTTTGATTTGCCCTTGAATTTAATAACGTATGTTATACAATAAAGATGTAAGGGATGTAGGGAACGAAAAGTTCCAACAAGTTTAAGTGATATAGAAATTAGAGGTATTCATGATGTTAGATTCAAAGAAATTAGTTAAAGTTGTTTCAGTTGCCGTTGCTTCAATGAGTTTGTTAGGTGTAAGTGCTTCAGTTACCGAAGCTGCCAGCTTTACTGCTCCAAAGTTGGGTGTTGCAGAAGTTGCTCCTACCAACCCAGCAATCAAGAAAGGCGACAAGATCTTTGTTACTGTCAAGGATACCAAGAACCAAAAGGTTGCCGTTTTGAACGCTAAAGGTCAAAAGACTGCTAAGAAAGTTACTATGGGTTCAACTTTCACTGCTAAAGATGTTAAGAAAGCCAACGGCAAGAAGATCGTTAAGATCAACAAGACCCAATGGTTGAACACCAA
>NZ_AZFO01000033.1 GCF_001436305.1 Lactobacillus ultunensis DSM 16047 | reverse complement strand
ATTTAACTAGCACCACGCGTATTAAAATATTGATTATTCTTCAGTATGACTCTTTTCAAGGATACGATTATATTTCTTAGCAAAGAAGACTAACAACAAAACACTGGCAATTACATAGATGACTGCCGCAATGTAGTAGGCGTTGGCATAACCATCTTGAGTATTAAATAGATAGAATTCCGTAAACAAGCCATCTACAATTCCTACAATCGCATAAGCAATTTGTACTACACCAGTAAAGGCAGGACGAAGGTCTTTGTCCACGATAACCATTTGTACTTCCTGCTGAATAGGCATCGTGGCATTGGCTAAACCAGTCCTTAAGAAGAGCAAGATACCAACAATTACAAATAAGAACATCCCACTACCTAAATGACGTCCATTAGCCAGTAATAACATAACTGGCACACAGGTAATTGTACCGGCTGCGACAGAGACAATTGCTCCCAATTTCTTTTCCAAGAATGGGGCAAAGAAGTAACCGATTAACATCGCTGCTTGGACAAAGGTATTGATTGTTGAAGAAACATCACGTGGAATATGCAAATAATTATTCAAATAAATAGGTACATAAACGGCAATTAAACGTGCACCTAATTGCACTCCTGCAATATAGGCAATCCACATAATCGTTCTCTTATTAAGCAATTTCTTGTACATAGCAGCTTTATCCGCAGAAGTATTTTGTTTTTCACTCGCTTCTGAACGATAATCTCGTGGTACATCGTGAATAAACAAAGCCAGAACAAAAGCAAGCATAGTTACAATAGCTGTGATGATTAACAAAATACGATAAGCATTAGTATAGTTTGCTAATACTTGCCCATGCATTAATTCAGGACGCCCAGACAGAAGTGAAGCATCATGATATGAACTACCTTGCAACAAACTAAAGAACCAGACAACTGCTTTTCCACCAAAGAATGTACAAATAGTCTGAGTAATTAAGTTAACGATCATTACTATCGAGAACATCTTCGTTCTTATCTTGCCTGGAACATAAGAAGTCCACATTAATGGATACATCAGATCATAAACACCAATAGCTGTCCAAGAAATGGTATAAGCTATCATAATGATAATCTGATTAGTCGTTATACAAGTTAAGGCCATAAAAATTGCCGTCATTGGTGGCAAGACCAACAAAATGTTCCGATACCCGTACTTATGAACAGTAGCAATCATTAATGACATTAAAATTGCTGTTGCTGCATTGAAAATATTTAAACCCGAAATTAAGTGTGGAGCTACAAGTTTGTAGTAGGACAAAGCTGCATCATTGGTAATTCCCGTAACCGCACCTAAGATACCATAAATCCACAGATAGATAATTACATTTTTACGATAGCGCGGATTCCAATTCTTAATGGCTTCCGCTTCAGCTTCTTTCTCCGCATTCGATCGTTTAGCCAATTTACTCTCCCTTTCCTTTGTGAAAACGTATACATACTTTCATTTTTATTTTAGCACTTCAAAGCTGTCAAAAAAATGTGGATAACAAGAAAGGGAGCAATTAGGTTATTTTGTTCTTGGTTTTAAAGTCTTATCAAATAAATTAGTAATCATTTTTACTAATACTCCGTCAAAAATGAATGCGGAGATCAAACTAACTATAAACATCAAAACCTGTAATTTTACGCTATAGTGACTCCAGCCAAATAAAAAATATGATGGAACAAAGCCACCTAGATTGGCAAAGAAAGCCCCGATTAATACGCTAGGCCAAGAGAATCTTTCATAACGTTCTTTTTTAGGAAAAAAGCCAATTTCGTTAGCAGCACCTTGGATTAAACCTTCCAAAATAGTTAGTGCTCCCCATTGACCACCAATAGCCATTTCAACTGTTGCCGCTAATAATTCACCGATGGTACCTGAACCAACAGTTGGGACAAAATACATGGCTAAGGGTGCAGCCATATACCATAGGCCAGTAAAGATATTGTCCACAACTGGTGCATAACCTGTCGGCAAAAAACTTAATTTAACTAAGTTATACACATTATTGAAACCATAGGTATAAATTATCCCCATGATAATTCCAATAAGGGCAACTAAAATAATCGACTTAACATTCCATTTTGATGAACGTGTGAACATAAAAAATACTCCTAACTAACAAAAGTCAGTAGGAGTACTACATCTATATCTATGCACTTTCCTTAACGCAAGTATTATCTTGTTCAAGTTCAAAGAGTATTTCTCAGCCTTACAGCACCCCTAGTGACCAAATATTTGATTAGAACTATTATATCACAAAATTTATGATTTAATCAAAAACTGTTTGATCAGTATATAATTTATGATAAAATCCTCGTTTTGCTAACAAGTCGTGATGACTTCCTTCTTCGATTACATTTCCATCCTTTAAAACAACAATTTTATTAGAGTTAAGAATTGTCTTTAACCTATGAGCGATCACAAAGCTAGTTCGACCTGCAATAACAGCATCCATCGCCTTTTGAATTTTCTCTTCAGTTACCGTATCTACATTTGATGTGGCTTCATCTAAAATCAAGAAATCTGGATTAGTCAAAATAGTTCTAGCAATTGAAACAAGTTGCTTTTGCCCTGTTGAAAAAACAGAACTAGCATCATTCACTTCAGTTTCATAGCCTTCTGGTAAGCTTTCAATAAAGTCATGAATATTAGCTTGCTTGGCTGCATCAATTACTTCTTCCATGCTTGCGTTTGGCTTCCCATAACGAATATTATCGGCAATAGTTCCACTAAACAGTACTGAATCTTGCAACACAATGCCGACATTATCACGTAAGAATTTCAACTGAATATCACGCACATCAATGCCATCAAAAGTAACTTTTCCAGAGTTAACATCATAGAAGCGATTAAGCAAATTCATAATCGTTGTCTTACCAGAGCCAGTCGGTCCAACAAGAGCTACTGATTGACCTTTATTTACAGAGATACTTACACCATGCAAAATTTCTTTGTTTGGATCATACCCAAAATGCACGTCTTCTAGTTTAACTGCTTTCTGCAAGCCATTTAATTGTCGACCTTGTGGAACATTGTCTTCATCTTTTTGTTCTTCCACTGTAGCTAATCTTCTAGCACCAGTCAGAGCAAGTTGAATCATTGAATAAATTGAAGTAATTTGGGTCAATGGTTGGAAATAATTCTGAGAATATTCTACGAAAGTAACAATCAACCCTAGACCAATAGCCTGGCTAACTTGACCTGAAATAATCATCCAAGCACCCATTGCAATTACGATTGCCAAATTGAGCAAATTCAAACCGTTCATCAATGGGAACAAAATACCTGAGTAGAATTGTCCCTTAAACATCGCATTACGTACACGATTATTGTAAGTCTTGAATCCCTCAACAGACTCCTTACGTAAATCGTTAGTAATAATTACCTTTTCACCATTAATTTGTTCGGTGATATAACCATTTAAATCGCCAATTTCATCTTGCTGTTTGTCCAAATAAATTCGTGCTTTCTTCATAATTAAGACAGCTACGATCAAGATTAGCGGTGTCGTTGCAATAGTAGTCCAGGCAAGCTGGGCGTTTACCATAAACATCACGATAATCGTACCGATAAACATTATTCCCTGAGAAATAATTTCAAAAATGGCATTATTCATCGCATTAAAGATGTTATCAAGATCTGAGGTAAAAAGAGACAATAATTTACCATCTTGGTGAGTATCAAAGTAGCGTACTAACATTCTTTGAAACTTAGCAAAGAGATTTTCACGCATATCATTGGTTGAGTCTGCATTGAATTTGGACATAACCATCCAAGCAATAAAAATTGCTACCTGACTTAACACATAGAAGATAAACATTGACCAAAGCGCACCGTAGAAAGTATTTAGACTCGCAGTGCCTTTCCGTAAAGCAGAAAGATAGTTAGTCAAGTCCGTAACAGCTTGACCCAAATAAGTTGGTGCTAGCACTTGAGCACCACTTGAAATTAAAGAAAGAATAATTACGATCGTAATTCCTTTCCAATACGGTTTCAAATACTTAACAAAATAGCGAATTGCTTTTCTTGTATCGTTCATTATTTGCCTCCTTTCTTACCCTTCTGCGTCTTGAAGATCTCTTGATAAATCGGTGACGTCTTCAGAAGTTCTTCATGAGTTCCCTGTGCCACCAACTTACCATCATCAAGTACCAGGATCTTGTCTGCATTAACTACTGATACCAGTTTTTCAGCAATAATAAATGTAGTTGTATCAGGTAACTCATGTTCTAATGCTTGCTGGACTTTCTTTTCAGATTCTGCATCCAAAGCTGAAGTTGAATCATCCAAAATTAAAATTGGAGCTTTGGCAATTAGTCCTCGAGCAATCGATAGACGCTGTTTTTGTCCACCAGAGAAATTGGCAGAACGTTCTTCCACTTCATGGTCAAAGGAATCGTTATAACGCTCAATGAATTCAGAAGCTTGCGCCATATTGGCAGCACGTTGCAATTCATGTTGCTTAGCATTGTTTTTACCCTGACGCAAATTAGAAGCAATTGTACCTGAAAACAGAATTGCTCTTTGTAAAACGAAAGAAATGGTCTTTCGTAACGCCGTCTCAGTAACGTTTTTAATATTTTGACCACCAATCTTAATTTCACCTTTAGTCGGATCATAAAGACGAGCAATTAATTGAGCTAATGTGGACTTGCCAGAACCAGTAGCACCGACAATCCCTACCATTTCGCCTGGCTTAACATTAAAAGAAATGTCCTTTAATGTTTCATCATCACCATCTGGATAAGTAAAAGAAACGTGATCAAATTCCACTGAACCCTTTAATGGAGCAACAGAACCGTTCTTAACGAATTTCACATCAGGCTCAGTTTCTAAAATTTCTTTGATTCGCCCTAAAGAAATATTTCCACGTGCAAATTGCATCATTGTCATTCCGGCAATCATAATTGTCCACAATAATGTCAAAATGTAATTAACAAACGGACTAACAATTGCCACATCTGTAGGATGTTGTACAATCCCTTGACCAATTAAAAAGACAACCAAAGTAATTACTAAATATGCAATCAATTGAAAGGCTGGCATAACTGCAGAAAACCAGTAACCAATCACGATATTGTAATCATTCAAACGATCTGAAGTTTGGTTGAACTTCTTTATTTCCTGTCCTTCTTGGTTAAAAGACTTAACTACTCGGACACCCTGTAAAGTTTCCTGAGCTTGCCCAGAAATTTTATCCATCGTCTTTTGGAATTTGGCAAATAGACTCCCCATCTTTTTTAAAACATAAGTACCAAAGCCGATAATCAAAACAACCATCACTACAGTTGCCCACCAGAAACGTGGAATAATTACGATACAAAAAATAAAAGAACCTACAATTAAAATTGGCATTCTCAAAAGCTGCATAAACAATTGCATGATCATGTTCATAATTTGGTTCATATCGTTAATTAAACGTGTTGTTAATGAACCAGCTGAAAATTTTTCAATATTGCCAAAAGAAAAACTTTGAATCTTGGCATATGTTTCTTCACGCAAATCACTCGTTATCCCTTGAGCAATACGAGCGGCGTAATAAACATTAAAAATACCAGCCACAATCGCAATTATGCCTAAAATAATCAGCATAATCCCATCATGAATCACGCTTTCTTTTTGATCAGCCATAATTGCTCGTTGAATATTTTCAAGCAAACGTGGTTGATATAAAGTGGCGAATGCTGAAACGATAATGGCAATTAATGCTGCAATAACATCTTTCCGATAGCGTTTAAAATGTGGTATTAAAATCTTAAAAGCTGACATTAGTTACCCCTTTCTTCATTTAAAAATTGCCAGAAAGTGTTGCTCCACTCCTCATTAAGACTAGTAAGCAACTTCATCTTTTCTGGACCTAATTTTTGCGCTGTTTTTTCTTCTAAATCAAACAAGGAGGCTAGCTTTTCCTGTGCATAACTTTTTCCTTTATCGGTTAATTCACAAAAACGAACTCGCTTATCATCAGGATCAATAGTCATATCCAGATAACCTGCTTCATGCAATCGCTTAATTCCTTTATTAATAGATTGCTTAGGCAAATCGCTTAAATTCACCAATTGTTTTTGCGTTAATTTTTCACGCAATAAAAGTTCATACATAATTACTACCAAATAATCTGGCAAATGATGATCTTGTTCCCATTGTTCATACGCTCTACTGCCATGAACAATCGACATGTTTAATTTTTCTGATTCACTAATCTTCATCAATACCACCTGCTTATTTTAGTCTACGTGCGTACTAATATAGTACACATATGGACTAAAGTCAATAATTCTATGATATAATTAAGCAACGACAAGAAAGGAGCGGAATTCATATGAAAAAGAAAAAACTATTCTTATCTACTTTTTTCATCATCTTGCTATCTTTCATGCTGACAGCGTGTAGCCAAAATAAGAAGCAAACTATTTATGAAACTGTCAAAGAAAACAAAACTATTAACTGGGGCGTTAAAGCCGATACCCCCTTGTTTGGATCAATGAGCATTAAGAGCGGTAAAGTTAATGGCTTTGAAATAGATCTAGCTAATGCTTTAACCCATAAAATTCTTGGCAAGGATGCTAAAGCCAACTTTGTCACTACTACAGCTAATACTAAGATTCAATTATTAAAGAATAGAAATGTTGATGCAGTGATTGCTGCTATGACAATTACGCCAGAACGAAAAAAGCAAGTTGACTTCAGCAAGCCTTACTTTCCTGCTGGGCAATCGGTTATGGTCAGCGATCATAGCAAAATCAAAAATGCTAAAGATTTAAATAAACAAAAGGTACTCGTAGTTAAAGGAACAACATCAGCTGATGCGGTGAAAAAAGTTTCGCCTAAGGCTGAGATCTTGCAATACGATGATTATGGACAAGCTTTTGCGGCACTTAAAGCTAATCAGGGTAATGCTTTGGTAACCGATAACGGCATCCTAGCTGGTATTTTAAGAGATAATCCAGGTTATCGTGTAGTTGGCGGGACCTTTACCAATCAACCATATGGTATTGCCGTAGATAAAGGTCAAAGTACAATGATGCGTAAAATCAATTTAGCGTTAAATCAACTTGAAAAAGATGGTACCTATCAACGTTTGATTAAAAAATGGTTCAGCAATATCCCTGGTTTTAATGTAAAAACAGTTGAGAAATATTAATCTTAATAGAAATAAAATGCTGCAGAAAGGAGTATAAAATATGGCTAAAATTAAAATTGCCTTTTTTGATATTGATGGTACCCTAGTTGATTTGGATAAGGACGATATCTCTGCCCAAATTTTAAAAACGTTAAATCAACTAAAAACTAATGGAATTATTACGTGTGTAGCTTCTGGCAGAGCACCTTTAGCCCTACCTTCTTTTTTGGGTTTTATCTTTGATGCATATATAACTTTCAACGGATCATATTGTTATACTTCCGATCAACTTATTTCTAGCAATCCCATTCCTCAAAAAGATGTATTGCAAATTGTTAAAAATGCAAGTTCTATCAATCGTCCGGTATGTATTGCAACTAAAAATTGCTTGGCTGCTAATGGAGCAGATCAAGATCTAATTGATTATTTCAAATTTGGTGGGCTTAAGGTCAATGTAAGTCCTCAATTTAACCAAATAATAAACGAGCCAATTTATCAAATAATGATGGGCGCACGCCAAGTTGAATATCCAAAGGTCATGCAAGATGTCCATGGAGCAAAAATCACGGCCTGGTGGGACCGAGCTGTTGATATTATTCCTGCTAACGGTGGAAAAGGAATAGCAATCGAGCAGATTCTTAAGTACTATAAATTGAGCCCATCCGAAGCCATTGCTTTTGGTGATGGCAATAATGATATTCCTATGTTAAAGACTGTTGGCACTGGCGTTGCCATGGCAAATGGTTCACCAGAATTAAAAGCACTTGCTACGGAAGTTTGTCCTAGTGTTGGCGAAGATGGAATCTATCACTATTGTAAAGAACATGATTTAATCTAAAATTTAAAAAGGTGACATTCAAATTTACTGAATGTCACCTTTTCTATTCTTCAACTAATTCGACTTAGTAATGTAATCAAGCAAGCTAAACATGACTTCTTTATTTTCTTTGGGAACGCCATGCTTGATAATTTCTGCTGGTGTTTGATGCAAATCATTATTTTCTAAAGCATATGCACCATCATTAATAACAATTTCGCGTAAATTATCTTCATTAGGCTCAAAATGAAATTGAAGACCAATTACATTATTCCCCAGGAGATAGCCTTGATTCTTTACCAAATCGCTTGAAAATAGCAACTTAGCTTCCTTAGGAATTTCACTCATTTGTTCATGCCAATGAAGCGCAGTTAATTTGTCTGGAATTCCACTAATCGTATGATCCTGTAAGTAAACCGGTGCCCAGCCTACTTCCTTAGCTGGTGCATCAGGCACTTGATATCCTAAAGTCTTAGCGATCTGTTGACTACCAAAACAAATACCGATTATTGGCTTATGAACAGCAAGCATTTGCTTAATCAAAGCGCGTTCATTTTTTACCCAGTCTAATTGATCATTAGGACTGTTAGGACTTCCCAAGATAACTAATAAATCTGTTTCATCAACTGTAGGCAAAATTTCAAAATCGCCTGGATGATAAACAAACATTTCATTTTTTCTAACATGACACCAATCCTGAATAGAACCGGGCCCTTCATTTGGAGCATGTTGCAATACATTGACACGCATTTATCATCCCTCTTTTCATAATCGATTATCTGCTGTATAGTTAGCCTTCCAGATTTCTTCCATCTTAGCTAACCTATGCCAATCCCCGTGTTCACACATCATATATAATTCATACACTGGATTATACAGAATTGGGTTATCCTTGCATTCCTTTAAATAAGCATTGGTCATTTTGATTAACATAAAACGAAAACGTTCAACTTCATTACGATTAAAGTAAGTTTCGTAATACTTAACTATCAAATGCTGAATATTCGTATGTGATGCTTTCTTCAATGTTTCAGGATTCTTGCGATAATTATACAAAGTAAAAGCAGGAATACCAGTTTCACGACTTAATTTAGTAATTTGGACATTCCGATCCGTTAACAATTGTTCCACGCGCTGCACATCTGTTAAAAGATGCGGTTCATGCAGATGAGGATCCTTAACTTGCTTATTTAGCTCGTTAATGACAGATTCGGCAAATTTTTTCATTCGTCTAATGGCAACTTTTTCAGTAATGTTTCCATTAGTAACTTTTCCAACAACAAAAGTATGATCTGTAACTTCATATTTTTGTGTAACTGAATTATACGTATTTCCAGCAACACTGATCATAGTCACAGTATCTGTATTAACATTTTCAGATTTAAAGCTTATTTTTTTATGATCGTCATTAACTGGTGAAAACGGTAAGTTATCTGTGGTAAAAACTTGAATAAAAACTGTGTATTCCTGCTTTTTCAAATCTTTATCTTGTTGCTTAAACATCTGTACCGCACGATCTTGAATGAAATCTTCAAAAATAATTTGCTTTTTCAAACTGGCTAGTACCTTTCTAATTATCTCTTTTTTATTATAAGCAAAAAACTAGCTTTGAAAAGCTAGTTTTATTTACAAAGATAAAATTATGCCAAAAAGTTACCACTAGCCAGATAAAGATCATACCATTCTTGTCTTGTTAATTGAATGTCTGCACCTTTAGCCGAATCTTGAATATGTTTAGGATTCATTGAACCTACCAACATTTGAATATTAGCAGGATGGCACAAGATCCACGCTGCTGCAATCGCATTTTTACCCACGTTATATTTATCAGCTAATTTTTGTAATTCAGCATTCAACTTAGGAAAGCCATCATTATTTATAAACGTTCCTTCAAACATCCCATATTGAAATGGAGACCATGCTTGCACAGTAACTCGATGTAAACGAGCATAATCTAAAAATTGACCATCACGATCAATTGACGAGTCGTCTGCCATATTCATATGCATCCCGAAGTCAATCATCCCAGTATGCTTCAAGCCAAACTGCAATTGATTAAACATTAACCGTTGGCTTAAACTATTTTGCAATAATTCAAATTGAGCTGAATCAAAATTGGATACGCCAAAGAATCTGACTTTGCCACTTGCTTGCAGCGCATCAAATGCTTCAGCTACTTCTTCAGGATCCATTAAAGCATCTGGACGATGTAAAACTAAGGAATCAAGATAATCGATTTGCATTCTATCTAAGATGCCATCAACGCTTTGGAGAATATGTTTTTTAGAAAAATCATATCGCTTGCCTGGTACAATCCCAGTTTTAGATTGAATAAATAAATCTTCACGCTTAAGATGCATTTGCTTTAATGCTTTGTCAAATATTTCTTCAGATTTACCACCACCATAAATATCGGCAGAATCAATAAAGTTGATTCCTGCATCATAAGCAGCTTGAATTGCAACTTGTGCTTCAGGAATCGTCTTTTTATCCATACGCATAATTCCTAAAGCCATTGCCGGAATATCTAAGGTAGTACAGCCCATTTTAATTTGTTTCATGTTTAATCCTTTCTAATGTTTTTACTTCGTTACATCCATTATCCTACTATGCAAAAAAAGATTCACTTAATGTGAATCTTTTACATTTAATAGATCTTTTCTACTTGTTCTTGAATACTTGGCTTATCTAAAAATTCATCATAAGTCGTATCTTGATGGCTAACAATTCCCTTAGGGCCAACTTCAATAATATGGTTAGCAATAGTTTGAATAAATTCGTGGTCATGTGACGTGAATAAAATAGAACCAGGATATGCAACTAAAGCGTCATTTAATGCAGTGATTGATTCCAAATCCAAGTGATTAGTTGGATCATCCATAATTAAAACATTCGCTGGTTCTAACATCATGCGAGACAACTGACAACGTACTTTTTCTCCACCGGACAAAACTTTAATTTTCTTTTCGATTTCATCCCCACTAAAGAGCATTCTCCCTAAGAAGCCACGCAAAAATGTATTATCATCTTGTTCCTTAGTCGCATATTGACGCAACCAATCAAGAATGGTCAAATCGTCATTGTTGAAGTTAGCATTTAAATCGCGTGACATGTAATTGAAGGCTGTAGTTTGACCCCAAGTAACTGTACCAGTATCTGGTTTGATTTTACCAGCAACGATATCCAGCAAAGCTGTAGTCGCCAAAGCATTCCGTGATAAAAATGCCACTTTATCACCAGGACGAACAATAAAGGAGACATTATCCAGAATCTTTTCACCATCGACTGAATAAGAAACGTTCTCTACCTTTACTAAGTCATTACCCAAATCACGGTGCATCTCAAATTTTACAAATGGGTATTTCCGTGAAGATGGCTTGATATCATCCAAAGTAATCTTGTCTAATTGCTTCTTACGAGAAGTTGCTTGACGAGATTTAGACGCATTAGCTGAGAAACGAGCAATAAATTCCTGTAATTGTTTGATCTTTTCTTCTTTTTTAGCATTCTGGTTAGCTGCTAATTCATTAGCCAACTTACTAGATTCATACCAGAAATCATAGTTACCAACATATAGCTGAATTTTGCCACGATCTACGTCACACATTTCGGTACATACCTGATTTAAGAAGTGCCGGTCGTGAGAAACCACAATCACAATATTAGGATAATCAGCTAAAAAGTTTTCCAACCATTCAACAGTATGAACATCAAGACCGTTAGTTGGTTCGTCAAGCAAGAGGATATCTGGATTGCCGAAAAGTGCTTGAGCAAGCAATACCTTAACCTTTTCGGATTCTGGCAATTCCTTCATCAGCATTTGGTGTTGCTCTTCAGGAATACCTAATGATTGTAATAACTTGGAAGCATCTGCCTCTGCATTCCAACCATCTAGTTCCGCAAACTTGCTTTCTAATTCTGCTGCTTTAACCCCATCTTCATCACCAAAATCAGGCTTAGCATAAAGAGTATCTTTTTCCTTCATTACTTGATAAAGTTCCTTATGCCCTTGAATTACGGTGTCCATGACAGTGCAATTATCAAAAGCAAAGTGATCCTGGTTCAAACTGGACATTCTTTCGTTAGGATCAATACTAATAGAGCCAGTTGTTGGTTCAAGCTTGCCTTCTAACAATTTAAGAAAAGTAGATTTACCGGCACCGTTAGCGCCAATGACACCGTAGCAATTGCCCGGAGTAAATTTCAAGTTAACATCTTCATAGAGTGTTCGGCCGCCAAATTTAAGACTTAAGTCGGATACTGTAATCAATCGCTATACCTCACTATTAAAAATATAAAATTATGTATCAGTATACTAAAAAAGTCACTAAATGTCATTAAACAATAAATTATTTCAAGCTTATCATGATAGCAATAATTTATTTTTTGCTAAAATGAAAATATTAGGAAGGAATTGAATAAGTTGAAAGAGAAACCTATTTGGAAGAAAAATTTATTTGTTTTATCAATTGCTGTCTTTATCGCAGGAATCGCCTTTTCGGAAATTATGCCTTTCTTGTCGTTATACATTAACACATTAGGCAATTTCTCTCATCAGCAGCTTAACTTTTGGTCCGGAATCGTTTATTCCGGTACATTCATTGTTTCCGCAGTTGTTTCTCCGTGGTGGGGCAAGCTAGCTGATAAAAAAGGTCGTAAGCCAATGATCTTACGAGCCGGAATCGGAATGTCAATTGTGATAGCCGGAATGGGATTAGTCCAAAATGTTTGGCAACTACTTTTGCTTAGAATGTTACAAGGAGTATTTGCTGGTTTTATTTCTAACTCTAATGCACTAGTAGCCACTGAAACGCCAAAAACAAATTCAGGGCAAGCTTTAGGGACTATCGCTTCAGCTACAACTGCCGGAACTTTGCTTGGACCACTTGTCGGTGGTGCTTTGACTTCTATCTTTTCATACCGCGTTACCTTTATGATCACAGGCGGCTTGCTTTTAATTTGTTCAATTTTAGTATTATTCTTCGTTCATGAAGACGACTTCAAACCAGTCACTGCCAAGAAATTGGACAAAGCTAGTGGCGTTATCAAGTCGCTTCGCTCACCTCACCTGATTTTTGGCTTATTATTGACTACCTTGATCATTCAAGCAGCCAACAACTCAATCAACCCCATCGTTTCACTATATGTACGCCAGTTGCTTAATGGTCACGGCAATGTCGTTTTCATTTCCGGTGTTATTGCGGCTCTTCCTGGGATTGCCACCTTCTTGGTAGCATCCCGTTTTGGAGCACTTGGTGATAAAATCGGTACTCACAAAATTATCGTTGCCGGATTCATTGCGGCTTCAATTTTCTTCTTTCTAACTGCTTTTGTCCAAAACACAATCGAATTAGGGATCTTGCGCTTCTTAGTTGGTTTCTCTGACGCTTGCTTATTCCCACAAGTGCAAACGATGCTAACTAAAAACTCTCCGGCCACTGTAACTGGCCGTATTTTCTCATGGAATCAGTCAGCCATGTATATCGGTAATATCGTGGGACCACTACTGGGTTCATTTGTATCAGGGATGTTTAATTACAGCATGGTCTTCATCGTCACCACGGCAATTGTGCTGATCAATCTGCTTCTCTTTAGAATCAACGTAATTAAAAATTTACAGTAAAAAAAGGTTTGAGCAATCAATCACTCAAACCTTTTTTTATTCTGCTGCTTTTTTAGCTTCATGACGGTTATAAATAAAGTTAACTACATAAGCTATAACCAACAAGAATACAGAAGTCCACATAATTTCAATAATTCCTGAATGAAAAATCGAACGCATCGTTGGCATCAATGCTTTAGGCAAACCTTGAGCAGATGCCGCATCACTCAGCTTATTCATCATGGTCATCGTAATGCCGTGATGGCTGGCAATACCTCGTGATAGAGCCAAGTTCATAATTACGCCATAAACTGCAGACATGATAGTCTGAGCTAAAATTCGAATCAAAAAGCTAAGCGAGGTTGCCGGAGCCATGTCTTTTTCACTGGCATCAACTTGTACCTTGATCTGCAAGATAACGAAAATTGAACCTACTCCAAAACCAGAAAAGGCAGCAATAATCATTAAGATTTGATAAGGCGTATTGCTTGGTACTAAAATCAACCCTAAAGCCGTGATCGCCAATAAAGTCAGGTTAAAGATCAATAGACGATAATTATTGAAGTGGCGCAATAAGGCAGGCGCACTTTGTGAACCGCCAATATCTAAAATTGAGTTAGGAATCAAAGTCACCCCACCAATTAAAGCTGAGGTACCTAAAATAGCTTGTGACCACATAGGCAAATACGTATTAACCGCAATGTAAGCACCCCATGCTAAGGCAAACAGGATAAAATCGCCTACCAAAGCTTTATTGGTAAATACAGATAAAGGAACAATTGGGCTCTCTGCTTTCTTCTCAATTGCAATAAAGATAACTAAAAGGATAATTCCTACAATTACAAAAGAAGCGACCATAGTCATACTAGTAATGCCCAACATCTGCATCCCAATTAAAAAGCAAGTCAAACCAACAATTAGAGCAGCTGCACCGCTTTTATCAAAGTGGACATTCTTTTCAGGTTTGCGAATACCGCGATAGTAGACAATACTCAAAATGATTGAGATCAAGCCTAATGGCNACATTAATATAAAAGACCCAATGCCAGGACAAGGCATCAACAATCCAGCCACCAACTAAAGGTCCTGCAATACTGGCGGCACTAAAGCTAGCCGCAATGTAGCTTAAAATGACTGTTCTCTTTTTAACATTGGGATAGATATAACCGACGATGATATAAGGCAATGAGCCCATTCCGCCAGCTCCCACTCCCATTAATACCCGGGAAATAAGGAAGAAATAAATATCTGGGGCTACACCCTCAAGAATTGAACCTAAGATAAATAAGGCTAATGAAAGTTCAAAAGCAAATTTATTACCCATCCGTTCACCCAGCTTGCTCCAAATTGGCACTGAAACAGACATACCTAACAAAAAACAAGCAACAATCCAGCCCATGTATTGAATCCCATGCAAATCAGACACAATTGCAGGGATGGCAGTATTAATAATGGTTGCATCAAGTCCTGACATAATATTAGCCAGAATTAGTGCCCAAGTAACCATCAAAATTTGCTTCTTATTCATCCAATCATCCTTTACTCAATAATTCTCATCTCATAGTATGCAAAATTCATTCTATAGTTGTCAAAGTCCTTTTTTACTTTTGCTTGACAAAGCTTAACTTTCCTAGTTTAATATAAGAAAAATAGTGATGACCTTTAAGATTAGTCCCGTGAGGCTAAGAAGGAAATCTGCATTAGCTAGTCTTTTTTGTGCTAGCAAAAACAGAAAGACCATCTTGGACTCAGTGTCCTTGGTGGTCTTTTTCTTTTGGTCATCCGAGAAAGGAAAATCTATGGCAAAAGAAATAGTTGATGCTATTAGCATGAAACGTGCCTTGATGCGTATGACTTATGAAATTGTCGAACGCAATAAAGGTACTGAAAATTTGGTTTTAGTAGGAATTAAGACACGCGGTCTCTACTTAGCTCAAAGAATTGCTAAGAATTTAAAGAACCTCGAAGATGTTCAAATTCCTGTCGGTGCAATCGATGTCTCACAATACCGTGATGACTTACCTGAAGCTGAAAAAGAAAAGATGATTCACAGCCAACAACTCGATTTTGATATCACCGATAAAAATGTTGTTTTAGTCGATGATGTTTTGTTTACTGGCAGAACCACCAGAGCTGCGCTTGATGCTTTAATGGATCAAGGTCGTCCAGCTAAGATCAACTTGGCTGTATTAGTTGATCGTGGTCACCGTGAACTTCCTGTTCGTCCAGACTTTATTGGTAAGAACATTCCAACAGCAATGAATGAAGAAGTTAAAGTATCAATGACTGAAGTCGATGACAAAGACGGCATTGATATCATGAATAAATAGGAGTATTTGAATGAGTGAAAAAGAAAAGTTTAGAAACCCGGACGCGATTTTAGACGTCTATGAAAAGCCCAAACTAGGCCAAGGCATTCTGCTGTCACTCCAGCACATGTTTGCCATGTTTGGTTCTACCGTTTTGGTTCCAATTCTGATTGGAATCAGTCCAAGTATCGCCCTGCTTTCATCAGGTGTTGGTACTTTGGTTCATATGATCTTAACCCACTTTAAGATTCCAGCATACTTAGGTTCAAGTTTTGCCTTCGTTGCAACAATGCAAGCATTGATGAAGGCTGACGGTTATCCAGCCGTTGCTCAAGGTGCGATTGCTTCTGGTTTAGTTTATGTAGTCGTTGCTTTGATTATTTCTAAAATCGGATCTGGTTGGGTCAACAAGGTTTTGCCACCAATCGTGGTTGGACCAATTATCATCGTTATTGGCTTGTCATTAGCAACTACCGCTGCTAACGATGCCATGATGAACCACCAAAAGTATGATTTAACTTACTTTGGTGTAGCCATCTTTACTTTGGTAATGACTCTGATCTTCCAAATGTGCTTCAAGGGCTTCACTAGTTTAGTATCAATCATGTTGGGTATTATCTGTGGCTACATTTTGGCTTGCTGCTTGGGAATTGTTGATTTCTCAGGTGTTGAAAAAGCCGCTTGGTTCTCAGTTCCTGCCCTCGACGTAATGGGCATTAGCTACCACTTCAAATGGTACCCAGCAGCTATCTTAGCCATGGCTCCAATTGCCTTCGTTACGATGACTGAACACATGGGCCACATCATGGTGCTTAACTCATTGACTAAGCGTAATTTCTTTAAGAATCCAGGTTTACACAGAACCATGATGGGTGACGGTATTTCAACGATTATCGCTGGTTTCATTGGTGGTCCTCCTACAACCTCATATGGTGAAAATATTGGTGTTCTTGCTATGACTAAGGTTCACTCAGTTTGGGTGCTTGCAGGTGCTGCAGTTTGTGCAATTATCTTCAGTTTTGTCGGTAAGCTAGCTGCATTAATTGAATCAATCCCAATGCCGGTTATTGGTGGTATTTCATTCTTACTCTTTGGTACCATCGCTTCTAACGGTTTGAAGATCTTGGTTGATGATCAAATTGACTTTGGTGAAAAGCGTAACATGTTGATTGCTTCAGTTATCTTGGTTATCGGCATCGGTGGTGCTTACTTGCAACTTGGCAACTTCCAATTAACTTCAGTTGCCCTTTCAACTATCATTGGTATGATTTTGAACTGGGTATTGCCTAAGCAAGCTGCTAGTGAAAAAGCTTTGGCTAAAAAGAACAAGGAAAAACAAGAAGGCAAAATTTATCAATAAAGATAGAAATAACTAAATAACTTCAAAAAAGAGTCTCAAAAATGAGACTCTTTTTATTCTTTAAGGAAAATATTTTGTACTTGTTTTAATAGATCATCAAATTCGGATGATGGTGTAATATGTCCGATTACTTTCCCATGTCTGGCTATGAAATCATATGTCAGCATTTGGAAAAGTAATGCATCACCATTTGTATTACTAGGAAAATCTAGTACGTAAAATCTAAAAGGATCATTCTCAATATGAGTATGTGTAATTGCTAATCCAATAACTAAACCTGATTTTCTTATATATTGATAACGACTAACAACCAGGAATCGTCTTCTAATGTTGCCTTGCTCAGGATTATGTCCACCCATTTCATGACCAGCATGTGGCTCGGCATCAACCATAATTATATCGCCTTGATGTACATTAATTCGTGCCATTATCTAATTCCTTACCTACTGGAGCTACTTCTCGAGGATTATATCCCAATTCTTTATACTCTCTCTTGATCTCAGCATCATAATCATAATCATCATAAGCGGGATCAGACCATAGATCATACCCTGTTTGATTAGTCCTTTTATAAACTAAGTCACCATTTTTTTGTAAATCCACCGTAAATTCTGTATCAACGGGAATATTAAGAGACTTAGGAATAGTTAAAACAATAGAATTGCCCTGTTTTCTTGCTTTTATAACCATCTTGGCACCTCCTATATGTAGTAGTATATACTGTAATTACCGTGAATACAACAATTACTAATAATTGGAGCTCCTATTTTTGTATTTCCAAACTTGATTATTCATATCAAAATGAAGATACAGTATTTAGAAAGGACACATAATATGACTGATTCAACTAAAAAGAATTGTCAATCACAAATTATTAAAAAATTGAACTCTCATGCAATTCCACTTCAAGTTAACAAAAACGGTGTACTTGTATTTCCTAAAAACACACCAAGCGATGTAAAAGAATGGATAAAGAACGGTTAGTACTTATCTAAAACTTTCCGCTATCTCTGGATTCATCTCATCTTCTAGAATACTGCGACCTTGATCTAGCGTCTTTATCTTCTCCATATCCGTTTTATCCAATTCAAAGTCGAAGACATCAAAGTTTTGTGCCAATCTCTCTTTATGCACTGATTTAGGAATCACCACATAATTTCTTTGCAAAAACCATCTAAGCATCACTTGTGCCGTAGTCTTATGATGCTTTTCAGCAATTTCTTCCAAAACAGGGTTGGTGAAAACATGATCGGCACCCTCAGCAAATGGTGCCCACGCTTCAGGCTGCACGCCTTCTTTTTCCATATACTTCTGCGATTTCCATTCTTGATTCCAAACATTGGTCTCAATCTGGTTCACTACTGGCTTCACATCATTGAAGGTAATCAGGTCGGCTAGACGCTCATTCCAGAAGCTGCTGACGCCAATCGCACGAATGCGCCCTTCTTCTTTGTATAGCCGCTCAAGTGCACGCCAGGTACCGTAATAATCATTGTATGGCTTATGGATTAAGTACAGATCAAGATAATCCAGTTGTAGCTTTTTCATTGATTCATCAAATGCTTCGAGTGTCTTATCATAGCCGTAATCATCGACCCAGATTTTAGAAGTAACAAAAATATCTTCTCGTGGGACAATGCTATGCTTGATTGCATCCCCAACAGCTTGCTCGTTACCGTAGATCTGCGCGGTATCGACCAAACGATAGCCAATTTCCAGACCATCTTCTACAACTTGCTGTGCTTGAGCGAGATCATCGATCTGGTATACCCCGAAGCCTAACCGCGGCATTTTTACTCCATTATTTAACGTAACAAATTTTTCCATGATGTTTTCCTTTGCTTATTAATTTAGACGAATATCTTTTCATACAGAATATAATACTTAGATGAAAAAAGCTAAATCTTAATCGTCCATCACACCGATTAGGATTTTTTTATCCCTTCAATTCACCAATCCTAATCCACCAGTAATGTAATCACTTACATAAAAACAGAGTAGACAATGATCGTTAAAGCAAATTAAGTATTCAATTTGCAATCGGTTTAGCCGTTCCAGTCGGTTTGCTAATGGTACAGCTTGATGTGCTCACTAGCTTCATCGACACCATTTTCCAACATAGAATGGACAAATTTATTAAAGAAAATAATCCAGACGCGGCTGCCAGAAATGCACTTTGGGGTACTTTTTCATGGGAACTTTCTCGTGCAATCCCTGTCTTTATTCTTTTAATCGTTGGTAACGACGTCGTCAGAATGATCTTACGCATCATTCCTACTTGGCTTACTAATGGACTTAAGGTTTCTGGTGGCATCTTGCCTGTTGTCGGTATCGCTATCTTGCTTAGATACTTACCAACTAAACGTTTCATTTCATATTTAGCAATTGGTTTTATCGCAGCTTCCTACATGAAGATCCCAATGCTAGGTGTCGCTTTACTTGGTGCGGCCCTTGCCTACATTCACTACCAACGTGAAGTTGCTAAGTTAGACGAAAAGACTACTACAAACACAAATAATACAAAAAGTGAGGAATATGAAAATGACGAAGGCGAATACGAAAACTAATTCAGGCAAGTTGACTAAGAAAGATTCATTCAGAGCTAACTGGCGCTGGCTCTGGGCTAGTCAATTGTCCTGGAACTATGAAAGAATGATGGCACCAGGCTATTTCTACGCCCTCTTGCCATTCCTTAAGCGTTGGTACAAAGATGATGAATTAGTTGAAATGATGCAAATGCAAACACAATTCTTCAACGTTAACGCCTACGATGATAACTTCATCATTGGTGTCGACTTAGCCCTTGAAGAGAGCCAAGGCATTAAGTCAAAAGATACTGTTGCTGGTATTAAAACTGGTTTAATGGGACCTCTTGCTGGTATAGGTGACACGATCTTCAGTGCAATTATTCCAACTATCTGTGGCTCAATCGGTGCCTATATGGGACTTAGAGGTAATCCACTTGGCTCAATTCTCTGGATCTTAGTCGATATTATCATCTTATTCCTGCGTTTTTCATTCCTACCTATGGGTTACTACCAAGGTACTAAGTTGATTGATTCTGCTTCTGGTAAGTTGAACGCCATTACTGACTCAGCCATTCTGCTCGGTGTGATGGTCGTTGGTGCTTTGATTCCTACCGTTATTAAGGCGAAAGTGCCATATGTTTTCCATACCGGTAAGATCACGCTGAAGATGCAATCGATTCTGAATCAAATTATGCCGTCTCTAGTACCAGTATTGTTGGTAGCACTTGTCTACTGGCTGCTTGGTAAGAAAGGCGTCACTTCAACCAAGATGATCTGGTTTGTTCTGATTCTCGGAATTGTCTTATCATATTTCCACATTTTAGGCTAAAGCAAAAGAGAAGTTCTGTTGTGAACTTCTCTTTTTTGTTTATTTTTCGACCTTAGCTTGATAAAAGCCAAAGCTCATTTGACGTAAAGTTTTAATGAAACTATTTTTATCCAGCTTCTTGCCAGTCGTTAGAGCCTCGAATTCTCCATCTGGATCCTTCAGCTTCTGATCGGTTCTATGGAAGCCATTGCGCTCATAGAACTTCAAACGACTGACACGTTGCTTATAATTTTTCGCCTTCTTAGTCACAGGTTCAATATCAATCACGATTTGCTTATCTGGAAACTGATCCTCCAACACAGTCAAAATCTTAGAGCCATATCCATGTCCCCGCAATTTTTCGCTGACCGCTAAATAGGTCAGGTAGACGGTGTTGTCATTTTCAGCATAATAAGTAATACCACAGAATTTGCCATTATCATAAATTGCGTGAAACTTAACATTGCGGTGAAGTGACATTGCTAAGAGTGAAAGCATTGAGAATCTTTCCCATGCAGGAAATGCCTTCATGTACAACTGCTTAGCATCACGATATGCTTTTGTGCCCCATCGGGCAGGTTTAGAGTCTAAAATAGTATCCTTCTTTTCTATCTAACTAAAAATAAAATATTTTTACACACATATTTTATCAAAAAAATACAATAACTAGCAAAAAGAACAGGTCATTAAACCTGCTCTTTTCAACTCAATTTTTTAGCTTATATTTTGTAAAATTGTCATTTAACCTTTGATATAATGATTAACGGCGCCTGTACTTCCTAAATATCTAGGAAGGAGGTGAATTGTCGTGTTCAATACTTTACTTACATTTGTCGGGTCAATCTTGGCTAGCTTTGTATCACATATGCTTAACAAAGCTTACGATAATTGGCTAAAAAATCGTATCCTCAGTCGAAAAAGATTGGCCAAGTTTAAACGACGACACAGACGCCGCTAACCTGTCAGGTTAATTAACTTGGCTTTAAAATAAAAACGTCACCCATGTCCAATTGATACATTCCCTGTCAAGTAG
>NZ_AZFO01000032.1 GCF_001436305.1 Lactobacillus ultunensis DSM 16047 | reverse complement strand
GGCATTGGGTCTTTTATATTAATGTCCCAATTGGCATTATTGCTTTTCTATTAGTTATCTTCTTTTTAGGAGAACCTAAACATCGTTCAAAATCAAAATTGGATTTACAAGGGACTGTTTGGCTGGTTATTTTGTTACTGGCTTTGATGTTCTTCCTGCAAGATTTAGGTGGCAATACCAATATTGTCATTATGGCAATTTTAGCTATTTTAGTAGTTGCTTCTGCTATCCTGTTCTTTAAGTCAGAAAAGAAGGCAGCAGATCCGATCATGCCGCTTTCTATGTTAAAGGATAGAGAATTTCTGGCATTAAATTTAATTACTTTGCTTATCTCTGGTGTAGTAATTGGCTTTGAATTTTATATTCCTACTTGGATGCAGGGAATTAATGGTACCAATGCTTCTCTAGCTGGTTTTGCTGTAACGCCTAGTTCATTGATGTGGATTGTTGGTTCCTTCTTGATTGGTGGGATGCTTGGACGATGGGGCATTAAAAAGACTTATGATTATATGCTGATTGTTTTAGTAGCTGCCGATTTGGTTTTAATTCTAGTTCCGATTTATACGCCATTCTGGGTATTCTGTGTTGTCGCTGCGTTCAATGGAACGGCTTTTGGTGCGATTACGACTGCTTCACAAGTTCGCTCACAAGTCCTAGTTTCTAAAGAAGATATTGGGGTAGCCACATCTTTCAATACCTTGATGAAGTATTTAGGGTCAACCATGATGGTTTCAATTTATGGAATTGCCTTTAATACGATGGTGGCACAGGGGCTTACTAAGCATCCTGGACTTAATCAAGCAATGATGAATAAGATAGTTTCTGCAGAAAATGCTAAAACTTTAGCTGCAAGCGTAGTACCACAATTGCGTCAGGTATTATTTGGCGGATTAAAAGCCGTTTATGTGGTTTCTATGATCGTAATTCTAGTATCCATTATCCTAAATCAAACTTATAAAGACCGTAAAATTATTAAAAAAGTAAAAGTAGTCAGATACCATAAAGTATCTGGCTATTTTTTTGAAATAGAATAACAAGCCACGCTATTTAAAAAAATAAAAATAAAATATATATTTTTTCAAAAATAGTTTATCTTTATTAATTTAGAAAAAATTGGCTTTCTTTTATCACTTTTTTGAAAAGAAATAGTGATTAAAACCTATAATGCTATAATTAAAAACGAAAGCTGACATAAAAATAAGATAACAGTATTGAAAGCGCATTAATGCACTACTTGAAAGTACAGAATAGTGGCTGTACACTGAAAGTGAATAAAATAATAACTGTTATTTTAGACAGAGACTAATGTTAGTGGGAATAATGGGGGCGCTAAAAATGAATATTGTTAGTTTAGCAAGATTCCAATTTGCCATGACAACGATTTTTCACTTTTTCTTCGTGCCATTTTCTATTGGTACGGTGTTCGTTGTAGCAATTATGGAATCAATGTATGTTCATACTGGCAAGCCTGAATATAAAAAAATGACAAGGTTCTGGGGGAATGTATTTCTTCTGAGCTTTGCCGTGGGAGTTGTAACCGGTATTATTCAGGAATTCCAGTTTGGAATGAATTGGTCCGATTATTCAAGATTTATGGGTGATATCTTCGGTGCGCCACTTGCATTCGAAGCATTGCTTTCATTCTTCATTGAATCGACCTTTATTGGATTATGGATGTTTACCTGGAATAAGGTAGGTAAGAAATTACACTTATTCTTCATCTGGATGGTCGCATTTGGGACTGTTACATCCGCTGTTTGGATTTTAACTGCCAACTCATTTATGCAGCATCCAACTGGTTTTGCTATTAGAAATGGTCGTGCCGAAATGGTTAACTTCGGTGCGCTTTTGACCAATAAACAATTGATGTTTGAGTTCGGCCACGTAATTCTTGGAGCAATCCTTACCGGAGCTACAATTATTACTGGTTTAGCCGCATTTCAATTGTTAAAGAAACGGACTTTGTCTGATGTGAATAAAACTATTTATCACAAGACAATTCGCCTAGGTTTAACCTTAATGTTGATCTTCTCTCTAGGCTCAATTGGCATGGGCGATATGCAGATGCAATATTTGGTTCATGAACAACCAATGAAATTTGCTGCTACAGAAGCCTTGTACAAGACTACTGGAGAAAGAGCTCCATGGACAATGATTGGTTTTGCCAATATTAAAACTCATGAAGTTAAAGGCAAGATTGAAATTCCAGGAATGTTAAGTATTCTTTCATACCACAAGCCAACTGGAGCTGTTAAAGGGATGGAAGAAGTTAACGTCGAGATGGAGAAAAAGTACGGCACTCATATTGACGGTCATAAGATGAATTACTATGTTCCAGTTAATACTTTATTCTGGAGTTTCCGCTTTATGGCTGGTTTCGGTGCATTAATGGCTTTAGTTTCCATTGTTGGTTTAGTAATGACTCGTAAGAAGAAACAAACTTTGTACAATCACCGTTGGTGTCTTTGGGTATTAGGTTTAATGACCTTTACACCATTTATTGCTAATACTTGTGGTTGGTTGATTACGGAACTTGGTCGTGCTCCGTGGACAGTTTATGGTTTATTTACCATTGCCCAAAGCGTATCACCAAACGTTTCTGTAGCTTCACTGTTGACATCAAACATTGTTTACTTCTGTTTGTTCACCGGTTTGGCAATTATCTTGATCGGCTTAATTGTGCGCTTCTTACACAATGATCCAGAAGAATTAGCTATGCAAGGTCAAGCTAGTGATAAAGAAACAGACCCATTTGCAAAGGGGGCCTTTTAAATGTCATTCTTGCAAATACTTTGGTTTATCCTAATTGGTGTTTTATTTAGTGGTTTCTTCTTTCTTGATGGTTTCGACTATGGTGTCGGAATGGCCGTTAAGACGTTAGGACATAATGAAAAAGAAAGAAGTCAGATTATTCAAACAATTGGTCCCGTTTGGGATGGCAATGAAGTTTGGTTGATTACTGCCGGGGGTGCGATGTTTGCCTCATTTCCATATTGGTATGCATCCCTATTCTCTGGTTATTATTTGATTCTCTTGCTTATCTTAGTAGGTTTAATTATCCGTGGCGTTTCATTTGAATTCCGGGCACAAAGCCCAGAACCACGCAAGCCTTTCTGGGATAACGCAATGGCCATTGGTAGTTTCATCGCTCCATTTTTCTTGGGTGTAATGTTTATTTCAATGATTAAAGGGATGCCACTTGATGCTCATGGCGACATGACCGCGCATTTCTTTGACTACTTTAACTGGTTTTCAATTGTAGGCGGTATTGCTTTGACCTTGCTTACTTATCTACACGGTTTAAACTATATTGCTTTGAAAACTAAAGGCGTGATCAGTGATCGAGCACAGAATTATTCTAAAGCTCTTTACTGGGTACTCTATGTAGGAGAAGTTATCTTTGCTTTGCTTTTGTTATTCCAAACTGACTTCTTGCATGTCCACCCGATCTTAACCTTGTTGTGCTTGGTGTTGATTGTTGGCTTTTCAGTAGCAGGCCATGTAGCCAACTTTACTAATAAACAAGGCTATGCATTCACGTTCAGTGGTTTAACTTTGGTATCACTGGTTGCTTTGATCTTCTGTGGATTATTCCCAAGAGTAATGATTTCATCAATCAGCAGTAAATATGATTTGATGATTCAAAGCGCATCTTCATCAAATTACACCTTGATCGTGATGACGATCGCTACAGTAATTTTGGTACCATGCATTTTAGCTTACACGATTTGGTCATACTGGATTTTCCGCAAGAGAATTGAAATGCCTGCAATAGGAGAAGGATATTAAAATGATTGATCAACACCTTTTTAAACTAGATGGTGCTGGTGCAATTGTAAGAAGGCTTGCAGTGCTTGAAGTTCTGCAAGCCTTTTTGATTATTGGCCAAGCCTTATCTCTAAGCATGGTTCTTACAACTCTTTGGCAAGGAAAAAAGCTAAGCTGGTTATACTTATTGCTGTTTGCACTTTGTTTTACTGGGCGGCAACTGATTGATTGGTGGCAGGATAAAATGTTGGATCGCTATTCCAACACAGAAGCTGAAAAACTACGTCAGAAATTGCTAGGCAAAGTCTTTAATGAAGGCCAGGCTTTGATCCAAAAACAAGGCACAGGCAGCTTGATCACCATGGCGTTGGATGGAATAGATGAGGTGCGTAATTATATCAAACTGATCTATAACAAAGTTTTGACCATGATGATTGTCCCGGTTTTGTTGTTTATTGCCATGCTCTTTGTTAGCTGGCAATGCGCGTTGATTTTGTTGGTTATGTATCCGCTAATCGTACTGTTTATGATCATTTTGGGGCACGCAGCTCAAGATAAGGCGATTAAACAATTTGGCAATTTTGAAATATTGTCCAATAACTTTATCGATTCTTTACGGGGAATTGATACGCTTAAGTATTTAGGGATGAGTAAACGCTATTCCACCAGTATCTTTCGCTTAAGCGAAAACTTTAGACGCAAGACCATGGCGGTTTTGCGCGTGGCCATGTTATCAACATTTGCATTGGACTTTTTTACCACGTTATCAATTGCCGTGATTGCCGTTTATTTAGGCTTTAGTCTTTTAAATGGCAAAATTATGTTGTTCTCAGCTTTAGCGATCTTGATTCTGGCGCCAGAGTACTTTTTACCTATTCGTAATTTTGCGGGAGATTTCCATGCGACACTGAATGGGAAAAATGCTTTTCATCGCATTAATCAATTGATTAAGGCACCTAAAGAACCGATTGAACAACTGAAGTTGACTAGTTGGAAGCCAAATGATCAGTTAACGATTCAAGATTTAAATTTTAAGTATCAAAAAGGAACGCAAATCGGTCCAGTTTCCTTGCAAGTTCAGGGCTATAAAAAAGTTGGTGTAATTGGAATGAGTGGTTCAGGCAAATCCACTTTGATCAATTTATTGAGTGGCTTTTTGACACCTGAAAATGGCCATATTACGATTCAGAATCACGATACATCAACTTTAAATATTCCTGATTGGCATAAGCAGTTGATCTATATTCCACAGAATCCATATGTGTTTACCGCAAGCTTGCGGGATAACGTTGCGTTTTATACGCCACAAGCTACTGATGCAGAAATTAAGCAAGCAATTCATGTAGTTGGCTTGGATGATTTAGTAAAAGAATTGCCTCATGGGTTAGACACGATCATTGGTCAAGGAAAACGAGTTCTTTCCGGTGGTCAAGCACAGAGAATCGCCCTTGCCCGTGCTTTTCTTGATCGACAACGCAAGATAATGATCTTTGATGAACCGACAGCTCATTTGGATATTGAGACTGAGGTTGATTTAAAGAAGAAAATGTTGCCACTGATGAAGAATCATTTGGTTATCTTTGCGACGCACCGCTTGCACTGGATGAAAGAGATGGATTATATCTTGGTCATGGATCATGGCAAGTTAGTTGAACAAGGAACATTTGCGGAATTAAAGCAGAAAAATGGCTACTTCGTCAAGTTGACGCAAGAAATGAGAGGCGATCAGGATGAATAGAATTCCAATTATTAAAGCATTGAAACATGATCGCTGGGTAAAACCGTTTTTGCGTCATTACAAAAAGACCTTGATATTAGCGATTTTGCTGGGAATATTAACTTTTGTCTGTGGCTCAGGCTTAATGTTCTGCGCAGGTTATTTGATCAGTAAATCAGCTACACAACCTGAGAATATTTTGTTGGTTTATGTACCAATCGTTTTAACGAGAGCGTTTGGTATTGCAAGACCAGCTATTCAATATTTTGAAAGAATTGTTAGTCATAACTGGGTACTTAGAATGACATCCAAGTTCAGACAAAAGATGTATGACTCATTAGAGAAGGATGCGGCTCTATTTAATAGTAAATATCAACTGGGGGATGTTTTAGGATTGCTCTCAGATGATGTTAGCCACATTCAGAATCTCTATTTGCGGTCGATTTTTCCAATGTTTGTCGCTTGGGGACTCTATGCGATTATCGTTATCAGCTTAGGCATTCTTTCACCTCTGATGGGATTGTGGATGCTGATTACTTTTGGCTTAATGATCTTTGCTATTCCAATTTGGTCCATTGTTGTGAACGGTGCTAGACAAGATTATGAAAAGGCTGCACAGGATAAGCTATATGTTGATTTAACCGACAATGTCATGGGAGTGACGGATTGGATGCTTTCTGGCAGAAGTCAAGAATTTTTGCAATTGCATGTCAACAGTAGAGAAAAATTGCTAGCTATTCACCAGAAGATGAAAAAGTTTGAGCGAATGCGTAACTTTTTAATGCAGATGATCCTTCTCCTGATTGTGGTCAGTTTAATCATCTGGGGTGCAGCTAGATTTGGTGGACATCAGAGTCCATTAACCAATTGGATTGCTGCTTTTGTCTTAGCTGCATTTCCGCTAAATGAAGCACTAGCTAGCTTGCCATCCGCGGCTCAGGAGACTAATGTTTATCAAAAATCATTGATCAGATTGAATAATTTGCCCAATCCCGATCAAAAGGCACCAAAAAAGACGTTAGCCACGGTTGCACCTTACAATTTAATGCTTAAGGACGTGCATTACACTTATCCACATACAGAAAAAGAAATTCTGCGTGGCATTACATTGGCTATCCATTCAGGCGAGAAGATTGCTATTTTAGGTAAAAGCGGAGCAGGTAAAAGTACCTTGGCTACACTTTTGCGTGGTGATCGTAAGCCTACTTTGGGACGCATCAGCTTGAATGATATCGATGTAGCTGATTTTGGCGATCAAATGCCAAAGTACTTTAGCGTAATTAACCAAAAGCCATATTTGTTTAATACTACAATTGCGAATAATCTGCGTTTAGGCAATGAAAACGCGACTGAAAAACAGTTGTGGGATGTATTAGAGCGAGTTGGCTTAAAGAGGACAGTTGAAGCCTTACCAGAAAAATTAGACACGCAAGTAGAGGAAGCGGGTCTACGTTTTTCAGGTGGGGAACGTCATCGTTTAGCTTTAGCACGTGTTCTTTTGAAAAATACGCCAATCGTTTTACTCGATGAACCAACAGTAGGACTTGATCCGATTACTGAGCAGGCGGTAATCAATACTTTTATTGAGCAGCTTGGGGGTAAAACTTTAATCTGGATCACGCACCACTTGCAGGGAATTGAAAAAATGGACCAAGTTATCTTTATTGAAGATGGAAAAATTGCCATGCAAGGAACACCAAAGCAACTCTGGCAAAATAAACGTTACCGCGAACTAAAAAAAGCCGATCAAGGACTTTGATCGACTAGAAGTTACGGGTTAGCAGCTTATTAGGTAATTTCTTTAATAAAAGGATAGCTGGATTAGGTTTAAAAATCTTAAGACAATCATCAGCCCGTTGCGCGTATTCTTGGGCCAATTTGCGACTATCATTAATAACAGAGCTATTTAACAAAATATTTTGGACTTTTTGCATATCAGCTAAAGTCATTTGTCGTTTCTTTTTAAGTAGAGATAACAATTCATCGTGTAATGCAGGTTGGTTTAAGGCGAGCAAAAGTGGCAGTGAATAAACGCCAGTGGCTAGATCCTCAAGCGTAGGCTTGTTCAACTGGATACCTCCGCTGTAGTCGAGAATATCATCCACCATTTGAAAAGCAATACCGAGATTTTCACCAAACTGAGCTAAAGCATCGCTTTGCATAGAATTAGCACCAGCAAAGTGGGCGCCTTCTTCAGCGGCTAAGCGGAAAAGGGCAGCGGTCTTGCCTTTAACGTCTCTGAGATAATCATCTAGAGTTTGTTTTAAGTTAAACCGTTCAGCCATCTGACCTAGTTCACCGTTTAAAATCTTGCGCATCGTTTGAGCGTTGCGAACAAGATATTCATGTTCATCAATGGCATCCAACATTAGGTCGAAGAAATCGGTAAAGAGCAGATCACCAGTGTAAACCGCGACATCTTTGCCAAAAGCGGCTTGAATGCTGACGTTGCCACGACGTTCATCGGAATCGTCAATGATGTCATCATGAATCAAAGTCGCCATGTGTAAAATCTCAATCGACGAAGCAAGTTTGATAGTTCGCTCATTGGTTTTACCAACGGCATGGGCAGCAAGCAGCAGTAGACTAGGGCGTAAATATTTGCCACCATTGTCGGCCATCTGTAATAAAGCAGCTTGTAAACTCTTATGTGGCGTCTTAATGGTCTTTTGAATAAAATCATTAACCTCTTCAAGTTCGTTAGCGATAAGAGGATAATTTTCCCAAGGTTTGGAGTTATTCATTGATGAGTTTCCTTAACTAAATAAAACTATAATTAATTGTGAAAATAGACATCTTTGAGAGGAAGTGGCTTGATGTCAATAAGTACATTTTTAGAATTGGTAGAAATCAAAGCCAAACCGGCAAGCGTGATGCCGTTCTCGCTGGGGCTTTGCTTTAGTGCTATTATTATCATTCCATCAACTGGGGCGTATCAATCGTATTCTTTATTGCCATGTTTATGTTCAACATGGTAGTTGATATGCTGGATAATTATAATGACTATTATCACGCAGATAGCAAATCTTACCAACAAAAAACAAATATTATTGGGAGAGAAAACATCGATCCTAAATTGGTGAGAAATTTAATCATTAGTTTAACGCTGATTTCAGCAGTTATCGGTATCTGGTTAGCATATAAAACCGGTTGGGCAGTCCTCTGGATGGGGATGTTCTGTTACTTCATTGGTTTTAGCTATTCATCCGGTCCACATCCGCTTTCTAGCTTGCCAGTAGGTGAGTTAGCTTCAGGCTTTACGATGGGCTTCATGATTGTATTGCTCAGCGTATATCTAAATGCTTACCAGGTCTTTGCTTGGAACTGGTTTAACGTAGGACAAGTCTTTTTGCTAGCTCTGGCAGATGAACTGTGGATCTCAAATTTAATGCTGGCCAACAATATCTGTGATGCCCAAGAAGACGAGGACAACCACCGCAAGACTATTGTTCACTTTATTGGTAAAAAAGCTGCCTTAACTGCCTTTAGCATCAAAAACGTGTTGGCTTTTTTGGTCATTATTGCTTTACCATTTTTGAAAATTGCACCAGCCACTGTCTGGTTAACAGTCTTAATTGTACCGTTCGTTTATAAGCAAAACAAATTGCTCTTACAAAAGCAGGTAAAAACAGAAACATTTATTTGTGCAGTCAAAACACTGCTGGTCGGTGCGTTAACTTATTCAGTTACTTACATCATCGGTGTTTTACTTTAACTAGAAAGTGAGGATTATCATGAAAACAATCGTTGTTTTAGGTGCAGGTTATGCAGGCTTAAAAACTGTAGTTGCTTTACAAAAGAAATTGCACAAAGAAGTAAAAATTATTTTAGTCGATCGAAACCCATATCACTATGAAACAATGCGTCTCTATGAAGTAGCGTCAGGCAGCTATCCATATACGAGAATGTCATATCAATTAAGTGATGTGCTAGATGAAAGCATGACTGAGTTGGTAGTTGACCAGGTTGAAAAGATCAATATTAAAGACAAAGCAGTAGAGCTCAGGGAACATGAACCAATCAGTTATGACTACCTTGTAGTTGGACTAGGTTGGGTGTTGAGTGACATGGGCATCGAAGGTGCAAAAGAAAATGCTTTGCCAATGAGCAATGTTAAAGAAGCTGAAGCAATTCGCAATCACCTTTATGCAGAGATGAAGGCTTACCGTAAAGATCATGATAAAAAGCATTTATCAATCGTGATCTGTGGTGCCGGCTTCCAAGCAGTTGAGTTAGCGGGAGCCTTAGCTGAGGCTCGCCCACGCTTTGCCAAAATGGCTGGTGTAAATGCGAAAGATATTACAATTAAGATGTTGGATGGTTCACCAGTTCTTTTGCCAATGTTCCAAGGCAAATTACTCGATTATGCGCTTGGTTTAATTAAGAAAAATGATATTGAAATTATCAAGCAAGCCTTTGTACAAAAAGTTTCAGATCATTCTGTTTTATACAAGATGAAAGACTCGGATGAGATTCAAGAAATCCCAGCAGGTACCAGAATTTGGATGATGGGCTTCAGCGGCAGTCCTGTAATTGAGGCTTCTGGTTTTAAGAATCGTCGTGGTCGGGTAATGGTTAGCGATCATTTAACGGCTCCTGAGAGCGATGATATCTATCTTCTGGGGGATGTATCCAGTGTTATGGTTCCCGGTAAAAAGTGGCCATGGCCAAACACAGCTCAGATGGCACTTTCAATGGCTAACTATGCGGCTAAAGATATTAGAAGTCGGATTAATCATCAAGCTCGACCAAGCAAGTACGTTTACCATGACTTAGGCGTAGTTGTAGCTGTTGGTGAAACTAGAGCTGCTGGCAAAGCGATGGGTCATGGTTATAAAGGTTACTTGGCTTCAGCTTTGAAGAAGATTATTATTGATAAATCTTTGATGGAAACTGGTGGCGTGAAGGAAACGTTGTCAGTTGGCCGCTTTGATTTGTATCATTAAAAGTAAAAATGAGTATAAAAACAGGCATCGTCCAAAGCGATGCCTATTTTTTTAACATAAATTCAAAGAGATTAATTATTTTTAATGGCATTATCAACTAAAAAACTAATATCTAAAGCATGAATATCATTAGTTAGCTCACCACTAGAAATGAAGTTAACACCGCATCCCTTATATTGAGCAATATTTTCTACTGTAATACCACCCGATGCTTCCGTTTCAATTGAAAACCCATTTTTTAATAGTTTGAGGAGTTTGATTATCGAACATAATAACATCAGCATGTTCTTGTATTGCTTCTTTTAGTTCATTAAGAGTTTCAACTTCGATTTCAATTTTAGTTAATGGACCAGCATCTTTTTGAGCAAGCTGAAGGGCAGGGATCACACCATTTGCTAAAGCAATGTGATTATCTTTGATCATAATGCCATCACTTAAGCTTAAACGATGGTTATATCCGCCACCGATTTTTACGGCATATTTATCAAATAAGCGTAAACCAGGTGTAGTTTTTCTGGTGTCAACTAATTTGATAGTTGGATCATTTAGTTTCTTAATCATTAAAGCAGTATGACTGGCAATTCCACTCATATGTTGCAATAAATTAAGAATTACTCTTTCACAACTTAAAAGAACAGTTGCATCACCTTTAACGTATGCAATTTTCTGCCCAGCAGTTACTTTTTCACCTTCTTTAACTAATAAAGAAAGTTCGACATTGCTGTCTAATAACTGGTAAGTAGCTTTAATAACTTGAAGACCACAGATTATTCCTGCTTGTTTAACTATAAAGTAACCCTTTATTTGACGGTGGGGAAATAATTGCGTACTTGAGTCGCCAAATTCCAGATCTTCTTGTAAAAAGCTTTCGATCTTCTTTTTAAGTAACAGAATATTCATTGTAAATTATCTTCTTCCTGTTGTCCTTCTGGAAGTAAGAGGACTGCAAAGGCTCCAATCAAAAGAGCTAACATAAAGATTAAGAAAATCATTGTAATCTTAACGTGTTGATCAATCCACATTCCAACTAAAGCAGGGCCGACAACGGCACCAATTCTGCCAATACCTTCAGCAAGACCAGTCATCGTTCCGCGAACATGATCTTTGTACAAAGTAGGTGTAAGAGAAATAATAGCCCCATAAGCACCTAGATTAAAGAATGATAAGATGCAACCAGCAATAATCGTCCAAAGGCTGCTAGTAACATTACCGAACATCCAGGCACCTAATGCTGTTCCTAGCATATAGATTGCAAATACATATTTTGTTTTAATATATCCACTAAGCCAAACAGCTACAAAATAACCTGGTAATTGAGCTACAACAATAATTGTAGTGTAGCCAAAACTTTGAATAACCGTATTGCCTTTATTTAACATAATGCTTGGTAACCACATAAACATGCCGTAATAGCTAAACATTACCATTAACCAAGCAAGCCATAATAAAATTGTCCAACCGTGAAAAGAATTTCTTATGGCAGTAACGATACCAGTTTTTAAATGAGAAGGTTCCTTAATTTCAGAAATGTTTTTTCTGATCATAAGAGCAAAGAATCCCATTAATGCGGTTAAAAGCAACAGTCCACGCCAGCCAATTGTTGTAGCAAAGAGAAATGAGATAAATGAAGCAATTAACCAGCCGATTGCCCAAAAACTGTCAACCATGATTAACATTTGAGAACGTTTTTTGCCATGGTATAAATCTGAGATATAAGTAGCAGCTACTGGTAATTCACCACCAAGTCCCATACCTACAAAGAAACGAATGATTAAGAATAATTGGTAGTTTGAAGCTGCAGCTAAAACAATATTGCCAATTGAAAATGTTAATAGGGTAATGATGAGAGTCTTTTTGCGTCCAATTTTGTCAGCTAAGTGTCCAAAATAAAATCCTCCACAAATCATTCCGATTGTACTAATAGAACTAATTAATCCAGCTTCAGAATTAATTAAATTCCATTCTTTTTTAACCATGGGCATGATAAATGATAATAATCCAACGTCCATGGCATCAAACATCCAAGCTGTCCCAATAATTAAAAATGAAAAGAAGGCAGTTTTTTTATTGACTAATTTTTTATTCACTCGAAACCCTCCAATAAAATAAAGCATATCTGATAAAAGTACTTAATACTTTTATCGGGGCGAGTATAGTTCTTAAAATAATAAAAGTCAACATTACTTTTATTACTTAGTGACAAAAAAACAAGCATCGCAGTCAACGATGCTTGTTTTATTAGCAATCTTTATTTTCGCTTTCGATCCATCATCTTCGGTTCAACGTAGAAGTGATAAAGGAAAGCATAACCGAGTAATACAAAGGTAATTCCTTCAATCCAACCACCAAACACGTCAGATGGGTAATGGACATGAACAAAAATTCTAGTGTAACCAATCATTAGTGGGAACAATGTCCAAATAATGATTAACAAGGTCTTCCAGAACTTGCTCTTAATTAATAAAATAGTTAACACGATCAATACTCCACACAGAGCCGCGCTCCCAACTGAGTGGCCCGATGGAAAACTGTAACCGTCGGCGTAAACTAGGTGCTGGACGAATGGTCGGTGTCGTTCAACAGCATGTTTAATAATCCAGTTGTAGCCGTTAGCACAAATCATAACTCCCGCCGTGAAGAACGCGTAGGAGTATTGCTTGAATACGATTAAAATGATGAACAAGATAATTGTCTCAATCGTAATCACGCTCGTATTGCCGAGATTGGTAAAAGTTTTGGCAAAAGCAACGTTCGTCGGATTCGTGTTGCAGACGATGCCAATCACTGCATTGTCAAAACTATGGATAAATTGTGAGCTTGATGAAACTAACATCGCCCACGCAGCGTAGATGACCACGAAGATAGATGCAGGGATTAAACTGTCTCTTGGTGGATTTTCTGTATTAATCAAATAAAAAGTCTCCTCTTGTAATTTTTAGCATTTGTGGTAAATTATAATCATTATCTATAAGAAAATAAAGGTCAGGAAGTAGTAACAAGGAAGTTTTTCCAGAGAGAGGCTGGTTGCTGTGAAGCCTTAAGACGGATTTGTGAACTTGTCCTGAGATTGAAGCCTATCGTCGCCACCCGCGTTAAGGAGCATAATTAAGTGTCACATTTTGTGGAACTTAGGTGGTACCGCGATTATTCGTCCTATGATTTTTTAGTCATAGGACTTTTTATTTTGCAAAGGAGTAGTAAATTTGTATAACCACAAGGTAGTTGAAAAGAAATGGCAAGACTATTGGGCAAAGCATGATACCTTCAAGACAGGTACTGATCCCAAGAAGAAAAATTATTACGCATTGGACATGTTTCCATTCCCATCTGGTAAAGGACTTCACGTAGGTCACCCAGAAGGCTACACTGCAACTGATATTGTTGCCAGAATGAAGCGTGCACAAGGCTACAATGTACTTCACCCAATGGGTTGGGATGCATTTGGTTTGCCAACTGAACAATACGCATTGAAGACTGGTGAAGATCCAGCTGTTGTTACTAAGCAAAACATTGCTAACTTCAAGGAACAACTTAACAAGTTAGGTTTCTCATACGACTGGGACCGCGAAGTTACTACCTCAGATCCTAAGTACTACAAGTGGACTCAATGGGTCTTTGAACAAATGTACAAGAATGGTTTAGCTTATGAAGCCGAAGTTCCAGTTAACTGGTCACCAGACTTGGGTACTGTTGTTGCCAACGAAGAAGTTATCGATGGTAAAACTGAACGTGGTGGTTACCCAGTTTACCGTAAGAACATGCGTCAATGGATGTTAAAGATGACTGCTTATGCAGATCGTCTGCTCGAAGACCTTGACGGCTTGGACTGGCCAGAACCAGTTAAGGAAATGCAACGTAACTGGATTGGTCGTTCAGTTGGTGCACAAGTAACCTTCAAGATTAAGGACAGCGACAAGACTTTCGACATCTTTACTACTCGTCCTGATACTTTGTTTGGTTGTTCTTACACCGTTTTGGCACCAGAAAACAAGTTGGTACAAGAAATTACCACTGATGCTCACAGAGATGAAGTTAACGCCTACATCAAGAAGATTCAATCTAAGTCAGACCTTGAAAGAACCGACTTGAACAAGGACAAGACTGGTGTATTTACTGGTGCTTACGCAATTAACCCAGTTAACGGCAAGGAAGTTCCAATTTGGATTTCTGACTATGTTTTGGCAAGCTACGGTACTGGTGCCGTAATGGCTGTACCTGCTCACGATGATCGCGACTATGCTTTTGCTACAAAGTTCAACTTGCCAATTAATCCAGTACTTGAAGGCGGCGACTTAACTAAGGCGGCCTTCACTGAAGATGGTCCACACATCAACTCTGAATTCTTGAACGGGTTGAACATCGAGGATGCTAAGAAGAAGATGGTTGACTGGCTTGAAGACCACAACTGCGGTAAGAAGAAGGTTAACTACAAGCTTCGTGACTGGGACTTCTCACGTCAACGTTACTGGGGTGAACCAATTCCAGTAATTCACTGGGAAGACGGTGAAACTACTCTTGTTCCTGAAGATCAATTGCCACTTCGTTTGCCACATGCAACTGACATTAAGCCATCAGGTACGCCAGAATCACCATTGGCTAACTTAACTGATTGGGTAAACGTTGTTGATAAGAATGGTAGAAAAGGTAAGCGTGAAACTAACACTATGCCTAACTGGGCTGGTTCAAGCTGGTACTACCTTCGTTATGTTGATCCACACAATAACAAGGAATTAGCTGACTATGACTTGCTTAAGCAATGGTTGCCAGTTGACTTGTACATTGGTGGTGCAGAACATGCCGTAAGACACTTGCTTTACGCAAGATTCTGGCACAAGGTTCTTTACGACTTGGGTGTTGTTCCAACCAAGGAACCATTCCAACGCTTGTACAACCAAGGTTTGATCTTGAAGAACCATGAAAAGATGTCTAAGTCTAAGGGTAACGTTGTTAACCCAGATGACGTCATTGATGAATACGGTGCAGACTCACTCAGAATGTACGAAATGTTCATGGGCCCACTTGATGCATCAATTGACTGGGATGACAATGGTCCAGCTTCAACTAAGAAGTTCTTAGACCGTGTATGGCGCTTGTTTGTTAACGATCTTGACCTCAAGGCAATTCCACAAGAAAGAATTGTAGACAAGAATGACGGTGAACTTGACAAGGTGTACGCCGAAACTGTTAAGAAGGTAACTGAAGACTTTGATGCTCTTCACTTCAACACTGCTATTTCTCAAATGATGGTCTTCGTCAACGCTGCTCAAAAGGCTAAGTCAATTCCACGCGAATACGCAGAAGGCTTCGTCAAACTTTTGGCACCAGTAGCTCCACACATGATGGAAGAAATCTGGCAAGTATTTGGTCATGATGAATCAATTACTTACGCTAAGTGGCCAACTTACGATCCAGCTAAGTTAGTTGAATCAACTGTAGAAATCATGGTTCAAGTTAACGGTAAGCTTCGTGGCAAATTCCAAGCAGCTAAGGATGCCGATAGGGACGATGTGCAAAAGCAAGCAATGGCTTTGCCACACGTTCAAAAGTTCTTGGAAGGCAAGGACGTTAAGAAAGTCATTGTCGTACCAAGCAAGATTGTTAATATCGTAGCTAAATAAGTTAAGTTTTTCCTAAAAGAACGATAATATCCAACTTCATTGTTAGAATTGCGTGACAATTAATTAGTTAATACTTTTTATTAGGAAAAATTGATGGAAGAAGAAAATAACTTAAATAGCAAAGATACACAAAATACTTTTCTAAAAGGTTCTGCCTGGATGACCTTTGGCTCGATTGCCTCGAGAATTCTAGGCGCGCTTTATATCATTCCGTGGTATGCCTGGATGGGGCAATACGGGAACATTGCCAACGCTTTAACAGCGCGAAGTTACAATATTTACACGATTTTTATTCTAATTTCGACTGCAGGTATTCCCGGAGCTATTGCCAAACAGGTTGCGAAGTACAATGCTCTAAATGAATATGGAATTGGACGCAAGCTTTTCCATAAAGGTTTGATTTTGATGACCTTTTTAGGGATCGTTTCGGCTGCGGTTATGTATTTTGCTTCGCCGCTACTGGCGTCAAATGGTAGTCAGAGTGATCCGAGGCAAATCGCGGTTATGCGTAGTTTGTCCTACGCCATTCTGATCATTCCGATTTTGAGTATCATGCGAGGCTACTTCCAGGGATATGCGGACATGATGCCGAGTGCGATGTCACAGTTCGTTGAACAGTTTGCTCGAGTAGTCTGGATGCTTTTGACAGCATTTGTGATTATGCAAATGCAGCATGGCTCTTATGTGCATGCGGTTATTCAATCTAACTTGGCTGCTGCAATTGGAGCTGCGTTCGGGATAGGACTACTAGTGTGGTTCCTGTTTTCAAGAAGGAAACGGTTGGATTATTTGGTAGCACATTCTAATAATCGCTTACGTGTTTCCACCACGGATCTGTTTGCGGAAATCATTGAACAGGCTATCCCATTTATTATCATTGACTCTGGAATTACCTTGTTCTCGTTGGTTGACCAATATACATTCCACCCAATGATTGCTAGTCTGGTTCATGCCAGTTCAGATACGATCGAAGATTGGTATGCGTTGTTTGGCTTGAATGCCAATAAGCTAATCATGATTATTGTTTCTTTGGCAAGCGCCATGGCGGTAACAGCGATCCCATTGTTGTCAGCTGCTCATACTAGAGGTGACTTTAGAAGCATTTCTCATCAGATTGCTAACACGATGGATTTGTTCTTGTTCGTCATGATTCCAGCAGCATTTGGGATGGCTGCTATTAGCAAGCCGATCTATACAGTTTTCTATGGACCCGATCCATTAGGTAGTGACGTCTTGTATTTGTCAGCTTTCACTGCGATCAGCTTAGGGTTTGTTCACAGTGCTGATGGCAATTTTGCAAGGTTTGTCAGAAAATGGTCTAGCAATTAAGTACTTGGTTTTAGGCTTGATTTTAAAAGGAATTTTGCAATTCCCGATGATCTTTTTATTCAAGATTTATGGACCGTTGGTTGCTACAAACTTAGGATTGCTGGTCATTGTACTGCTGTCGTTGAAGCATTTGGAGTTGCAATATAATTTCAACTTAAATAGAACGAGTCGTCGATTAGTCGGAATCACCGCTTTCTCAATTGGGATGTTTATCATTGTTAAATTGGTTGAGACAGGTTTAAGTAAATTCTTGAATCCTGACCATCGAATTCCTGCTTTGCTCTTGGTAATTTTGTCAGTAGGTGTCGGCATTATCTTTTACGGTTTTGCAGTATTGAAGACGAATTTGGCACAGAGAATTATGGGTAGTCGAATTGAAAAGATTTTGGTTAAATTCCACATCCATGGTTAAAAGTAAATAGAGAAAAAGTCATTCGAAATGAATGGCTTTTTTATTTGCTCAGTTATACTTTACTAAAGTATAATTTAGTAAAGTACGTTTTAGTAAATCATGTTTTAGCTAATTAGAAAAGAAGATCCCTATGTTTGTTGGTAGAGAAAAAGAATTAAATAAACTAAATCAAATGTATCAGAGCGATCAATTTCAATTTGCTGTAATCTATGGCAGACGGAGAATTGGTAAAACAGCTTTGATTCAAAAATTCATTGAAGACAAGGATTCAATATATTTTGTTGGTCTAGAAGAAAATGAGCATGATAATCTAGTCAGATTTTCTACAGCAATTGCTAGTTATGAACATCAAGATATCATGAGTGGCTTTAATTTTGGCAATTTTGAAAATTGTTTTAAAGAAATTAGTCGCTTAGCTAAAAAACAAAGGGTGGTTCTCGTTATTGATGAATATCCTTACTTAGCACAATCTGCACCGGTTATTAGTTCAATGTTGCAATCTTATATTGATCATGAATTCAAAGATACCAATTTGTTTTTAATTCTATGTGGTTCCTCAATGTCTTTTATGGAAAATCAAGTGTTAGCTTACAAGAGCCCTCTGTATGGTCGAAGAACTGCTCAATTCAAGATCCAGCCATTTGGTTTACAGGAAGCACAAGAATATTTCCCAAAAATGGGAAAAGAAGAAGTTTTTGTTTTAAATACAATTACTGGTGGGATTCCGTTATATTTGTCTTATATGTCATCCGAGAAAGATATCTGGCAGAATATCCAAGATGGTTTTCTGGAAGTTAATGCACCACTGTTTCAGGAAACAGATAGTTTACTTAAACAAGAATTGCGCGATCCCAAGAATTATAATTCGGTAATTAACGCAATCGCTGGTGGGGCTTCACGCTTGAATGATATTGCTAATAAAGCACATCTGGAAAGTTCTGCTGTTACAACCTGTTTGAATAATCTGATCGATTTAGGAATAGTGGCTAAAAAAGTACCAGTTACTGAAGAAAGTAAACCTCGTTCACGTAAGACGATTTATATAATTTCTGATGATCTATTTAGATTTTGGCATACTTACATCAGTAAATATATGAGTGCTATTATGCGTGGAGCAACTGATACAGTAATGGAGATTATTAAAAATGATCTTAGTCGGTTCATGGGACAAGCATTTGAAAAACTGTCGCAAGATTATCTTTGGCAACATGTGTCAGACTCGAAAATGATACCAACACCTTTTGTTTACTTGAATAATTGGTGGGGGACGGATGCACGAACGAAGACTAAGGTAGAACTAGATATTGTCGGAATTACTCCTGATGAATATGTGGGTTATTTTGGAGAGTGTAAGTGGAAAAATGAGCCAATTTCTAAAAGTATCTTGGAAAAGTTGATTGATTTGAGTTCATTATTTTCTTATCCACAGAAGCATTATTTCTTATTTTCAAAATCTGGATTTACTCCTGCTTGTAGGGAATTAGCCGACAAAGTGGGATGCAAGCTAATTTCTTTTGATCAGATGTAAAAAAACTACTAGATTATTCCAGTCTAGCAGTTTTAAGTAAGTTGGATATTTAATAATTTTAGGAGTGTTGTAAAAATTTAAGAATGTTGAAAATTTAGTTATGTTCACTGCATCAGTCGTTAGGATTGAGTGCAGCTAAAATAAAGACTCCGATTAATTCAAGTACCAAAAATGTAATTCCAATGTAGGCAGTCATGATCGCCATCTCCTTGTTTAGAGATAAATATCAAAATATTTATATTTGTTACGCTTTATCTTTACATTTCCTACTTTAGCATAGAATTGGATAAAAATAAAGCGCTTTCAACAATTTCTAGAGAAAAAAGACGATTTAGATCAAACCGTCTTCGTGCCCCTGCCAAGGATCTTTATTATAGCATGCATCATAAGTAAAAGTTATTGCTAGCTAGTAATTATAGATATTTCTCAGATCACAATTTTGAGAATAAAATTATAGCTGAAATGAAAAAACAACAAGGAGCGATAAAAATGGCTAAAAATGAAGAAGAAGTAAAAAACAGTCCGTTTGGTTTTGGCGAACCTAATACAGCTTACGCAAAATATTTTGCTGGCAATAGTTACTTGAATCCACTTGCTAACAAAGCAAATTGCAGTATTTCTAATGTTTCATTTGAACCGGGATGCATTAATCATTGGCACAAGCACACAGTTCCGCAGACTTTAGTCTGTGTAGCTGGTGAAGGTTGGGTGCAAGAAGAAGGAAAGCCAGCTCACAAGATGACGCCTGGTGATGTTTATGTTGTTGCACCAAACACTAAGCATTGGCACGGGGCAGCTAAGGATTCATGGTTTGCTCATCTTTCAATCATGGCTGATACTAATAAAGCAAAGTCAACTTGGTTAGAACCAGTAGATGAAGATTGCTATAATAATTTAAAATAATACCTGAGGTTAAAAAGAAACGGTCTGAAAAATCTAATATAAATTTATTGAATCTGATATTCAAAAAATAATGAATTTGATATCTACAAAAACATAATTATTTATACATGGAGAAAGTAATTTCTTTCATAGGATAAAAAAACACAAACTCTTTCCTAATACAATTCCACTAAAATAGATGATTGAAATACATAAAGTATTTAATTATTCACAAAAGTGGGATTTTTGCTGTCTAGAAAACGCAAGCATTCATTTGAACAAAAGCTATGGATAATTGAACAATATTTGAATGGCAATATGAGTGCTGTTGAAATAGTTAAATAACTTAATGTGCCAGGAAAATATGGGAGAGAATAAGTATCCCATTAGCTTCAAAGAAAAATGAATGATGTGAGTATTGAGCTGATTAACCAAGCTGTAAGATTAAGAATTGAAACTAAATATTCTTGTCTATATCATCAAGAATGTTTTGGCTATTAATGGCTAAAAAAGCTTACTATATTTATCGCAGCGACACTATGATATTAAAGGTCTGTACGATTGCTTGGTAGAAGGAGTAGGCTACTCTACTACGCAGATTAGATTTAGACCGAAGAAAACATTTATCTATTAGCCGCAGATGGCAGATTAAAACTTATTTCAAAATTGTTAACTGAAACTTGATTAAAGGTATAAAATAAAACCTGATTAGATTATTTATCTTCTTGAAAATTTTAAACAGGCTATATGTACTAAATTTGATATGGGACAATTTTTATAGTAGTATTGGTAACATTGGGAGAAGCAGATATTTCGCCCTAGTTTGAGGTTAATGCAAAATACCTGCTTCTTTTTCGGTTATTCTATTTGTATAGAAAAGTTTTAATATACTGTTTAATTTTTTGGATACTTTCAATGATTATTTTTAATATTATTTATTATAATAAATGAAAACAGATGTTTAATAGAAAGATTGTAGAATGGATTAACAAAGCTTTGCTGAAATGAAAATAATATTTGACCAGATACAGAATCGCACTATCGCTAATACCGTAGATTTTATGCAATTGTTCCAAATTTTGATTGATTAAAAGGAAAGACACAGCATATATCTGAATCGAAGACTGGGGATATGAAAATTATTATACTAACACTGTTTCTAAAAATTTAACCGCTTTTAGTAACCTCCTTAACAAGCTTGAGGGGCTAGAAGCTCGTCAACTTAAAGACTAAGAAAATTGTTAGACTTGTAAATTTCTGCTATAATTTTATTATTGGTTTAATCTATTAATGACAAAAGTAGATCGTTTTTGATCTGCTTATTTGTGCTANTGAAGCACTGATAATACTTGACTTTGGGTAGAAAAATAGTAGCTGAGGAAAATTAATCCTCAGCCACCTTTGAGTATATTGTCTCTTCTGCGATTACTTCGTTGCTAATACATTATAGCATAAACTGTAAAAAGTTGCGAGCTATAATAATATCTTCTTTAAAAAATAAAACAACCCTTGAATTATCAAATTAAGTGCAACAGTTAGGTT
>NZ_AZFO01000031.1 GCF_001436305.1 Lactobacillus ultunensis DSM 16047 | reverse complement strand
TATTTGAAGATCGTTTTTTCTTATCATAATAATCAGTGATATGGCAGGGCTGAGTAGCCTTTACTTCTTCCATTTGGCCAATTGTTCGATAGAGGATCTTTCTGGCTAAATGATTGCCATGCTTAGTAATGCCCAAGCGACTATCTTTTTCACCTAATTGATAACGCCCTGGATCAATACCCACGAAAGCATCAATTTGTGCTGAAGTGTCAAAGCGCCTCAAATCGCCCATCTCAGCGATCAATCTAACAGCTGTAGTACTAGCAATCCCAAATGCTTAGGTAAATAGTCAATGCATGGGCATTAACTTGTTTAGCTAGTTTTTCCATGTAGTCAATAACCTGATCGCGCTCGCTGCTTAAAGACAGTAAATTAGCGATATTTCTTTGAATAGCACGGACAATAATACTGTTTTCACTATCATACGGATAAGCTTGTCGAGCCAAGGCATAGAGTCTAGATGTTAAATAACGTGCTCTTTGTCTACCGATGCCTGAGATAGCCAGCAGACTTTAAAAGACTTGGTTTTCATTATGGTTTAGGACATATTGAGCATGCGGAAACAAGCTGGCAATCGTCCAGTAAATTCTGCCAGCTGGATGCGAAAGTAGACTTTCTATTTGAGGAAAAGTGGATTGTAGATTGCGATGCAGCTGATTTTTATTGGTGATTAAAGCTTTAATAAGTTCCTCATAGTAGCGACTAGCATTTTGAAGCTCATGATACTCTTTAGGCTGTAACTGCCGCAGCTTCTGCGGTGCATTAAACTGAATTAAGGCTAACCGATAAGCATCGACCTTATCGGTTTTGTGGTGCCTCAGCTTCTTAGCCTCAAAGGATTAAGTTTTAAATACTTAATGTGATAGTCTTCCAAAAAAGCTTGTAAGCTTAATGAATAAATCCCTGTTGCTTCATGCGGTCAATTACCACGCAAATTGTAGAAGATTTACTGCTAACATCAATGCCAAAGATAATATTTTGCTTCATGATTCTAACCTCCAGGTGAAGATAAATAGCTTTATCAAATTATTCAATCCTCATTTTCTAAACTCGGCATCTAGTGCCCACAGACTTCGAAGAGACTTATAAATAGGCGGTAAAGCAGCCCGTTTTTTGTACGACATCAAGTGTCAAAATAAGCGTAGACTTTATTGCTTTATCTTCACTCTCTATTCTAGACAGAATAAAAAGTGCCGGATCATGAATCCGTCGATTCACAATCCAACACTAAATTAGTATGTTTTATTAGCGAGGATTATGTCCTCCTTCTTTAATGCAATAAAAAACCTGTTAACAGCTAAGTCATCAACAGGAAAAATTATAGAGCCTTTATTTTAGAAAGAAAAGAACCGAATCATTTTGATTCGGTTTATAAAGACAGGCTCTTTTGTTATAAAACTGGTTTTTATGGTGTCTTCTCATCCTTATGTCCTAGATAAAATATCAGATTGACTATGAGCTAATTACTCATTAGATATTATAAGATTTTAAAGGAATAAGCAATTCTTACAAATGCATCTTATTCCAGCTAGGAATCTTGATTTCACCTTTATTATTCATGGTCATAATTGTGATTGAAGCATTTTTAGGACCTGGTACCAAAGGAATATTGTCACCATAACGAGACCATAGACTGCGAATAGTGAAGCCGTGCGTTACAAGCAGAATATTTTCCGCACCATCGAGTTCGCTAATCAATTTAAATCCTTTATCAAGGCGAGCCCAGTATTCTTCCGCATTTTCAGCTTGCGCATTTTCAGCTTGATGATATGGATCTGCTTCCTTAATCCAATCTTTAATGGTATCGATTTTTTCCTGTTTAAACATTTCTTGACGAGTAGCGTAACCATGTACACCACCGATCATGCGCCAAGCCATCTCAGAATCCATTCCTTCGAAGTAACCATAAAATTGTTCTCTGAAGAATGGACTAGCCAAATGCTGCAATTCATCCTTGTTGACATTATGTTTCATAATGATTTCACAGGTATCGCTAGCTCTCTTCAAGTCACTGGATAAAGCAATATCAAAAGGCACATCTTTTAATGCTTCACCAGCTTGTTCAGCTCCTTCGATACCGGGTTCAGTAAGTGGCGTATCGCACCAACCTTGCATTTTATTGTAGCGGTTAATATAAGTTTGACCGTGGCGAACAACGTAAATTCTTTTCATATTTTTTCTCCTCAACAAAAAACTCACCTTTATTTTAATGTAAAAAAGGTGGGTAATTAAAGTTATTTTTCGTGATAGATCCTTCTGACATTCTTGATATCCTGTGGCTGGATCGTATAAATCGAACCTTTAGGATACATTACTGAGACGGATTTAGTATGGGTTAAACCAATAGCATGACCTAATTCATGTTCTGCCGTGTTTACAATACGGTTGTTGCTGTAGCCATACCATTCGTTTTGCAAATAATAACGATTTAGATGCACGTTGGCTTTTAACAAATGTCCTGTTGAAGGATTATACGTAGTTGCTGTTTCACCGGCAGCATTTGTGTCACTGTCGTCAACGGTAGTGATAACAATTTGTGCATTCTTTTTATTATTTATTTGTTGGAAAGTAAAAGCTCCAGTTCTGTTCCAAGCATTCATTGCATCGATAGCAGCTGATCTTAATTGAACATTATTTTTAATATCTACATAAACAGTAGCTTCAGGTTTGGACCAGACGCGCGTATCGGCAGAATTATCATTTTCAGTTTTATCAGTATCTGTTTTAATTTCCGAATTTTTAGGTGCGGTTGCCGTTCCCGTAGTTAACAATTGATTGATACGGTAGCTTAATGTAGCTAGCGAATCTTGTGTGGCTATTTGGACATTCGGATTGTTCTTATAAGTCCAAAGACCAAAAGCGAGAAGAGCAAGCAATAAAATATTGCGAATGAATCTAAAAAATGGTCTCATCGTTTTCTCAACTCCAATGTCAAAATTATAATCTTTAAAGCTTAAGTTTTCATCTATTTTTGCTTATCTTTTTGCTATGAGCGTGAAAGCTATTATGAAAGCGCTATTCATGATAAAATAGAATGCGAGTTTTTAGAGAAAAGGTGATTAAATGGCTACAGCCAAAACTGAAAATAACGAAAAAGAATTTGAACAAAAGCACCTTGATAATGTAATGAAGCAAATCAAGGGCCGAGAAAAATCTTTAAAGCAATCAATTAAATCAGCAGAAGGCGAAGCAAGAGAGCTTAATTCACACTTTTTTGACGATGTTAAATTGGATTATGATGGTTATTCCACTTCAATGGAAACAGCACTGTCAATCCACCAACAACAGCAATTATTGAGTGAACGCGAACATGCTTGGCAGCATTCAGCTAAGCAATTAAATACGGTAGAACGCTTGGAGAAGCGACCATACTTTGCCCGCATTGACTTTAAGGAGCAAGGTGAAAAGAAGCCAGAGACAATTTACATTGGCTTAGGATCTTTCGCTGATAAGAATGATCATTTCTTAATCTATGATTGGCGTGCACCTATTTCTTCAATTTATTATGATGGAAAATTAGGTAAAGTTTCTTACAATTCACCAGAGGGTGAAATTACCGTCGACATGACTAAGAAACGCCAATTTATGATTAAAGATGGCAAGATTATCAATATGTTTGATACCAATGAATCAATTGGTGACCAGATGTTATTGGAAGTTTTGTCAGAAAAATCGAGTACGCAGATGAAGTCGATCGTTACTACGATTCAGCGAGAACAGAACAAGATTATTAGAAATACCAGTGCGGATTTACTCTTTGTTCAAGGGGCAGCTGGTTCTGGAAAAACTAGTGCAATTTTGCAAAGAATTGCTTTCTTGCTCTACCGCTACCGGGGTAATTTGACTTCTAGCGATGTAATTATGTTTAGTCCTAACCAATTATTTAATGATTACATTGAAAATGTTTTGCCTGAAATGGGTGAACAAAATATGGTGCAGATGACTTACTGGCAGTTTGTGGCTCGTCGTCTGCCAGGGATGCAAGTCGAAAACCTCTTTAAACAATTTGAAGATCAAACGGCTGATACAAGCATTAGCAAGTTCAAGGATTCGGTGAACTTCTTTAACTTATTGACTCGTTATGCCAAGCATTTGAACCAACGTGGCGTAATTTTTAAGAATATTTACTTCCGTGATAAAAAGAAGCCTTATTTTGACAAGGAAAAAATTAAAGAAGTTTACTATTCTTTCAACCAAAACTACAACTTAACCAACCGAATTGAGGCTACGCGTGAAGAATTAATTAAGATGCTTAACCGCAAGATTACGCCAGAGACTAAAAAGGCTTGGGTTGCTCGTACCATTGAAGGGATGAGTCAACAAGAATTAAACGATTTATATGATCGACCTGATCAGGAATTCGAGTCTGAAGCTAAAGAAGAGGCCTTTTTAGGCAGAAAAATTGTCCTCGTCGCTTTGAAAGGCGCTCATAAACGCATCTTGCACAATCACTTTCTCAACATGCGTGCCCAATATTTGAGCTTCTTGCGTGCAGTTCCTAAAATGATCGATTTAAGCAAATGGGATATCGATGAAGACGAATGGATGAAGCACATTGAAGATGTGAAGAACAACTTTAAGGAACATCATATTGCAATGAGCGATGTTTCCGCATATCTTTACCTCTATGATCTGATTACAGGTCGCCGGACTGATTATGAAATGCGCTATGCCTTTATTGATGAAATTCAGGATTATACTCCATTTCAATTAGCTTACTTGAAGTACAATTTCCCACAGGCTAAGTTTACGATATTAGGTGATTTGAATCAGGCTATTTTCACTAAGGATGAAAGTCGGAGTTTACTTAAGCAGATTTCCGGTTTGTTTGATCCTGAAAAGACTGATGTTGTGCAATTAACCAAGTCGTATCGTTCAACTAAGGAGTTAACCAACTTCACCAAACAGATTTTGCGGCAAGGTGAAAAGATTGAAGCCTTTAACAGAAAGGGGCCTAAGCCAGGAGTTTGGGGCAGAAAAAACGATGATGAAGCAGTTGATGTATTAGTTAATGTTTTACAAGATAATAAGTCCCATAAATTGACTACTGCAATTATCACCAAGGATTTGGCTAGTGCTAAATTTGTTCATCAACAACTGATCGAAAAGGGTGAAAAGGCAACTTTGATTGCTACAGCTAACCAGAGATTGGTAAAGGGCACTTTAGTAATACCATCCTATTTAGCTAAAGGTTTGGAATTCGATGCAGTTGTCATGTGGGGCGCATCTAAAGAAAATTATCATCGAATCGACGAAACTCAACTGGTTTATACGATTACTTCACGTGCAATGTATAAGCTAGACGTGATTTATACTGGTGAAAAGAGCCCACTATTGGACGTAGATAAGAATACTTACGAAGAAAAATAGATGAAATAATTGACAAAAGCTGATGGATCATTTAAGATTTAAAGCAACATTAAAAACAACTTAGAACAGAAGCAGTAATATCTGTCGTAATAATAGAGAGTTTCTGATGGTGGAAATGAAACATGCGCTGATATGAAGTCACATCTGTGAGTTGATTCTTTGAACTGAGTAGAAGAACCCGGGTTTAGCCCGTTATAGCTAAAGGTTGATTATTAAACTTATTGAGGCAGACTGTGTGAGCAGTTTGTGAACATGAGGTGGAACCGCGATTTCATTCGCCCTCGTAGCCAGTTGGCTATTGAGGGCTTTTTCTTTTTTAGAATAATAATCAACCTAGTGAGGCATTTTTGCGTGAGCAGATGTGAACATGAGGTGGAAACACGAGATAATCGTCCTCTTAGGCTAGTCCTAGGAGGGCTTTTTTGTTAGGAAATGGGTGAGAATATGTCGTTAAAGTATATTGAAGAAATTTTGCCAGCCTTGTTGAGTGGAGCAGGGATGACGCTGAGCATCTTTTTCTGGACGTTAATCTTGGCAACGCCATTAGGAATTTTGGTGTCATTAGGAGAAATGAGCAAGATTAAACCATTAAAGTGGGTAGTTAATTTTTATGTTTGGATTATGAGAGGGACGCCACTTTTGCTGCAGTTGATTTTTGTTTTCTATGGTTTGCCTATCGTCCATATTGTCTTTCCACGTTATCAAGCTGCTTTATTTGCCTTTGTATTGAATTATGCTGCTTATTTTGCGGAAATTTTTCGGGGCGGTTTTCAATCAATTGACGAAGGACAATTTGAAGCAGCTAAAGTATTGCGACTTAATCGTTGGCAAACAATGACTAAGATTATTATTCCCCAGGTAATCAAAATCGTTTTGCCATCAATTGGCAACGAAGTGATCAATTTGGTTAAGGATTCATCTTTGGTATATGTAATTGGCTTGGGTGATTTGCTTAGAGCCGGTAACGTTGCGATGGCTCGTGATGTTACGTTAGTACCACTTGTATTAGTCGGTGTGATTTATCTAATTTTAATTAGTGTATGTGCCTTTATTTTGAAGAAACTTGAAGGTCACTTTTCTTATTACAAGTAGGTAGGTGGATAAAATGTTAGAAGTAAAAAATTTATGCAAAGAATTTAACAATCGTCCTATCTTGAAAGATATTTCTTTTACCTTAAAAGATGGCGAGATCATGACCATTGTTGGTCCATCTGGTGCGGGGAAGACTACATTATTGCGAATTATTGCAGGACTTGAAACAAAAGATAGTGGCGAAATTTTGATCGATGGCAAGCCTTTTGACTCTGGTAAAGTGGGCGTTGTCTTTCAAGAATACAACCTTTTCCCTAACTTGAACGTTTTGCAAAATATTACGTTAGCACCTACCTTGGTTTTAAAGGAATCAAAAGAAGAGGCGGAAAAGAATGCTAAAAATTTATTGCTTCGTCTGCAGATGAAGGGTCGCGAACAGCAGTATCCTTATGAGTTATCTGGTGGTCAAAAGCAGAGAGTAGCAATTGCGCGTGCTTTAGCTATGAAGCCTCGGATTCTGTGTTATGATGAACCAACTAGTGCATTGGATCCTAACTTGCGTAAAGAAGTTGAAAAGATGATTTTGAACTTGAAGCAGTCAGGTTTAACCCAGCTGATCATTACGCACGATTTGCACTTTGCAGAGAATGTGGCTGATCAGATGTTAAAAGTAGAGCCGTTAAGTGAGGCATAACTATGAAGAAAAAGTGGATTTTTGCTTTGATTAGCTTCTTTGCTCTCTTTTTGACTGGTTGTGAAAGCGTGCAACAGAGATCCAATACACAGGATACCTGGAATAAAATTGCACGGAAGAAGCAGGTAGTTATTGGTCTGGACGATAGTTTCGTACCGATGGGTTTTGAAAAGAAAAATGGCCAACTGACAGGCTATGATATTGATTTAGCTAAAGCCGTGTTTAAACAATATGGCATTCGGGTTAGTTTTCAAACGATTGATTGGTCGATGAACGTAACGGAGCTGCGTAACGGTACGATTGATTTGCTCTGGAATGGTTATAGCATTACGCCAGAACGTAAAAAGAAGGTAGCATTTAGCAGACCTTATTTGCGCAACCGACAGGTACTAGTTGTGAAAAAGAATAGTGGCATTAACTCTTTTAACCAGATGCACAAATATGAGTTGGGGATGCAGACGGGTTCGACGGCAGAACAATGGTATGAAACTAAACAAAAAGTTTTGCATGCAAAAAAGACCGTGCTCTATGACACGATCTCTAATTCATTCCTGGACTTGAATGCTGGCCGAATTCAAGGTATTTTGCTAGATGAAGTTTATGCCAACTATTACATTGCTCACATGACAAAGAGCAAAGATTATCAGGTTATTCAAAACGATGACGTACCGATGGACTTTTTTGCTGTGGGAATGCGTAAGGGTGACAAGACTTTGCGTAAAAAGGTTAATGCCGGTTTAGTTCGTTTGCAAAAAAATGGTGGACTACGTCGTTTGAATGAAAAATGGTTTGGTCAAGATAGCAATTATTTAGGAAAGTAAAAATGAAGCAGATTAACGATTTCGTTTTTAAAAAGATTGATGAAATGAGTGGTCGTGAACTTTTTTGTGCTGAAAGATTGCGTGAGGAAACTTTCGTGGTTGAACAAAAAATTACGTTGCCAGAATTAGATGATCAGGATTTGAATGCAGTAGAGGTATACCGTTTAAATGAGGATCAAACTAACGGTTTAGCTACCTGTCGTATTTTTCAAGAAGATGGCAAATGGATGCTTGGCCGTGTGGCGGTGTCAAAGAAAGCACGGGGGATGCATCTGGGTAGCCAGATGTTAGAAGCTGTGCATAAGTATTTGCAAGAAAAAGATGCAACGTCGTTATACTGTCATGCACAAATACGAGTTCAGCCATTTTATGATAACTTAGGCTATCAGGTTGTGGGTAAGCCATTTGATGAAGGTGGCGTGCAACACGTGATGATGAAGAAGGACTTGAATTAATCAAGTTCTTTTTTGATTATTGGTACTATTTGATTAACTAAAAATTCATTGCCTTTGTCAGTCAGATGTTGGCCATCGGCTTGGTAATATGTCGATATGTGTTTTAGTTGACGCATTGGCGATAAAATATCCACAAAAGGAGCATTGTGTCTTTTAGCTGCTTTTTGAGCGATATTGTTATACAAATCTAAGCGTTTATCACCATAGAATTGATTGATCTCATTGTTAGTAGGATCAGGGTAACATAGACCAATGACAATGCTCTTACCTACAGTATCAAGGATTTTAGTGAGATTCTGCTCATAATTTTCAGGACTAATGCCCCAAGCGGTAGCTGCATCATTATTGCCGTATTCTACGACCACAAGATCAGTATTTACTGGAATTTGTTTTAAAAAGTCGACGCCTTCAACGGTAGTAGCCCCACTTTTAGAGATGTTTTCCACCTGTGCATAATTTTTTAGCTTTGTTTGAAAAAGATTAGTGACCAAATTCGTGTCTTGACCGTTGCGAAAACCATTAAAAATTGAATCGCCAAATAAAATTATTTTTTTCATACTCTTGTCCTTTCAGTTATAATAAGTAAGTTAGAAGGAATATGGATATGCGAAATTATACAAGCTTTGATAGAAATGAATGGGCAAAACTTGCGCCTAAGAATAAAGTAAATATTACTAAAGAAGAATTAGCTAAGATCAAGTCTTTGGGAGATGTGGTCGACTTAACCGATGTTCACGAAATTTATACCAGCTTGATTAGCTATTTACACCTAGTTTATCAGCAAAAGAAGACTGCACAAAAGGAGCAGATCGAATTTTTACATAAATCATTTAAACCAGCACCGTTTATTATTGGAATTTCTGGTTCTGTAGCAGTGGGTAAGTCAACGACTGCTCGGCTTTTGCAATTGCTTCTGAAAAGAACGTACCCAGAATTAAAAGTACACTTAATGACTACGGATGGTTTTATCTATCCTAATGAAGAATTGGAGCGGCGCGATCTCATGCCCCGCAAGGGCTTCCCTGAAAGCTATAACATGACTTTGCTTAGTGATTTTTTGCGTGATGTATTGAGCGGAAAGGAAGATATTGTTTATCCACTGTATTCGCAGGAATTGAGCGATATCGTACCTGGTAAGTATGGTCATGTTAAGAATCCTGATGTGTTGATTATTGAAGGAATTAATACTTTACAGCTGCCTGAAAGTGGGCAAGTAGTAACTAGCGATTTCTTTGACTTTTCAATTTACATTGATGCCCAAGAAGATTTGATTGAAAAATGGTACATGCAGCGCTTCAAGAAGGTACTGAAATTAAACAAGAATAAACCAGATAATTTTTATTACAAGTTGGCTAATGGACCACTAGATGATGCCTTGAAACTAGCTGAGGAAACTTGGCAAATGGTTAACTTGGTTAATTTGCGCGAATACATTGCACCTACTAAGGAGCGAGCTAGCTTGATTTTGCATAAGACCGATGGTCATTTGATTGATCGGATTTACCTCAGACATATCTAATTTGGTATACTTAATATTATGAATACGATTTATTTATTACTAATTAAAAAATTTGCTTTGCCCCCAGCGTGTTAAGTAAAACAGGCAAGAAAAAGGAAGATTTTTAAAGGAGAAAGCAAATATGGTACAAGCAATTAATTTAAAAAAGGGTATGATTTTTAGTCAAGATGGCAAGCTGATCAAAGTTTTAAAGGCTAACCACCACAAGCCAGGCAAGGGCAACACTGTTATGCAAATGGACTTGCGTGACGTAAAGAGTGGTGCTGTTGTTCACAAGACTATGCGTCCAACTGAAAAGGTTGACTTAGTTGAAGTAACTAAGAAGACTGCTCAATACTTATATAACGAAGGTGACCTTTACACCTTTATGGATACTGAAACTTACGATCAATATGAAGTTTCAGCTAAACAATTGGGTGATGATGTTAAATTCTTAATGCCTAATATCCAAGTAGATATGGACTTTACTGATGACAATAAGATTATCGGTATTGAATTGCCTTCAACTGTTGAAATGACAGTTAAGGAAACTCAACCTGAAATCAAAGGTGCCACAGTTGCAGGTGGTGGTAAGCCGGCAACTATGGAAACTGGTTTAGTTGTTCAAGTACCTGACTTCATCAAGGAAGGTGAAAAGTTGATTATTGGTACTGAAAATGGTGATTACAAGTCACGTGCTGATAGTCAACCTAGATAAAATACGAAGATTAAGCAAAAGAGGACTACAAAGTTTTGTAGTCCTCTTTTGTTATATAATTTCTTTATTTTGCGCATTAATCTTTACTTCATGTTTTTGACCATCTTTTACCAAATTGATTTTCCAAATAGGCAAGTCATTATCATCTAGTAATTCCCAAGAAATTGGAGTAGCGTTGGGAATCTCTTTTAATGCGACTGCAGTAGCTTCTTGACGAGAAATTGTTTTATTTAGATTAAGTGAAGTTTCTTTTTCGTAATCGTAATCGAGTACTTGGGTAGATTGACCAATAATTTTGTTATTGGTGGCATCAACCTGAATCATACAATCTTTACGTTCATCATAGCCGACAATGTTATAGACGTAGATATTATTGTCTAAAGTTAAAGTGATAGATTTGATTACCGCACTAGAATATAAAGATTTGAATTTTTTGATAGCAGTACTTTGATTTACTCGAATCGGAGGTAATTTATCACTAGAATAGCTGACGGTTTGTGTTCTATTTAAAAAATCACCAACTCGTACAGTTACGTTGCTCGGGCGTGGTGTGTGACTAGACGCATAGAGCTGTGTCGCAAAAATACCGATAGCAATTCCAACGCAAATGCTACAGATGACAGTCAAAAATTTTCTCATTTTCCACCTCTTTGATAGTTATGTTTTGTTTCGTTATATCATTATAAACTATAAATTTAGAGGTGACGTACTGTTAATACTTTGCTTAAGCAATTCTTATTGCTTTTGTTTCACTCCTGTAATTTCTTAAAGAGATAGCAAAATAAGTGCTAATAATGCAGGTAAAAGCTGTACTACGAAAATCTTCTTAGTAGCAGTGAAGCCACCAAAAATAGCGACTACAACAATCAAGCCTAAAAGAAGCTCCCAAACAGTATAAAGAACCGGTGCTTTGAAAATGAAAAAGGCAAGAATCATTAAAAGTCCAAGCATGCCGTTGTAAATACCTTGATTAGCCATTGAAATATGTGCAGCCTTTTGCTTAACAAAATATCAAAGGCCTTAGCCTGCATTTCTGGACTACCAAAGATTTCTAAAAAGCAGATCCCAATGTGCTCAATAGCTACGATAAAAGTTAAAATAATGCCGATTGTTTGCATAAAAGTTTCCTCCTTTATTTTCATAATTAAAACATGAAAAAAGGTTTTTGCCAAAATAAATTGTTGACATCTGTAAACTTACCAGTTAAGATAGGCTTATCAAAAGTAAGAAGGAGATGAATCACATGTTAGCACGTCAAATGCAATGTCAATACTGCGAATGTTGTTGTCAAAACAGCATCTATTTGTCGTGCTCTCGTGTGTATTCATCTTAAGACTATTACTGATTAACTAGTTAAAAAGTTGTGGTTCTTAATTGGGATGTATTCCGCATGGAGTACATCCCATTTTTTGTTGCAAAGAAAGGAAAAAGAACATGTCGAAATTAAAGGGAGTATTAGCAGGAATTGTCACAATATCAGTAGGATTAATCTTGGCAGCCTGCGGCAATAATAAAAATTCGGCAGCTGAAGACAAGACTTTGAACTTAAGCACTACAGCTCCGCTAGATACAATTGATATCAGTAAGTCGACTGGTTTTGGTCAAACTGGCAATGTCTTTGAAAGTTTTTATCGATTGGGCAAGAATGGCAAGCCGGTAGCAGGATTAGCAAAGACAGGCACTGTATCTAAAAATGGTAAAACGTGGACCTTCAAATTGAGAAAAGCTAAATGGTCCAATGGTGATCCAATTACAGCACAAGATTTTGTCTATTCTTGGCGTAGAAGTCTAAATCCTAAGACTGCATCCCCATATTCTTATTTATTTAGTGGTGTAAAAAATGCGGATGCTATTGCGAAAGGCAAGATGAATCCAAGTGCTGTAGGGATTTCGGCTCCTAATAAAAATACTGTGGTAGTTAAACTAAATAAACCAATTGCATATTTCAAAGTTTTGATGGCTTATCCATTGTTTGGACCGCAAAACAAAAAAGTAGTTAACAAATATGGCAAAAAGTATGCAACGAAGGCGCAATATCAGGTCTATTCCGGACCATTTAAAATTAAGGGTTGGAACGGTACAAATGATACTTGGTCTTTTGTAAAAAATAATAATTACTGGGATAAAAAAGTTGTTAAATTAGATAAGATTAATTACCAAGTTGTGAAATCCAATAATACTGGCTATCAGATGTATCAGCAAGGTAAGTTGGATTTGACGCCACTTTCCAGTGAACAAGTAAAGAATTTAAAGAGCAATAAAGATTTCACGCAGTATCCATATTCATTAGTTAGATTCTTGCTCTATAATTTTAAAGATAAGAATGCGGTTAACCGTAAAGCATTGAACAATAAGAATATTCGTTTAGCTTTGTCTCTAGCAATTGACCGTAATAGCGTTACTAGGAAGGTGCTGGGCAATGGATCAACTTTGCCTACAGGATTTGTTGCTACTGATTTAGCTAAGAATCCTAAGACAAATGTTGATTTTGCTAAAGAGCAGGCAGTTAAAAATACTGTTGATTACAATCCAACCTTAGCTAAGAAGTACTGGCAAAAAGGTTTGAACGAAATTGGTGAAAAGAATTTAACCTTTGATATTTTGGCTTCAAATGATGAAGCAGATAGCGATCAATTAACGCAATACTTACAATCGCAATGGACCAAGGAATTGAAAGGTATTAAGATCAACATTACTAATATTCCCGAAAAATCATCCGACAGTCGTGCACGCGAAGGTAATTTTGATATTTACTTATCCCATTGGGGTGGCGATTTTAATGATCCAATGACCTTTATGCAAATTCCATTGACTGGGACTTCTTATAATTATGGCAAGTGGTCAAGTAGTAAGTACGATAATTTAGTGAAAAAGGCTGCTAACCAAGATGCTAATGATCCGGTTACGCGATGGAATGATTTAGTATCTGCAGCCAAAATTGTCAATGGAGATCAGGCAATTACGCCAATTTATCAACAAACAACTTCATATTTGCAAAAGCCACGTGTTCACGGTGTAATTCATAATACTGCTGGGACCCAGTGGTCATACAAGTATGCCTATGTAAAATAGCCAAATAAGAAGTTTGCGCAAAGCAAACTTCTTTATTTTTTAATATTATTGTTGCATTTACAACAATAATGAATATAATATTTTTAAGGTGAAAAAAATGAAAGAAGATATTTTGCGACAAATTGGTACGATTGCACGGGCATTAGATTCGATTGCCAATATTGAATTTAAAGATATTCAGTTGAATCGAGGACAGTATTTATATTTAGCTCGAATTAATGAGAATCCCGGAATCATTTCGGATCACTTGGCTGGAATGCTTAACGTAGATCGAACGACGACAGCCCGCAGTATTAAGAAATTGGAACAGAATGGCTTAATTAGAAAAGAAAACGATGGACGAAATAAGAAGATTAAGCATTTGTTTGTAACAGCTGTTGGAGAAAAATTAGCTGAAAGGATTGAAAAAGAAAATACTTATTCAAATCAACTAGTTTTAAAAGGGTTAGATGATAAACAGCGCCAAAATTTAGCTGAACTGTTAAGAGTTGTTGAAGAAAATGCTAGTGAAAATTGGCGTTTTGTAAAAAATGGCGGAAAGAGGAAATAGTAATGGATTATACAATTAAGGCTATTACTATTGATGATGTAAAGAAATTACAAGAAGTTTCACGTGAAACTTTTAAGGTGACCTTTGATCCTTATACAGCTCCAGATGATATGAAGCGCTTTTTAGCAGAGGACTATGAAACTAGCAAGATGATTAGAGAAATTAATAATCCTGATAGTCGCTTCTTCTTCCTAATGGTTGATGATGAAGTCGCTGGTTATTTGAAGATTAATGTTGGGGATGCACAAACAGAGCATTTAAAAGAAAACGCTCTTGAAGTTGAAAGGATTTACTTGCTTCCTAGTTTTCAACATAAGGGGTTAGGCAATGTGCTACTTGATTATGCGGAAGAGACTGCTAAAAAAGAAGGCAAGGATTATATGTGGTTGGGTGTTTATGAAAAGAATGTCAATGCCCAGCACTTTTATAAGCGTCATGACTTCAGAAGAGTTAGTCAACATACTTTCCAAGTGGGTAGTGATCCGCAGACTGACTGGTTATTGTTGAAGAAATTATCGAGATAGCAAAAAAGACGAGCTTTTGGCTCGTCTTTTTATTTTGGTTGGTATTAGTCATCGTTTTCAGTTGAGACGACTTTTTTACTATAAGCGTCAATCTTTACTTCAGTAGACTTGGTACCGTTGTTAACTTTAACTTCCCAGTAAGCTGTATTATCGTCGTCATCTTGTTCAAGCGACCATTCATTGCTTACGCCATCAGCGTGTTTTTCGGCAATTTTGCTTGCTTCGTCACGACTGATTGCCTTATCAAGGTCAAGCGCTTTTTGTAGATGATCATCTAAGTCCAGCTTTTCTGATTTGGAATGTAAAATCTTGCCGTTGTCTGCATCAATTGTGGCAGAGTATTCATTCTTGTTGTCAAAGCCATCGATTTCGTAGACATAAGCATTGTTTTCCAGTTTCAAATCAATACTTTTGATCTTTTTGTCGGGATAGCGTTCATTGAACTTGTTTAATGCCGTAGCCTGGCTAACATCAATTTTAGTTTTCTTTAGCTTAGTCTCATTTTGTTTAACAGCCTTTTTAGTGGCTTTTTTAGATTTAGAGACTTTGGATGAACGTGCGCTTGAGTTGTCATCATTGTTGCTGCAAGCTGCAGTTCCTATTAATAAAGCTCCAGCTAAAGCCAAGCCACTTGTTAATTTAATCATTTTATTCTTATCAAACATACACAGAACTCCTATACATTTACATCAATATCATTTTCTAACTTATGATATTAATTATACGCGGATAAAAGAGTGGTGTATATGAAAAGATGACATATTGTCACACACTTACGTGTTTCTTAAGAAATGAAAAACATCGCGTAATAGCGATGTTCTAGTTAATTCTATTCACCTTTGAAAGTGCCGTTTTCAACTTCACGAATGAAGTCAGCTAAGTGCTTGTAGTAAACAGCAGGGTTATCAACCATGTGGTGGTGACCACCATCTGGAGTAGTTACCAGACGTGAGTTAGGAATCTTCTTTTGCATGATTTTAGCTGTAGAAATTGGCATAGTTTCGTTTTCACCAAAAGTAAGCAAAGTTGGGCACTTGATCTTATGCAATTGATCTCTGAAATGCCAGTCCTTTAACTTACCAGTGATAACAAATTCGTTGTCACCTTGGAATGCATGGTAAACGGCAGTACCACCAATATCCTTTAAGTGGTAAAGCTTAGAAGGTTGTTTACGGTCAACGAAGTTGATGTTTAAGATTTGAACATCATCTTGGTAGCGTTGATTATCGTAATCATTGTTCTTTTCGCATTCATGCATGAAGTCAATTTCAGTTTGTGGAAGAACTTCTTGACGTCTTCTGTTAACTGAAGCAACGTATTCATCAATTTCATCAACCATTGAAGAAATAATAGCACCCTTCAAGTGTTGACCATATTTAACAGCGTATTCTTGTACTAAAAGACCGCCCCAACTTTGACCAATCAAGTAGAAGTTGTCTAAGCCAAGTTTTTCACGTACTTCGTCAACTTCATCTAAGAAGTATTCATAAGTCAAATACTTCTTAGCAATTTCAGGATCAGAATAATCAGGTTGGTCTGAGTAAAGAGAACCTAATTGATCGTACATAGTAACTTGAACGTCAAGACCTTGCTTCTTTAATTGCTCAGCAGTGTCTTCCCAATATTCATGGTTGCCGCCAGGGCCGCCGTGAAGTGCTAATAAATGGATGTCGCCTTCCCCTTGGGTGTTGGTCCAAAGGTGATAGCCGTTGTCTAAAGTGATGATTTTAGTACCAGTTTTCATTAAAAAATCCTTTCTGTTCTTATTAAAAATAGTAAGTATTACTTTAATTATCGTATCAGTTTGAGAAAAAGACAAGGAAGCGGGTATAATGTTTTGTAAGTAAGTAAAAAAGGAGTTTTTATGAGTCTTAAATATGCTAAGAAAAGCCAGCTTATTAGCTTTACCATTTTAGCAGCAATTAAGGCCTGCAACATTGTGTTTGTGGCCTACATGATTCAGATTATGTTGAACGTTGCTTCTTCTGGTTCTCATGACTACATGCACTTAATTAGATTGGCAATTTTAACTGCTTTAGGTCAAATGTGCTTCATGGGCAGCAACTTTGTTTATGAGACGGTTAAGATGGGGATTATTCGTGATGTGAATATGACCTTGAAGAGAGCCAACCTGCGTTATTTGGTTGATCAAGGCGAACCTGATGTAAAAAGTGGTTTGTCCTTGATGACTAATGATTTGAAGCAGATTGAAACTAATCGAATTACGGCTCAGCTGGATATGATTTTTCAAGGGCTATCTTTCTTAGGTGCAATTAGTTTTGCCTTTTATAGTTCATGGCAAATGACGATTGTTTTCTTGATCGCTACAATTGCGCCAGCCTTGGTGCAGATGATTACTAGTCCGATTATTACTAAGAAGTCCGAGATTTGGGCAAAGACGAATGCTAATTATACCCAAAATGTTTCCGATTCATTAAACGGTGCGCAGGCAACTAAGCTGTATAACGTTAGAACTAACATTGTAACGCGTGCTGCTAAAGCTGCCCAAAATATGGAAAATGCTTTACGGAATATGACATTAACTCAAGCTTGGGCATTGGAGTTAATCTATTCGGCAGCGGAATTGTTCTGTTTCATTGTGCCATGTACTATTGGTGGAATTATGATGATGCAGGGTAATTTAAAAGTTGGTACTTTGGTAATGATGGTCGACTTAGCGATGAACTTTATCACGCCTGTTGTAACGCTCTTTAATGAGTTTAATCAGGTGAAGTCGACTGTTCCAATGTGGACGAAGACGCAAGTTGCTTTAGATCATGTTATGAAAGATGATAAGCAAAAGATTGACCACTTTGAGGGCATGGAAGTCAAGGGCTTATCATACGTTACCAATTCAGATCATAAGGAGATTTTTGATGGCGTAAGCTTACAGGTTAAACCGGGACAAAAAGTGCTATTGATGGCTCCAAGTGGTTGGGGTAAAACGACGTTATTGCGGTTGCTTTTAGGTTTAAAGAAGCCTAAAGATGGTGAAATTTTATTAAATGGTAAGAATGTGACTGGAAAGTGGGATGCAGCTCATAATTACTTTTCTTATGTTAATCAAAAGCCATTTATGTTTGATGACACGCTACGTTTTAACATTACGTTAGGGCGTCAAGTAAGTGATGAAAAACTCAAGAAAGTTATCCATGAAGCCGGCTTAGATGAATTGGTTAAAGACCAAGGATTGGATAAGCAAGTTGGAGAAAATGGTAGTGAACTTTCTGGAGGGCAAATTCAAAGAGTGGAAATTGCACGTGCGCTTTTGTCTGGCCGACCAATTCTTTTAGCAGATGAAGCAACAAGTGCGCTGGATCCACAATTATCATTAGATATTCATAAGACTTTGTTAAAGAATCCTAATGTGGCTGTGATTGAAGTAGCGCATAAGATTTCGCCAGAAGAAAAGGCAATGTTTGATGTGATTATTCATTTAGATAAACATACAGTAGAAACCAAGATGTAAAAATAAGCAGTCAATTGACTGCTTATTTTTATGCAATATATTATATAAATATTCAATATATAATATTTTACAAATTATATAAAATGCATTGAATTGTAATTGCTTACAATATATAATTTTCTTGAAAAGAGAACTTTTTAAGGAGGAGAAAATTATGGCTGAACCTAAATGGCTTAAAGATATGAATAAAGACGAATACTTAAAAGAAGACTTTGATGCAAAGGGTAAGTCCAAGTATACAGTTGAGGGCATTGATAAGAATGATCCTGATTGGTTAGACAAGGCAGCTAAGAAGGTTCATGCGGCTGAAGGCGATGACTATGTCAAGCTTGACTCTGGTTTGCTTACTGTTAATCAAATTAATTGGATGTTGAGAAACACAATTGGCGAAATGACTTTTGTTGATAATAACAACCAATTCTTGTGGTACAATCGTCCAACTGATCCAAATCATAAAATGCTTGCTAAACGTACGCCAGAACAAGTTGGTGACACAATGAAGACAATTCACCCAGATGTCCGTGACGTAATTCCTAACGCTAAAAAGGTTGTGCATGCTTTACGTACTAAACAAGATGGTCACGATGACGTTTATATGCCAGTACCTAATGGCAATTTAAAGAAGTTGATTTTACACTACTATAAACGCGTTGAGGATGATGAGGGCAACTATGCTGGTATTTATGAATGGGTTCAAGATTTGTATCCATTAGTTAAGTACTTCTGTGAAACTACTGGTCAAAAACTAGTAGTTGATGATGATGCAACAACTGGTGCAACTTATCGTAGAAACTCAGATCCAGATGCTGTGAGTGGTGCTTCAACTAAGAAAGCGCAAGTTAAAGAAGAAAAGAAGACTGAAGAAAAACCAGATACTTCAACTGGTGCATCACAACATTAAATGAAAAAATGCAAAGTAAAAACGGCTCAATTTAATTTGAGCCGTTTTTGATTACTTTAATAATTAATAGCTTTAACAGCAACCATTATTTCCTGGGGCATATTCTTACGAGTGATGCCTGTAGGATAAGTAAAATTGGAGAATATTTCATAGTCATGAGGAATATTGGAATCAATAACTTTTCTAATGAGTTGGTCTTCGAGGTTCACTGTATCTTTTAGTAGATGTGAAAAATGTGATCCAATCTTATTGCCTTCTGCATCATAGTAGTTAATCTCCATAATATTACCTCGTTTCTTTAGTTTTCTTTTTTCTTAGTAACAATTCCAAGGGTAGCGATTGCAGTAGCTAAGCCAGTCATCACGATACCCATTGTGAGCAAATTGTTTTTCTTTTCTCCCGTTTCAGGTAAAGCAACTTCCTTTTCGGTTGAAGTAACTACTGATGTTGCTTTTGGAGTTACTCTTTCTGCTTCAACCTTTTCGTGAGTTGTTTTCACTACTGATTCTGGAAGAGGAGTGACGGTTTCTTTCTTAGTATCGGTGATCTTATCCTTTACGTCTTCTGGGAGAGGACGTACGAAGTCTTCTTCGGTAGGAGTTTCTTCGGAAGATTCTGGAGATTCAGGTTCTTCTTCAGCAAGAGGAGGAACAAATTCTTCATCGGATGGTGTTTCGGGTGTAGTTGGTTCTTCAGGCTTAGGTTCTGGATTTGGTGTAGGTTCTGGATCAGGATCAGGGTCTGGATCGGGATCAGGGTCCGGAGTAGGATCAGGGTCTGGATCAGGGTTTGGATCAGGATTAGGGTCCGGAGTAGGATCAGGGTCTGGAGTAGGATTTGGTTCCGGTTTAGGATCTTCAGGTTTTGGCTTTTCAACTTCTACAAAATCTGGTGAAACTAAGTCCCAACGATGTGATTCGCCCTTGATCGTAACTTTATTACCAATGATGTTGCCATCTACATTCACATTAGTAGTAATATGAGCGTTTGTAGCTAAAATACTACCAAGATGGTAATCACCAGAAACTGTTAATGAATTTAAATCTGTACCAAAGTTCCATAACAATTTATTAAATTGATCATGTTTTTCAGAAGATCCATTGGCACTGGTTTGATCATTGTATTCCAATACTAGATGTGTTTGAACAGTTAGGTCGCCACCTTGAATATTAGTTACATTTAAGATAATGACTGGAGCGTCAGCACCTGCAGGGATGCCTTTGATAGTAATGTTGCGCTTATTACCACCTGAAAGGTGAGCAGCATCGATATTCACATAGATAGGTTCTTTGCTATCGCCTGCATTTTTAATAGCTTCTGAAACATCGATCCAGCTATTGTTATGATCTGTAAAATCAGCTTTAATGCCTTCAGTTTGGGTTTGACTAGCCCAAGTGTCAGACTTATCGCTTAATTTATCAAGTTCGCCCTGAATATCAAGTTTTTGTTCAGCTTTAACAATATGTCCGAATGGAATATCAACTTTTCTCCAGTCAGGCTTGTCAGTAGTGCCGAAGTTAACTTGAATAGCACCACCGTTTTCATATGATCTGTATTCAATGTCTGGGCCAAAGATGACCACCTTATTATCGCCGTTAATCTTGTTGAAGTGATCGATACTGCCGATGTAGTGGATATCACCGGTAGTTAAGTTGCTGTTTGCATCTTTGTTTGTACCAAAGTCGCCAGCTGCAACTTTATCTCCAGCAATGTTACCAGCAATGTGTACTTGACCATCTACTTCATTACCAAAAATATGGAAAATACCAGCAATACCTAAAGGATGTTTATCAGCAACTTCTTTAATGTAGTTGGCTAATTCTTCCTTAGTCATTTGACTAATGTTAGGTTTCTCTTTTTTATCAGTATCAGAGTTTTCAGTCTTATTATTGTCTGTTTTATCTACAGTTTCCTCAGTATTTTCTGTCTTATTAGATTCTACTTTGTCATCAATCTCAGTTTGACCACTCTCAACTTTTTCAGTTTCAGGAGTTATCTCTGGAGTAGTTACCTGAGTGTTTTCCTTTTCTGTAGTCGAAACTTCTGGCTTAGTAGTTTTTTGAGTTGAATCATTTTCTGGTTGAGCAACTTCTTGTGAAGTTTCAGTGGTATTTTCTGTAATTCGCTCACCTTGAGTTGATTCAGCAATCGTAGTTTCTTGTTGTGGAGTAGTTTCGTTTTCTGCAGGGGCAGTTTCAGCTACTTCAGTTTGCGTTTCAGTTGTCATTTCTGATTGAATTTCGCTAGTTGCTGCTGAAACAAGAGGTGCACTTGATCCGGCTAGGATTCCGAAACTAAGTAAGACTGCTGCAGCGCCCTTAGCTAATTTTCTAATAGCAAATTGCGTTCTTCTTGTCTTAAACATTTGTGTACCCTCCGTAATAGAGTTAGTTAAATATATATTATCTTTTGACAATATATATTATATGACATAGTGTCACCCCAGAGAAATGAAAATTTTTAGCATTTAGAAAAAATTAAAAAATTTGAATAAAAAATCTATGCTATTAACGCAAAACTAAAAAATGTCAATTCTTGTATTTATATGTCAGTCTACTATACTAGATAACGATGCTTTTTGAGAGGAAAAGCGGATAAGGCACAATATATTGTATTTGTGAACCTAAAAATAAAAAGGAGTTTTTTATAGATGGAGAGAAAACACGAGAATTATTTTGTTTGGTTGTTTAATCAATTAAAGGGATGGCCAGTACAAAACTATTGTTTATGGTTTTTCGCATTTGGTTTTCAATTGGCTTTGCTTATTCAAGGCAAGGTAACAAGCGTAACTATGATTACGTTTATCGGTACGCTTTTAGGTACGCTTTGTGTATTGGCAATTAACGCAACTAAAGCAATTAATGGATGGCTAGGATTGATTTCAGCAGCTTGCTTTATTTATGCTGGATGGTCAGCAAAGAATTATCTTTCCATCTTTGAACAAATTGCATATATTGCTACTTTAGATTTACCAGTTATCTTTGCTATAAGATCTTGGAATGATGATACTAAGAACCATTTGAGAAAATTTGGCTCAAAAGAATGGATCATTGCTATTTTAGGTACTTTATTAGTCTACGTAGTTTCAGGCTTCTTAATTGGTAAATTTACTAATGATCCTCGTCCTTGGATCGATGCGATTAGTTTTGCTATTTCACTTACTGCCGGAATTATGTGCTTCATGCGTTACAACAACCAATACTTCTGGTGGACAGCTAGTGGTATTTTTCAATTAATCCTTTGGGGCGTAACTTATGCGCAGGGGGATGCCAACTTAGCTATGGCAATCAATTCTTTGATTTACGTCGTTAACGATGTATTAGCCTTTACCGTTTCACCATGGTTTAACATGGGACGTCGTCGTGAAGGACTTAAGGAAATTTCAAAATAAAAATAGAATAACTTTGTTAAAGAAAACGTCGGATTTGATACATTCCCTGTCAAGTAG
>NZ_AZFO01000030.1 GCF_001436305.1 Lactobacillus ultunensis DSM 16047 | reverse complement strand
CCCGACTGCACGTAGGTCGGGTACTGTTCCCAACTAAACGGAAAGAGCGCATGTAAGCTATCTTTATCAATTAGTTCCGTGAAATCTGTTTCTTCCTTTTGTTTTTTTGTGCTGATTACTTCTTCATCTGCACTTTTCTTCTTCGGGAAAAAGAAATCTGATATTGCGTTTAATGCTGTCATTTCTGCTCCTCTCTATCCTTTAAAGTTGATTAAGTTCTTTAAGATTGCTTGGACTTCTTGGCTAGTTAAAGTTTTTGCGGTTAAATCAAAGTCAGTTAAAGCATTCTCTAAGTCACGTTTTACTTGGTCTAGTTTTTCTTCCAGATGAGTAACGGCTAGTTTAAGACTGGTCATACTCTTATCCTTAATTGGTACTTTCACAATTAGTAAGTGCTGTTTTGTAGTCATATTCTTTGACTCTTGCACTTGGGTAAAATGATCAATATAACTAGCTAATAGTTGAATTTTAAATTGCTGCGCTGGCTGTTCCTTCTGTAATGCTAAATACCTTTTTTTGAGACCATTTAGATACGCCGTCATGTTGACTGGAATTGTAGGTTCTAGGGATTGTAAGCTATCGTCTACTCCCTCGCCTAGTGTTTGCATTAAAAATGCTCCGTAATCTTCAAAGACATCTTCTTGCTCTCGGTCATTTAACAAATCTAGGTTAATTCCGCTGACTTCGATAATTCCGACTAAGTTGCCTGTTTTAGTAACTTCATAATCGCCATACATACCTGAAATCAAACTCATATCATCAATCGTTTGCTTTCCGCCATTAATCTTTGGTGGCTGGTAATCCCACTCTAACGGATTGCCTTTTTTATTTGGTTGTAATCTTTTCCAGTTCACTTTCCATGTCACCTCGCTTTTGTGGCTTTAAGAAATATAGTTTTTGACTTTTAGCATATTGGCTTCTAGTTTTCAGATAATCTCGAACTTTAATGTTTTTTCGGGCATTAACTGGCTTGATTGTTAAAATAGCCATGACTATCGTCATGGCTAATACTACAATCACAATTTTTGTAAGAACTAAAATCAGGTTATAAGGTGGCAAGATGATAAATAACAAGCCTAATCCCCCTGTTAAAGCCATATAGCCAAAATCTTTTAAGGTATAATCTTTCCAAATTCCATAGTCTTTATCTACGTTCTCTGGAAAAATAAATTCTTTTCCTTTTTTCATTTTGACGGACCCCTTTAATTCTAAGTAAATAGACTGTAAACCCATGGCAGAAGCCAGATAACAGCCGCCGCAAGTGCTACTAATCCAGCTACACGGCCCACTGCATGATAGACTTCTGACTTTTCTCGAGGATCGTCAGCGTCTGGCATACGCTTGATAATGATAAACAGTGCCACACAAATTCCGACTAATACCACCAATCCTGTTAAGATGCTTTGAACAGTATTTGCAGCTTGGGTCAGTTTGCTTTGCACCTGACCACCACTAGCAGCAAATACCACTGATGAATTAGTTAATGCAAGGTAACTAGCTGTTAAAGCGCTGGCTGTCATTTCCTTTAGATGTTTGATTTTCAACTTTCGTCCTCCTCTCTTTTTTGAGCGTTTGTTAATTCAACATATTCTTCTTGTTTTGGTTCTTGCCCATAGAACTTATCTAATTCCCTTTGTGCAATTTGCTGACTTGGCAAGGATTCAGTAGCGATCCTTAAATTGCCTTGCTTATTAGTTGTTGCTAGGTAGTATTCTTTTTCTGAACGGCTTAAATCTTGAATTTCTAACACGTGCAGATTTTTTTCATAGCGACCTAGCGCATTATTAACTTCTAGTCCGTAAAAGTCTAAGAACCCTTCTAAAAAACTCTCCCCGAAAAATAACAGTTCTGTTTTGATTTGCTTGTATTGATGTACTGGCTTATCTGATTTTAGCTTGGCACTCTTATTAGCATTTTGATTATCATTCTTTCGGTTAAACCAACTACTTAACTTAATAGGCTCAAGTTTTACTTGCTTCTTTAAAGTCTTTCTAAAAGTAGCTTTTCTTACTTCTTCAACTGGTTTACCGTTTTCTTCTAATCGTTTGGCTAATTCTTTCTCGTCTAGTTGTTCATCGTCGTCAACTAACAACGCATTTTTACCGTCATGGACGATTTTTCCTGAAATGCCTTGCCAGCGTTCAATTTTCATGGCTTCACTTCCATTCGCTGTGTCGGGCTAAGCTAGTTGATATGTTCCCCTAAGCCCGCCCCTTAAAATGGTAAAATAGTAACTTGAGAGGGTGAAACCTAGAAGTTGCGTTTCTAGGTTGCAATCCTCGTGAGTAGTTTAATTACTTACGAGGACGCCCTCTTTTTTTGCGTGCTCTTTTATCCACTTAATCCCATCATCAGAAATCAGTTTATTAGTTTCGTTTCCAATAATTAATCCATTCGGAATTTCATTCTGATGTCGCCGATAAAATCGACTAATATAACTTTTTTCATGTCCTAGTTCTCGGCTCGCTTCTGCTAGGCTAATCCAACGCTGTTGCTGTGCCACATGTCACTACTCCTTTCTTTTAACATGTCTACATTATACCATAAAAATGGCCACACTATGGATGTTTTATATTACAATTCGGTAACATTTCGATTCCATATAGTTTAACTACATGTGTAATCCGAAGTCATCATGGCGATTGTTCTTTTGGTGTTCACGCTGTTTTCTCGTCATTTCCCATTCGGTTTCTCGTAAACCTTTGGCTTGTTTGCTTCGTCTGCGATCTTCGCTTCTTGAGTACAAGATTCCTAATAATGCGTCACTAAAGGCGGTTTCTAGGTAGTAACTGGGGGTAACTTCTTTGTAGTTAAACGGTTCATAGTCTGAAAGTTGACTTTGTCGTTTTTGATCGTCCTGACTTTGGCCATTGGCAATCTCTTGCCGTACTGCCTTAATCCGACTGTCTTTAATTGCTGGGTCATTCTCACATTCTCCTAAGAATAACTGTCTAGTACCGTCATACTTCATTACTCTTTGGAGTTGCTTATTAGTTAAATCATTAAGCGATTTTTTGCCTGTTAAATACGCTAATCCTTGTTCATGCTCTTCATGGGTAAAGACTACTGGTGGTTCTTTTTGCCATGCCTTTATCGTTTCCAGCTGACAAGCCTTTAAACTCGGATTGTAGTACATCAAAGCGGTATAAACTTGTTCCTGTTTCTCAATCGGTGCTTTATCTATTGGAGTATCTGGGAATGCTTGCTTCAAAACTGCTTGATACTGTGTTAGAACAATCTCTTTAACTGCCTTAATTGTCCGCAAGTCCTTAACGGCTTGCTTAATTTGTCCTTGCTCAACTGGACTGTAATTGACTAGAACTCCCCTATTTGCTGTTTCTAATTCTTCAAGGGAATTACCATGTTTGCTCAAAATCTGGGTTAGCTTTTCCTTATCCCTTGTTTCTTGCTTACTTAATAATTGCCAACTGACATAAGGGCGCTTGGTGAAAGTTAATAATTGACGATTAATCAAATCTTCTCTAATCATCAATAGGCGATCATGTAGTTCTTCACCCTTGAAAACTTTTTGTTCGCTGTTGGTTTCTTTAATTAATTCTTGCCGTTCTGCTGGTGTAATTTCATCAAGTCTTAGCTCTGGATATAATCTTCCAATTACTCGATTAGTAACCTTTTCTAACAGTTTATCTGCCTTTTCTAGTGACTGACTTTGACGGTTAATTGTTAGCAATTCTTTTCTAACATCTTCCCCAACTGCATGTTTAATAAGAACGCTGTTTTTCCAGTTAAACAACATTCTGCGTTTATCATCTAAACTCTCTAAGCTGACATAAGTTCTAAGCTCATGGCTTAACTCTTTGACTAAACGTTTTTCATTGAAAGAAAAATGCTGACTTAAAGCGTCAAAGTGCTTCTGATTATTAATCTTTTCTTGGTTATTTTGATATTGCTTTTTTGTTCTGTCCTGTTCCTTAACTGCTTCGTTAAATGCTTTTCTTTCTTTGGTTTGACTGTTGTGTCCTTCGTGCTTGGTTGGTGTCTTTTCTATACCCTGTTCTTCATACGATTTTTCGCTGATTCTTTCTGGCATACCTTTAGCTTGAAATAAACTATTTACTTCTTCTGCCCAAGCATGTCGCCATTCTTCAACTTTTCCTGGTTTATCCCAATCTACTAACCAGATTTTTCTTTGTTTTGGATTGCCATTTTTAGTTAATAATTGTTTGCCGTTTTTATCCAAAATATATTGCGTTTTTGACTTTAATCCCCAACTTCCATCTGGATTAAAAGGGCGATTGGTAAGCATAACATGAGCATGTGGGTTTTCTTCATGGTCGCGATGAATTGCGACATCTGCGACCATACCTTTATCGACAAATGTTTCTTGTACAAATTTTGTGATTAAAGCCTTCTGTTCCTCATTAGTTAATTCAACTGGTAGGGCCACGTTGAATTCTTTTGCATAACGTGAATTAGCTTTACGGTCTTTCTTTTCAACTTCATTCCAAAGTTTTTGTCTATCACTCGCCCATTCTGGCGCATTTTTAGGGGCCAATACAAAGCTTTCTGGCATAACCGACCGGGGATAAAAATAGCTTCGTCCTTCTTTATCATCAAATAGTTTTTCACCACTTCGATAGGCGGCACTGGCAATTGCGCTCCGGCCTTTACCAGCACTAATGTTACTAAAACTCATATGAAAAATTGCCATGTCGATCACCATCTTTCTTTGGGTTTTGGAGGTTGATTTTGTTGTCGCCATCGGCGACTTCTAATACAGGTTTTAATAGGTCTAGCACAACATAGAATTTTTCTATGTGTAAGTGCACATTGTCCTCACTTAGTTCGGACTTCTGACTTCTTTTCTACTCCACTATTGTATTATACATATTTCTGATTCTCAATAGTTATGCTTTGACTACCTCTTTACTTTTGTGATATATTCGATTTATCTAAATATATTTAATTTAAAAAAGGAGGAGAATTACTATGCCTACTTCATTAGAGCTTCAAGAAGCTAAATTGAAAGACCTTAATCAACGTATTAAAAACGAAAAGCTTAAAATTGATCAACGGTTGGGTCACCAACTTATCAAGCAAGCTAATCTTGACTATGGGAAATTATCTATGCAAGAGATTAAGTCCTTATCGGTAAAGCTCGCGGAGTTTTTAAATCAAGAAAATCAATCTACTTCTGCTCCTAATTCTGATAATTAACTTTCGTTTTTAGATGGTGTTTTATATGACTACTCAAATAAAAAAATTGCTTGACCAGCAAAAACGCTTAGAAGCAAAAATTGAACGGCAAGATTTTAAATTACGGCAGAATAAATATTACGAAAATCAACGTGCTAGAAAAGCTCGTACTCGTCGTTTAATTCAAAAAGGGGCGTTGCTAGAAAAATACTTCCAAGCAGAAAATTTGTCGGTTGAACAAACCGAGGAACTTTTAAAAATGTTTGCCGCTTATGTTAATGCGCATAAACCGGATAAATTAAAAAATGATCAGCCTAATAACTAGGTCGATCATTTTTATTTTCTGGATCCTCTTTAGGATTGACTTCTGGATTCTTTTCAGCAAATTCTTTTAATTGTTCCTGCACCCTACCGCTGATCTCTTTTTTTAGTTCTGTTGTTTTTTCTACTAAATCGAGGTACTGCGGTGTGGTCGTATGATGATTAATCTCCATTTTATTAATAACACTATCTATGCTGTTAAGCAGGGTATTATTATCTAGCTTTCTGTTAAGAATCTCGGTAATAATCTTTTTGGGGCTTTCGTTCAAATTTTCTAGGCTAGAATATAATTTGTTACCCTTTCGGTCATATAGTCTGATCTCTTTAAATAACCTCTGTTTATACAGAAAATCTAAATTGTCAGGTAGCTGCCTGACAACGACATCATGAGCTTCTTTGGTAGTCGCTCTAGCAGTTCTAGGTGATAAACTAAATTGATCCTCATAGCGTGCCAAAGTCCCTAGATATGATTCAATTCTCGGAACTGCCATAACGTATAAACTCGCTTCGTAACCCCTGTTCTGTAACTTAGTTACAGTGGCCATTGGTACTTCAACTGTTCTTAACGTACCTTCGATAATTAAATCAAATTTTTTATCACTCAGATAATCAATTAAAGACTCAGTCATTTGGTTAGAAAACGGGGTTACATATTTGACAACATCTTTCCCGTATTTTTGCTCTAATTGTTTATACTTTGGGTGTAGCCACTTAAAAGTATCGTTATCAATCGTAATAGCGTTGGGATCTTCGGCTTTGATGAGTTGATGCAAGCCTGACTTTCCCGCTCCCGGTTGCCCGCCCAGTAAATAAGCTTTGGGGCTTTCCTGTGCTTGCTTGTTTTTGGTTAATTGCTCGATTTCAATCTGTAATTTCGCTTCAAATTGATAATCGGTATAGCTGGCTAGTTCGTCCATAACTAAGCAACTTTACTTTTCGTTGGCAGACTATCAATAAAGTTATTCATTGCTTGCCAGTAAGCTTGAATTGTCTCTAACTCTCCCAAGGAATGCGCGTCCATAATTACTAACTTAGCATCTCCTAACTGGTGCATCAGTTTAACCAGAAAATGACTTTCATCGTGAATATTTAATTCTTGGTCAACGACCAAATTGACTACTTTAGCATAAATGCTGCTGGCAAATTCGGTTAGAATTTCCTTTTTGTAAGTTTGTTGATAGTCTAATTTCATGTTGGTACCTCCTTAAGTTTTGACTATTTTTTTACTTCTTATATGCGAGTTGCTGGGATTAAGTATTAAAAGTCAAACATAGTTACTTTCCCCTTTATTTTAGCCTGCTTTGAGCTAAAAACCAATTAAGGCGTCTGTTAGCACTTTGACCTTCTCCTCACGTTTGGTTGTGTCCACAGAGATGCCCAGCTCCTCTTCTTAGCAGTTGTTTAGCCGCTTTAGTATAATTATACCCCAAGCAATTAAAATCGCTTATACGAGCTTATATGACATCTAGAAGTTATCTGGGTGTGTTGCCCGGTATTTTTCATTGGCTTGTTTGTTCCACCAAACGCCAAACAGGTTTTGCATAGTGCCGTACAAGTAGTTTTCAGCATTTTTAACTGGCTTATGTTTCTCATTACTTCTAAGGGCGTTAAAGTACCGTCTTGAAGTGCTGGTAATGCGCTTCCGTAAATCCTTATCAGGATCAGGATTATGCGCGGCTTGCTGCCAAAGTTCCTCAATATCAACTGCCCAGGGGTCAGCCAACAATTGCTCAATTTTTTCAACTTCTTTGCTTGGTTTGGTCATTTAAAAAGCTCCTATGCCATTTTTGAAAGACGTTTGGATCCCAGAAATCCTCATTGTCAGCGTCCTGCTCCTTGGGGTGTTTAGCCGCATATTCTCTAGCCGCTTGCTTGTTCCACCAAATCCCAAATAGATTTTGCATGGTACCGTATAGGTAATTCTCAACGTCTTTGATATGTTTTTCATTACTTCTCAGGGCGTTAAAGTAGCGTCTTAAAGTCTTGGTCATCAAGGGCTTTAGCTCTTCATCGTCTAGTGGAATATAGACCCCAATGTCCCGGTGGTCTTTTTCAACTTTGTATTTGGCATTGAGAATAATACCGATAAAGCGCCGCATTTGTTGTGGAGTTCGGCACCAAAAGCTAAGCAATTGCACCGCTTCGGGTTCTAAGAAAACTGGTAGCCCACTGTCTTCATCAGTTAAAAAGTCATTAGCATGTTTAACCAAATCGTGGTTTTGTTGTTCAATTTCAGCTGGTGAGAAATTGGCTGTGGAAAAGTCCAACTTTTGAGTATCTATATTGTATCTATTAGTATCTAAGTTATTAGTCTTATATAGATCGTGTCTATTTTTTAGACTTTCGCTCGTAGCAAGGGTTTGCGGAGTGTCGTCAACGGACTTTCGCGAAGGTCTATTTTTTAGACTTTCGCTTGTAGCAAGGGTTTCAACGGTCTCCCGCGAAGGTCTATTTTTTAGACTTTCGCTTGTAGCAAGGGTTTGCGGCTCTTTTTGAGCATATTCACCGCGTAAATAGACGTCGGATGACTGCATATCTAGCTCAGCAAGGTAAAGTCGATTTGGTTCGTTCTTGCCAGTTTTTGGATTAAAGTGCATCGCTTTTTGATAAAGTAACCCAGCTTTTTCTAGTTCTTTCTTGACGTTGGCTAATTTCCCTTTCGAACAATTAAACAAATCCATTAATTCTTGGTTAGTAAAAATAAAGTAGACGTGACCTTCTTCATCTACCCAGTGGTTGCGTAAGGAATATTCCAGGCGATCTTTTAACACCATGTAAGCTAACTTAGCAGTATCGCTTAACTTTCGATATTGTTGGCCATACATTAATACTTTGGGAAACTGAAAGAACAAGGCCCCATAAACGTTGTCAGCTTGATAAAACTTAAAATTTGCTTGATCCATTATAAAAACTCCCTTTCTATATCCAACCCATGCTGGCTCAAAAGAGAGTTGCTAAAACATTTGATTTGCTTTAAAATACAAAGCTGATATGCTCTAACTGAACCACAAAGCTTTCATTGGTCTGGCGGCTTTGTAGATTCATCAGCATGGATTTCTTTTCTTGGTTGCCCATTTGGCAACCTTTTTTATTCAACAACTAAATAAAAATGGACTAAGTAGCCTTGTTAGCTACTTAGTCCATTGGTTTTAATTTACTTTTTAACTATCTGCGACTTGTCCTCGTGGACTAGCCTGCGGTATAATTGCTTTATAAATTAGAACTCAATGTTCAGTCGATTTAGACCGGCAAGTTAAAATCGACTGAATCTAAGTAGCTCTCTGTCAGCTACTTGCTAAGCCAAAAGTCCCTGATTCCTCGTGAATCGGGGATTTTTGGTTTAGCTTGATCTGTTATTCGGTTGTTAAATTAGTCCTAGTTTAGCATAGCGCTTACCGGCCGGCAACTTTATTTGGTCTTGTATACTTTGCCCGCTTTTGGTGGAAACCAGTAAGCTAAATATCCTTATCTGAAAAGGCGCTGAATCCTCCTCGCAGCCGTTCCTTGGCACTGAAAGATGAATCTAGCTCGTTTTCGGGCGTTTCTGAGGCTTTTAAGTTGTCTTTGACATAAGGATCCCCTGAAGCCTTCAAACGCTCTATTTCGTGAATTAAGGCGGTTTTAACCAGGGTTGTTTTGGGAATTAGTGATTGGTCAAAATAGTCTAAAATCTCTTTATCGACAATCTTTTCGGGGTTTAAGCGGACATTTAAGGTCTTAACTTTTGTCATACTTATTTACCCTCCTTCTCTTGTGCTTGCTGGCTTAATCCGTACTTGTAAAAGCCGTTGACGTTAGCAACTTCAGTATCTTTAACAATGGCCGCATTAGTAAACGTTGTCTTCAGAATCTTTTGATTAATTAAGTTAGCACCACCACCAGTGAAGAACAATGTATCAATGCTATCAAGATTCTTTAAAGTTGAAGTCACATTGGCCACTAACCGGCGCGTAAAGCGGTCACTTTCCTTGCCAACCAATTCAGTAATGTCGTCTTGGCGGTTCTTCGAAAAACGGTAGCTCCATTGATGTTGCTGATTGCCGTGACGCAATTCTTTTTCTAACTGATAAAGGCTAACGTCGCCTTCAATTCGACTGGCAATTGCTTCGTATAGATCATTTACGCCGGTGTTAAATTGCTGACGGTTTTTGCCGCTAAGTTCAAAATTTAAAATCGTATCAATCAAAATTGTGCCACCACCAACGTCAACAATGCCTACCTTTTCATCTAACAGCGCCTTATTTTTGATGAAGCCCTGGCTATCTAGTAATTCGTTATAGAGCGTACCGATTGGCTGTGGCAAGATATACACCTTGCGAACTCTGACGGTCACAATTTGATCGTCAATTGTTACTTGGTGTTGCCCCTCCAAGACCTTTAGCAACGATTTCAAACGTTCGTGGTCGGCATAGTCACCAGTAGGCAAGCCCGCTGTAACAACGACTTCTAAGACTTGGTTGTTAGCAATTTTAAAATCACTTGCTAATAAACCTAAAGCAAAGTTAGCCAGTAGCTTGAAAGCTTCGCTGTTATAACGATCCCCGTACATAATCGTGTCGGCCAGATACTCATCAAGATGTAAACCGTCAATACCTCGCCCCCAAACATACTTATCGTCACTGAATGGGACTGAATAAGTGTGCAGATCGTTATTGGTGGCTGAACTACCAACTGACATTGGCATATCAGCCTGGTTTAAATAACGTGATGGCAAAACATATTCAGATTTGCTACTTTTTAATTTGGTTTGCTTATTACCTAAATCTAAACTGAAAATTTCCATAGGCTGCTCTCCTTATTTTGCACTGCATTGCATTACTTTTATACAAATATATAGTAACACTTAGCTTTATTAATGTAAACCCAAAAGAAGCTAAGCTAACACGTATAATTTAAATGCATTACAAAATGTGGCTTTTAATGTTGCAAAATAAGTGATAAGTCTTACTTAAGTGACCACCAATGTTTTTTCTTGGGTTGGCCGTCGAGTTGCTTAGTTTCGGGTTTGATTTCCGTGAGCCGTAATTGTTGTTCATGCTCTAATAATGTCTGCTGCTTTTCCAACAGCTTATGCAGTTGGCCAATTTGATCTTTGTAGTTTTTTTACTGGAATAATCTAATAAGTACATAGATAATTTTAGTTAGTACATCAAATGTCACATTATGGTTGCGATCGGACCTAGTAATGGTTGATGTTAAAGATGCTGAATTCATTAGGATAGAACAATTTTAATTAGAGATCGTTTGTCGTAATTATGTCTAGTCTATATGCAGACTATCTGCTAATTGGCGAGCAGCCAACAACATCACGTCCTTAATTTGTTCTGGTGGCTCAGGATTACCTTGGCCTAACCAGACACGTAGAATATTGGTAAGACCACCTAGTTGAAAAGCCATCACATAATTCACTTGGGTAGGAGTGCCCTGAACATGCCAGGGAGCCGCAAACTGTTGATAACGTGGGATTGCTTTTTGCTGCCAAATTTCATTCATGTGATCAAATAAGCCCTGTCGGATCAATAATTGAATTAAATCTTGTTTTTGCCACCAAAAATTTAAAAAAATGTCAAAAGTAGTTTTTAGCATCATTTCCCCTACCTGCGGTTTCTGTTGGAACAATTGTTCAAAGTACTGATCGAACAACTGATCACACAAATAATTAATAACCGCTTCTTTATTTTTAAAAGAGTGATAGAACGTCTTTCGAGATAATTCGGCGGTTTGAGCAATTTCAGTAATAGAAATATCCTGAAAATTCTCTTTTGTCATTAAATTTATAAGGGCGTCACATAACCATTGCTTAGACTGCTCAACCATACGCTGCTTTCCGTTCATTTTATTAACATCTCCTTTACTATCGGTAACAAATTATAGCAATCTGTAGCACTTAGCCAATAAGGATTGTTTTAATGCTTAGGACTAATTATACTAGAAGTCGCAAATAAAGGTAACAAATGTTTCCTTTATATTCATCTGTTACTGAAAGGAGCACTTGATAGATGTCAAAGGCTACTAAAATTATCAGTCTTATCGGGTTAACCATTGCGATGTTTATGGGCACCTTAGACAAAATAAGGAAGCAGTCTCTCAACAGATTATTGAACAGCATCACGAGCCAACATTGAAAGAAAAAATTAAATTAATGATCAAATACTAATAAGGGGAGAATTAAATGATTAAGTTTTCTAATATCAATAAAGAATATCAGGTTGGTAATCAGGTTGTAAAAGCACTTAGTCAAGTTAACTTTGAAATTGAGCCTCACCAACTTACTGTAATTTTAGGACCATCTGGGTCTGGTAAAAGCACTCTTTTAAACATTTTAGGTGGTATGGATCGACCGACAAAAGGGGATATCAGTTTTAATGATCGACAGATTAATAAGCTGAATGACCACGATTTAACATCATATCGGCGAGAAGTAGTCGGTTTTGTTTTTCAATTCTACAATTTAATTCCAAGTCTAACGGCATTAGAAAATGTTGCAATTGCAGCACAGCTTAATAACAATGATGACTTATCCGAAAACTATCTCAAATCAGTTGGACTTGAAGAACGAATGAACAATTTTCCAAACCAGTTATCTGGGGGAGAAATGCAAAGAGTTTCTATTGCTAGAGCTTTAGCAAAAAAGCCTAAGCTTTTATTATGTGATGAGCCAACGGGTGCGTTAGATTCAACTACCAGTATGAAAATATTAGGCATTTTACAAAATATTGCTAATACTACAGACACTGCCGTTGTTATGGTTACGCATAATCCAGAGTTTGAACGCTATGGCAATCGAATTATTCGACTAAAAGATGGTGAAATAGAGTCAATCAATGACAATGAACAGCCATTACTGGTAGGTGAAACAGGATAAATGAAATATTTAAATAAAAAACTACTACGTGATGTTAAAAATAACTGGGCACAATTTTTCTCAGTTTTCCTAATGGCTTTGTTGTCTATTGTTGTTTTTGTCGGACTTCAGGGGGCTTGGCACGGCCTACAGGACAGTGTAGGTAGCTTTATTAATAAATCAACATTAGCTAATTACTGGGTGCAAAGTAGTTCTGTTACTAATACCGACTTAAAAAAAATAAATAGTCTTTCGGGAGTTTCGAACGCTCAACGTGGTACAAGGCTTCAAGTAAAGCAAAATAAACATTATGTGATTATTGATGCCTATGAGCATCCTATTTCGCAATCTTATGTCATTAAAGGAAAAAAGTACAATAATCAAAGTGTAAATGGAATTTGGATTAACAAAGAGTACGCTCAACATCATCATTTAGCTATAAATGATACGTTGAAATTCTCCGTAAATAAGCGAACCGTACTTTTCAAAGTCAAAGGAATTGTTCAAAACCCTACTCGAATTTATTTTACTGGTACACCGGAATTTATTGCTCCTAACTATTCTAACTATGGTTATGCCTATATTTCCCCACATGCATTAAAAGCACAATTAAATTATCATGGGCCTAATAATATTGTGGAGATCAAAGGAAATCATCACAATATGCGTAAGGCAACTGAAACAATTTTTGGAAAAAGATTAGTATCATTCAATTCTCGATCAACTCTTCCGGATGTTTCAAATGCATTAGATCGTGTTGGACAAATTCGTAATCTCTCCTACCTATTTTCGTTTATTTTCATTCTATTGGCTATACTAGCAATGTATACCACCATACAAAGACTAATTAAAAGCCAATACGATATAATTGCAACTTTTAAAGCGCTTGGTTTCTCTAACTTTCAAGTTGGAATTCATTATGCTAGCTTTGGTTTATTTGTAGGAGGATTAGGATCTCTAACAGGATTAATAATTTCACCTACTATTTCATGGTTTGTTTTGAAGAAGCAACAGCAAATGTTTTCCATACCTCATTGGAATATTTCCTACACATATAGTGTGCTCTTTGTCATTTTAGCTGTTATTTCAATTTGTATTTTATCAGCCTTTCTGGCTGCTAGAAGTGCTACAAAAGGGCTTCCTGCTATCTTTCTTCGTGGTAAAGAGGAAAGTTCTGCCCATAAAATATTTATTGAACGCTGGGAATGGTTATGGACACACATCCCATATGCCGGTAGATGGGCGATTAGAGATGTATTCATTAATCGGACTCGCACTTTAATGGGAATTATTGGGGTTGCAGGTGGTATGATGCTTATGATAGCAGGAGTTGGCATGCCGCAATCTATGAACCATTTAGTCGATAAAGCATATACACAAGACTTTACTTATGATAAACGTCTTACGGTTAATAGTTATTCTCAATACTCAACTGAGCATCCACAAGCAAAACAATGGGTTCAGTTAAGCCCAGCTCATTTTACCCCTGATGACGGCTATAATCGTCTTCTAGTAGTTTGGCCATGGGGATAGTGTCAACAGTCAAACTACTACAGGGGGAACCATCAAAGATGGTGGCCTTTATGTAACTCAAGGTTTCGCTAAAAGGGCTCATATAAAAATTGGCGATAAGCTTAAAGTTAAAACCTTTGGCTATAATCAACACTCTCGTTTTAGGGTTAAGGGAATTATTACTAGTGAAACAAACCAAGGAGCTTATATAACTAAAAGAACCTGGGAAAAAGCAGGGGGAACTTTTGCTCCGACAACTTTACTAGTTAAAAAGAATTATACTTATAACAAAAACGAAATTGACTCGACCATTAAGATTAAAGATCAGAAAAGTAATGCCTATAACTTTGTTAATAACTTAATGAGTATCTTCATCTTGATTATTGTTTTAGGGGGAGGGTTAATCGTAATTGTTTTGTATAACCTTGGATCGCTAAGTTTTGTTGAGCGTACTCGTGATTATGCCACATTACGAGTTTTAGGAACACACCGAAATGAGATTCGAAATCTAACATTAATAGAGAATTTAATGACTACGTTTGTAGGCTGGATCATCGGGATTCCTGCAGGGATCTGGTTCTTAGGACAATATGTTAGCATCTTTTCAACAATTAATCTTGAATATACAAGATACTTTGATTGGAAAACAATTGTTATATCTAGTGTTTTTGTGTGGATCTGTTCTCTATCAACAACTTTGTTTATTAGCCGTCGCGTAAAACGGATAGATATGGTTCAGGCATTAAAAGGTGTTGAATAGAACTTATAGTATTGAAAGGCTAGTCACAAAAACAAAAAGTTTTTAACTCCTTTATAAGACAAACTAAAGAAACGCATGAGATCTGTTTTTGAACATTGATTTCATGCGTTTCTTATTTTCTTTTCAATTTCAGTCAACAGCACATATTTAATTATCAAATAGACTCGAAGTTAGTCATTCAACTATCATTTGTAAGTTTTCCTTAGCAAACTCATTAGAACAATCACGCAAAGAAGTTAAGACATCGTCCCATTCAACTAAATATTCTTGATAATCAGCTGGACTGAATGTTTGTGCTTGCGCATTAAGATTCAACTTGTTTAACTAGTTTTTCCGGGAATTAGATTTACCGCTCATTTCAAGATTACCACTTTCATAATGAGCCCAACATGAATAGATTTCGACTATTTTAGTTACCTTATCAATGGTATAAACGACGCGATGCTGTCCATTTATTCTTCGAGAATAGTAACCAGCCGCAGGTGGTGTTAATTTTTCAAATGACTGTATTGGTTTATATGGATCAGATTCCAATACATTTTTTATTTCTTCAAATGACTGACGTAATGGGCTTCTTAAAACTTTTTTTAAATCACCTTTAGCTGATGATTTTATTTTTACTTTCCAACGATTACTCATGATCAACTTCTTTGATCATTTCGTCTAAATCAACCGATTCATCATCTTTACGGCTTAAGGTAGCTTGAATTTGACCATTCATCATTAAGTTCATGGTTTCCTGTAATGCGTCATAGTCTTTTTTTCCAATCAAAACGGCACTACGGCTGTCATTGGATCCTGCAATAATAACCGGTTGGGAGTCCCGATTAGCGTTTTTAATAAGTGAAAATAGATTGGTTCGTGCTGTAGTTGGATTAATAATTTTTTCCATCATGATTTCCCTCCTCAACTTATCTAATATTATAGACGTACACGATAGCGTACGTCAATTACAAACTATTGTATTATCAAAGGAGATTATGATCTTATGCAATAAACCGTCCTACCTATTTAACTTGTACACTTTTTATTCTAGACCCAATTGTAATTAAGAAAGTTAAAAAAATCCCTCTTACATAGAACAATATCATGTAGGAAGGATTTCATCTGAATTAGTCTTCTAAGTTTACAGAATTGTACATTTGGCCCCATTCTTCCATTGCAAGGATAACAGGGATAAAGAGAGTATACAAAAAATGTACAAAACTGGACATTTTTCAACCGGCACTATTGCCTGTCAAGTATACAGTTTAAATAGAAAAATTATTTATGCGGCTTGAGCGCGGAACTTTTCTGCGCTCAAGCCGTTTTTTGATGCATAAGCTCGTTCGGTATTGAAATATTTAATGGCCTGCTGGATAGATTGTTCCAATTCTGCCATGCTTTTTGGACGAACCCGTTTAGCTAACCAAACCAGTTTGAAATCATTCCACCAACGCTCCATTGGTGAATTCTCCCATGGATGACCGGGGTGAGACATACTATGGATGCAGTTTTGCTCAGCTAAGTAATCATTGAAAGCCATTGAGCAGTAAGCTGCGCCACGATCCGTATGGATCATTGGCTGAGCGTCTGGTTCTACTTTGAGAAGGCACGCTTAAAGGCTTCGATCGCTGATGCGGCCGTTTCAGTAGCCGAAATGTTGTAGCTCAAAACATAGCGACCATATAGATCCATCACTACATGCACGCGCGCCTTCCTTACCTGCTCATTACCATACACAACTTCGGTAGTATCAGTCACCCAAACCTCATTCTTACTCTGACGATCAAATTGCTCATTAAGTAAGTTGTCATTGATGTATTCCTCGTGACGTTTAATCCGATTATGCTTCTTCTTACGGATACTTGCCTTGATCCCGTGATTTCGCATGCAGTTAGTAACTCGCTTTAAGCCGGCCTTGAAATCCAATTTATTTTCAAAAGCTAGTTGCGTCGTCATGCCTAAATAACCCAAGGTCCACTTATGCTTTTTTTCCAATTCCAAAATGGCTTTAAGTAATTCTGCTTGTTCATCATCATGGATATTGGCCTTTCGATGAATCCACTTGTAGTAAGCATCTCGAGTAATACCTGCGATCTCGCTTAAAGTGCTGATTGGCCACCCGTACTCTTCATTTAGTTCTTTGATGGCTTGTTGTTTGAAGAACTTTTCGCCTCCCGATTGCGAATTTCTATTAATTTTTTTGCGAAAGCGACCTCCATCTCATTCCGTTTCACTTCGGCCTTCAATAGCCGATTCTCCGCTCTTAATTTATCTAGTTCTGTCCACTCGGCTTTGGGCTTAGCCTTACCCCGCCGATCACGAAGTGATTGCGGGTCATTACCACTCTTACGATATTTCTGATACCAGCCATAGACTTGTTGGTAACTCACGTGATACTTATCTACAGCCCAACTGTAATTAACATCGTGCTTGATTAAGTCTTCAATAATCGATAATCGTTCTTCAAAAGTAGTTTTGCGTCCTGGCATAATTGAATCTCGCTTTCTCGGCGTATAAGCCTTCAGTTTTGATTCATTATACTGGATAATCCATTGTGATAATTGCCAATCGGATTTTAAACCATGCTTTAAAGCAAATTTTTCTAAGGTATCCGTTGAATGCTCAAATTCCACAACTAATTTGCGCTTAAACTCAACGGAATAAACTTTATTATGGTGAGCACTTTCAAGTCCTCTCATTCCCTGGTATTTGTACATTCTCTTCCATCTTCTGATGGTGTGTGCGTTGACGCAATATTCCTGAGCTAATCTTTCAATAGATTCTGTTTGAGCTTTCTTGATAATAATTAATTTTTGCTGAACTGAAAATTTGGCTCGTCTTCCCATAATTAAAAACACCCTCCAAGTATCAGACGAATTTTCTATTTCATCTGTATACTTAGAGGGCATTATAGCCACCGCCAGTTTTGTACATTTTATAACCGCTCTCTACATATAGCATAAACAATCATATTGAGTTGCTAGTTAAACAAAGAAAATCGCTTTATAAAGACGTATCTCTTTTTTTACTTAGAAAAACATAAACAAGAAGAAATACTAAACAATACGAGCATAATATAATTGTAGATTGAATGGGAATATTTCCTTTATCTATATAACCAACAGCCAGTTCACGAAAATGGTAAGTAGGTGTACATTTTCCTAATTCTTGAACCCATTTTGGGAATTGATTCAGTGGAAACCATAGGCCTCCTAATATGGCTAAACCCAAATAAAGTATATTAGAAAAAAGTGATGCTGTTTGCATACTGCTAAATAACGTCAACAATAATCCTAAACTCAAAAAAATTACTGATCCAAGTAAAAGTACTAGTCCCGAAATTACCCATTGCGATAAAGATAGTTGTATTCCTTTAAGGAAATACCCTGTTAGAAAAATTAGAACAATGCAAATAAAGGATTCAATCGTCATTTTTATTACTTTAACTGTAATGACTTGATATTTATTTAATGGTACTTTCTGAAGTGTTTCATTCCAACCATTGTTTCTATCTTCCATAATATCAAACGGAAAGTTAAAAAAGGCAAAACTTGTAAGACAGAAAGTAGTCATGGATAGCATAAATTGTTCTACAAATAGTTTGTCTGCACCTTTAATCATGGATGAAAAGACTATAAAAAAAGCAATTGGCATTGCAGCTGTAAAGAATATATACTTCTTATTTCTTGTCATTCTAAGCCATTCGATCTTTAGTAAAGCTATCATCTTTTTCACCCTCCTCAAAAATTGTCTCCATTAAGGATGCATTACTAAGGTCTACACTTGTCATATCAACATTTTCCTTAACAAGTGTTGTTAATATTTGATTCGTATATTGACTATCAAATTCCCACTGAACTGTATTTTTTTTAATGTTTATTTCTATAAGACTCATCAATCCATCTGCTATAGATTTAAAACGTAAGGTTTGATTATTATATAGTGACTTTTCAAAAGTTAGAGTACGTTTATTATTTAAAGTACGCAAATGAAACGGGGATTCATCCGCTACTAGCTCTCCACTTTTTAATAACAGTACTCTATCAGCTCCATTATTAACCTCATCTGAGTAATGCGTAGTAAAGATTACAGTTGTACCTTTTTCTTTTAGTTCATTCACTATCCGCCAAAAATGAGCACGCGTATCTTCATCCATCCCACTGGTAGGCTCATCTAAGACCAACAACTTGGGGTGGTTAATTATAGTTAAACAAAAATCTAATAATCTCTTTTGCCCACCTGATAGTTTAGAAGCAATTTGTCCCATCATTTCAGGTGTAAATTCTAAAATTCGTAGAATCTGCTCTAGATCTAAAGGGTTAGTAGAAAATTTAGATACAAAACTAATTAATTCTTTTACTTTGATGTCATCTGGAAACTTTGTGGACTGAATTAAATATCCAATCTCAGATACCTGATATTTATTTTTAACATTTCCTGAAGTTGGGTATAATTTTTCTAGCATTATATTTAATAAAGTAGTTTTCCCCGCCCCATTTTGTCCCAGAAGTGCAATACATTCACCCATGTTAATCTTAAAGCTAATATTTTTTAACGTTTCTTTTTCTCCATACCTCTTATTAATGCACTCACATTCTATTGCTACACTCATGTTAATTGTCTCCTTAATATAGTGGTAATAAGTCACTAATAGCTACCATTCCTTTTGTGTCAGCACGAAAAAGATTTGATTACAATAATATACAAAATTAAAGATAAAAAGTAAATGAGAAATATTTGTTTTTTAATTTTTTGGAGTATACTAAGTCTAATTTAATTATCGCCCGTTGGTCAAATGGTTAAGACGTTGCTTTCTAGGAGTAAAGTTGTAGGTTCAAATCCTACGCGGGCTATAAATTCCATTTTACGGGTGGGGATATTGTGCTCTTATCTAAGTTACACAACATGACTAAACAAAAATATAACAAAGGGTTGTATTCCAACAACTATTCCTATACTTACAAATCAAATGTGCCAAATGAGTTATCAGATTTTAATATGGGACAACGAAATGCCTATTACGATTATAAAAATAAAAAACACTTTAAACTTTATCCTAAATTATTAATCAATTTCTTAAACCTTATATCTAACCATCGTTTAAATGAAATTAAGGAATATATAGACGGATATAATTATGAGTCCAAGAGGCTTAAATCAAAGTAACCTTTGAGTTTAGGTCAAGTCCAAAATGTTGGTGTAAATTAAATTGAGGATCCACATCTATAACTAATATTCGTTCATTCCTATTAAATAATTCAACAGAAATATTTGGATAAATTGGTAGATGGCCTGCTTACTAACACCAATTTGTTTGGCGATTTGAGCTACTGTTTTCATCGAACCACCTGATATTTCTTTCGATATCGTATAAAAGTGGTTCGCTTAATCCCGGTATTACGAGCAACATCCACATCACTCATACCATTTTGGTAAAGCTTAAAGGCATGCAACAAACGCGGGTCATCTTTGGCATATTGGGGTTTGCGACCATGATATTTACCTTGCTGCTTGGCCAGGGCGATCCCTTGTTGCTGGCGTTCAATGATCCGCTTACGCTCGCTTTCAGCCTGATACTTATATAGTTCAATAATCAGATTAGTCATCAGTTGACGTAAGTTGGGATCACCAATCCCCGTCATGGAAGGCAAATTCAACACATCTAGGGTGGCCCCCTTATTTTGAATGGTGTTCATAATCTTAGTTAAGTCCTGGTTGTTTCGGCCCAAGCGGTCTAATTCAGTAACCAAGACAATATCACCTTCACGGATATAGGCCAACATTTTTTGTAATTCCGGCCGCTTAGTGGTGGCGCCACTTAATTTATCAGCAAATATCTTATCAACATGTTTGTTACGTAAAATCGTTAGTTGGCGGTCTAAATTTTGACTACGAGAACTAACTCGGGCATAGCCAATTTTAGCCATGGGCGTTCCTCTTTTATGGACAGTTCTAATGGACAGCTGCTAATGCTAGTCTAGCACAGCACTAAGATAATGTCCATTAGAGTATACCCTAATGGACATTTTATGCTTCAAAGGATTTGTTTTATAAGCGCTATTTCTATCTTTTACTAAACTTGGTAGACCCTTAATTTTTCTGTATAATAAATTAAGTAGAGAAGTTAAGGCGGTGGCGAAACTGGAAGAAGGTGGTGCCTATGGTGTAATCATCATAGATAACCGGAAACCTAACGAAAGGAGTAGCCATGTTGTCCATTACGGACGCATTACAGCTAATGTTATTGTTTGGTACATTGATTATCAATCTAATAGCCTTAGTTGTTGAGCTGATTAAAAATCATCAGCAAAAAAATAACCGCCTTAGCTCTGGCAAGCTAGCGGTTATTTAATCACTAATTAATTGCTACCGTCTTAAACGGCTCTACTGGGGAAGTCTTGTTAATGCAAGGCTTCCTTTTTGTTTGTCTAAATTATAGCATAAGTGCGGTTGAATAGCGATAATTCGATATTAGCCTTGGCAAAAGAAAAGCTAGGCAATTAAGCCTATTGATTGCTCCAAACTACATTTTTAATTCTTGTGCCGGTTCTTGTTCGGGCTTCTTCATATCAGGGTTTTGTTTGACAAATTCATTAAGTTGCGCTTGGACACGATCACTTAATGATTTGTTATTGTTATTGGTTGGCTGCTTATTTTCAGAAGTTGTTTCTTGTTTCGTTTCAGCTTTGAGATTATTGCTTTCTTTTTGTTCTTCTTGTAAGCCTAGCTTTTGGGTTAATTCATCAGTAATATCAATCGCCTTTTTGCTGACTGATTGAATTTCACTTAATGCATTATGAATTACTTCTTTATCCTTAGCCCATGTTGCAACATAACCTAATGAGTATTCACCAGTATCAATTCCAATGTTTTGCATTGCTACATAAGCTACGGCTTCTGCTTGGGTTTCTTTATAAGGTCGTGGGCGGTCATTATATTCCGCATTTAAACCATGTAATTGGCTGTGAGCAAACTCGTGATATAAGGTCTTTAATTTTAATTGGCTATCTGGTTCATCACCGCCAATCACAATTTCATTGGTATCTTTTCTAAAATAGCCCTTTGCTCCGTCTAGTCCAGCTAGGGGCTTTTCGCTAACCTTTAAGTCAGTATTTTTATTTAGATAGTCTTTAAATTCATTGTACAAGGCAGTTACATTTTCGTGATTAGTAGTTAAATGGTCTTTAACAAAATCTTTTGCGGTTAAAACTGGTTCACCGCTGGTTTGGCTAATATCAAAAACAGGGATATAGCGGTAAGCCACAATCTTTGTATCTTCCGTTGTGTTTAATCTAGCTTTATCTTCTGGGGTAAGTTTCTTGATAACTGTTCTCGGTTCATCTAATAAACGCTCGTAGGTTGCTCCTGTCAGACAGAAAAGCATTAACGCTCGGTATTTTTCTAGGTCGCTATGCTTATCATCAAACGGCATTAATTCATTTGCTCGGTAGGCATACCAAACATGGTGCATTGGATAATACCAAATATTGCTAGGGTTGAGATTAACGTGATATGAGCTTTTGCTGATAATTGCTTGGTTCATAATCTCTTTGGCAATGCTCGTCCGAATTGCTTTATCTTCCTTTGGCAATGCTTTTAGGTTCTTAACTTTGTCTGGTAGTAAGTAAGTCAACACAACGTGATGGTCTTCTTCAATTAAATTAGTTAGTTGTAAGAAATCAGGGTCATCATGCTTTAATTCGTTTAACTCACTAATGCGGTCATATCTAAATAATTTCCGCTCCATGTCCAAAGTTAATTGGTTATCAGCTCGTTTAAATGTGCCAACTTCAATGTTTAACAGTTGTAAATCTTGCTTACTCATTCGTTACTCCCCTCCTCTTCTTCGATTAAATTAGCAATTTCGCTTGGTGTTAAAACAACTCGTGATTGGTAGTCGGGTTGTTCATCTGTATCTCGGCTGTATTTTTCTTGATAGGCTTCAGGATCAACTAGTCTTAATTCTTCTTCGGTCAGTTCAATTTTCATAAATGCTCGCTGACTTCCGTACATCATCAAGGCTTCACCTTGTCTACGGCGTTCTAAGAGCTTCTTCTCTTTATCTGAAAAAGTCATTCTTAGTTTGGTAATAACGTCATCTACCCCTTTACCGTCTAGTCCGAAAAAGACTTTTGTATAAGAGTTTCCGATAATGGCTTCACCAATGTTCTGACCGGTGTCCGTTGTTCCTTCGATCACATCTTGAATTTGTTGCGTCCCGGCAATCGCCCCGGCATTGTACTTTCTAAAGCGCTTGTACGCTTGATGGAAAAAGGTGGCGGCGGCTTTGTGCAGGGTTAAAAAGTGAAACTCATCTACAAACAATTTTTTGCGGCTATGCCGATCTTTGGTAATTTCGTCCCAAAGGTACTGGAAGGTGTTTAAATAGGCGGCTGATTGAACCTCTTGCTCACTTTGTAGCGGTTTTAGATCAAAGGAAATGATCTTGCCCTTTAAGTTAACGTTGGTGTGCCCGTCAAATAAGCTGTTAGAACCATGGGTATAACTGCCTAAGATGTAGTAGAAGTCTTTGACCCGATTAAATTTGTCAACGTCTTTATCAGCCAGTTTGGCCAACTCGTCATAGACATTGGATAAGGTCGGCCACTGATCGTCTTTAATCTCTTTTAAGCGGCTATATTTCAAAACACCACTGTTGACATAAGCCTGTTTAACAACATCATCAAGGATTGCCAATTCAACTTGGGTAATCCCGGTTTTGAGGACTTCAAAGAATCCCTTTAGCCGTTGAATCTTATCTTTGACCAGTAAATCAAGGTTTGTGACCGCTTCATCAGCGCTTAGGATTTCTTCGGAAAAGATTTGTAACGGGTTAATTTTGTACTTAGCATTAGAAGTTAAATGCAAGACTGCCCCACCCAAGGCTTCAACAATCTTGGTATATTCATTTTCAGGGTCAATAATATAAATCTGATAATCTTGAATGGCGTATCGTAAGATTTTTTGTATCATGTACGTTGTTTTACCAACCCCAGACGTACCAATAACCACCATGTTTTGGTTAAGGGTCTTATTGCGGTCAAGCATATCAACCGCTACAAGTGAATTAGTATCTTTATTCACTCCCTCAATATCGCTTCTTGGTTTTAAGTCAAGAATTTCTGCGTCATCAAATGGGAACATGCTTGACGCAACTTCGGTATTACTTTCCTTGTAGGTGTACTCACTTAGTAAGTTTTGGTCAATTGGCATAGCTGACCAAAACGATTGGAAAGTTGCCTTAACCGGCACTAACGGCTTCATTTGAAGCTTAATCAACGTGTTTTTGACGTTATCGGTTAAATCTTCTAATTCTGCTAAACTGTTAGCTCGTAAGTAGACCAGCATATGTTGATACACAAATGTGGTAGAATTATCTAAGTACTTGTCTAACTGCATATTGGCACTATCAATGTAATTTTGAAGCACCTTTTTCTTATAAGGATCGAATGTGTTTAACAATTCTGCTTCTTTATTTTGGATAGTCTTTTTGTAGTAGGTAATCATACTATTGTTTGAGGCGCTGTCGATGTACTGTACTACATCAATAACGCCTTTTTTGCGTTTCAATTCTGATAACCAGTTGCCGTATACCCGTTTCGGGTAATCCGCAATCGCTAACACCCGGATAAAGTTCTC
>NZ_AZFO01000003.1 GCF_001436305.1 Lactobacillus ultunensis DSM 16047 | reverse complement strand
TATTTAGCTTAGAATGTTTTATGCATGAAAAAATCACATGGCAAAGTTACCATGTGATTTTTGCTATCTTAGATAGTTAATTAGTCAAGCAAGTCATATTTCAAAGTCATCAAGCCGTGACCTTCGTCAACCATTTGACCAAGAAGTTCGATAGTATTGTTGTAAACAGTATCAGCCATCTTTTGGTTAGCTGCAATTAGCTTGTCTTGCAATTCTTTACCAGTAAGATCTTTAACTTCTTTGTCAGTGTCATGTTGAATCTTGTGACATTCTGCTAAGCTCTTTTGTTCAAAGGCATCTTCAAGTTCACCATATACACGGTAATTAGTGTCACCGAGTTGAGCAGTTAACTTGTTAAGCCAGAAAATCTTGTTCAAGTTGAACTTAGGGGTAGTTTGGAAGCTCTCTGGAGTGGTAGTAACGTTAGTGTAGAATGGCACCATTGAATTGAATGTGTTAGGACCGAATGCTAACCATTGTACGCCAGCGATTTCTGCAGGAACATCGTTTCTAATTTGTAAAATGTGAGTTTCGAAGTTTCTGTTGATACCGATTGGACGGAAAGTCTTCTTTTGTTCAGGAGTACCTTGATCACCATATGCATCGTATGGAGTATCTTGGTAGTGTGAGCTTTCAGCCCATTTAATATCTTCAATTGAGATCAAACGGTTTGCGTGGCAGATGAATGGTTGATCTTGGTCAGCAGGAGTGCCGCCAAAGTCTGGATCGAAGTAGTTGTGAATGTACCAAGCACGTGGGTTGTTGTAGTGAGCATCCTTGATAGTTGATGAACCAAAGATGTGGCGCATATTGTAGCCTTCACGGTCAGGGTTCAAGTGATATTCTGCAATTAAGTCCTTCAAGTCGCTTGAAGCTGCAAAGTTGTCAGTGTCTTCGAAGTCAAAGTTGTCGATATTTAAACGGTTTGGTGCGATAACATAGGCATCATCAGGAATACGACGTGCAATCCAGTGGTGACCACCGATGGTTTCTAAGTACCAGATGGTGTCCTTGTCTGAAAATGCCATGCCGTTCATTTCATAAGTACCGTACTTTTCAACTAAGTAACCTACACGCTTAACTCCATCAAAAGCTGAGTGAAGGTAAGGAAGAGTCAAAGTAACAAAGTCTTCTTCACCAAGACCACCCTTAGATGGATCAAGAATTGGATCGACACCTTGAATACGTGAATTAGTAGTAATGGTTTCGGTAGCAGTCATTGCTACATTGTCGGCATTAATACCAGCAGCGCCCCAGATGCCGTTTTTACCAGAAACATCAGGAGCTGAAGTATAACGAAGTGGGGTCTCAGCTAAGTCTTCATCATCAATCTTTTGCTTGCTGATAACGCTAGTGTAATGCTTAGGTTGGTCTTCTGGGTTAACAGCCTTGAAGCCTTCAGGGATAATGACTCTACCGCCGTCTTCACTACGAGCAATCATAGTTGAGCCGTCGATAGTTGCTTTTTTACCTACTAAGATAGTAGTACATTCTGTTTGTTTCATTGGATCATTCCTTTGCTATATTATTTTTTCCTACAATTAATATTGTATGCAAAAAAAGCGTTAATTTCCACGAAATACGTTGGGGCTGACGCCACTATAACGTTTAAAAGCCTTGGAAAAGGTGAATTCATCACCATAGCCGACTTTTTTAGCAACCTCCTTTAGATTATGCGTTGTATTAGTTAATTCTTTCTTAGCGGCTTCCATACGCAATTTCATTAGGTATTTTTGTGGTGAAATTTTGGTGTTCTTCCTAAATAGAGCGTATAAAAAGCTACGAGAAACTCCAAGACGATTGCATAATTCTACGATATTGCAAGTTGGATCGGTGTAATTCTTATTTAGATAATTAATAGCAATCTGATATTGATCAATTTTAGGAGCTTTACGAACAGGAGGATGATTCGGAAATTCACTGATAAGATGATAAAAGAGCTGGTAAGTAAGTGAGGCAATTTGAATATTATTGAGTAGGGAATTCTTTTTATTCAAAATATCATAGATTTTTTTCAGCGTTGCGAAGAACTTGGTATTCTGAATTTGTCGCAGAAAATTTTTGTTAGGCAAATTGGAAGATTTAAGCATTTGGCTAGTACCACTGCCTGCTAAACCAATCCAAAAATATTGCCAGGGTTCATTATGGTCTGCCTGAAAGTAGCAAGTCTGACTACGAGGTACATAAAATAGGTCGCCTTGTGTTAATTTAACTACATGGTGGCCACTTGATGTAAAAGTACCTTTCCCAGCTATAACGTAGTATAAAACGTCGTTTTTACGTAAATTATTGCCTTCAAAATACTCGTCTGGTTGGCATTTTTGTTCACCATAAAAAAGGATATGGCTTTCAATATTTTGATTGCTTAAATTATGATATTGGTTAGGCATTTTTCCCTCACTGTTGTAAATTAGCTTGTACATCTACTATTATAGAGAAGTTTTGAATTAAGGGGAAAACAATGAAGCGCCTGATCTTTCATCAGACGCTTTCTTAGGGTTTAAATATTTATAGAAAATTATGTGTGAAATAAAAATTATGAAATGGGGTATTCAACTTATTAGGCATCCCTTCTTCCGTTAAAAATGAGGTTAAGCAAAGTAGCGCAAAGACTGGCTACTACAATACCGTTACCCAAGAATAATTGAATAGTTTGAGGAAGATCTTGAAAAATTTGAGGATAAACGGTAACGCCTAAGCCTAGGCCAATAGAAATAGCAACTACTAAAATGTTGCGGTTATTTTCAAAGTTAACTTTAGTCAACATCTTGATTCCTTGAACGGCGATCATAGTAAACATGACTAGCATAGCACCACCTAAGACAGAATCAGGGATGATAGTTACCAAAGCTCCAATTTTAGGAAGAAGGCCCATGCCCATTAAGAGACCAGCAGCCCAGTAGATAGGACGCTTAGTCTTAATACCAGACAATTGAAGAAGGCCAACGTTTTGTGAGAATGTGGTGTAAGGGAAGGTGTTGAAAAGCCCGCCAAAGATTTGTGCAATTCCTTCTGCCCGATAGCCTTTCTTAAGGTCATTTTCAGAAATATCCTTATGAAGCAGGTCACCAATGGCGAAGAAGACGCCAGTTGATTCAACCATGGACACTAAGGCGATGATGATCATGGTTAAGCAGGAGGACCATTCAAATTCTGGAACGCCAAAGTAAAATAGCTGTGGCAAGTGGAACCATGAAGCTTGCATAACTGGTTTTAAGGAAACAAGTCCCATACAACTAGCAAGAATAGTTCCAGCAATTAATCCGATTAAAACTGAGATGGAACGAAGAAAACCTTTAGTCCAGACTTCAATAGCTACAATGATGAGGATAGTTAAAAAGGCAGCAATTAAATTTTTAGCGCTACCGAAGTCTTTGGCTTGAGCATTTCCACCACCCATATTTTGTACGGCGACAGGAATCAAAGTTAATCCAATAACTGTAATTAGGGTTCCTGTGACCACTGGTGGAAATAGTTTCTTTATTTTTGAAAACCAGCCAGCAATCAGGAAAACAAAAATTCCCGCAATGATGATTGCTCCATACATGGTATTAATTGAGAACTTTTGTCCAATCATCTCAAGTGGGGCTACAGCTTGGATTGCACAGCCCAAAACAACTGGCAATCCAATTCCGAAGTATTTATTGCGGAATAATTGAATCAATGTGGCAAGTCCACACATGAAAATATCAATGGAAACAAGGTAGGTCATCTGCTCACTATTAAATTTAAGTGCAGTTCCGATCAATAAAGGAACCGCAACAGCACCAGAATACATGGCGAGCAAGTGTTGCAAACCTAAAATAGCAGCTTTTTTGTGACTAACTTCTTTTTGAGCCATTTTTATTTACTCTTCTCCCTCGAAGTGTACTTGACCATTCTTGAAACTATCAATTTTAGCTAAAGCTTCAAAGCGTAAGCCTTCGTTTTCGACCCATTCGCTACCGCCTTGGAAAGTTTTGGCAACGATCGCACCAACGCCGACGATATCACAGCCAGCTTGTTTAGCGATGTTGACCATACCCTTTACGGCTTCACCATGAGCAACGAAATCATCGATAATTAAAAGGTGTTCACTCTTATGCAAAAACTTTTCTTCAACACAAATCTTATTGTTGACTTTCTTGGTATAAGAGAAAACATCTGCCCAATAAACCGCATCGTTTAAAGTTGATGGCTTCTTTTTTCTGGCAAAAACCATAGGTACGCCTAATTGATAAGCAGCCATAATAGCTGGTGCAATACCAGAAGCTTCACAGGTTAAAACTTTGTCAATTTTTTCATCTTTGAAAAGACGCTTGAATTCTTCACCACATTGCATCATTAGTTTAGGATCAACTTGGTGGTTCAAGAATGAGTTGATCTTAAGCACATCCCCGTCTAAAACTTCTCCATCTTTCTTAATTCGCTCTTCTAATAACTTCACATTTTCCTCCCAAAGAAATAAGGACTTCTTCTACCAATTTTAGGTAAAAGAAGTCCTTAAGATATTTTCTTAACTTTCGTTTACCTATAGTCCACCATTTACGGTAGTGGGTAGAAACCGTCGACCTTATTACGACTTTATATAGATATTATTGTGTTGGTTCAATCTTAACAGAATATATTGCCGAACACAAGTGAAAAATTAAGCGGAAATGTTCGATTATTGATTTAAAATACTTGGGTCAAGAATAATTCAAGCTTAAAGCTGAACATTTCATCCTAGCTCATAAATATTGATTGACCTTTTTAAAAATTCCTAGTAAAGTTGATTAAAAATGTGTAGTTGAAAAGAGGGAGAAATTTAGTGGCTAAGAATCTAGACGATTTTGATAAGATTATTGTTCTTGACTTTGGTAGTCAATATAACCAATTAATCACTCGACGTATTCGTGATTTTGGCATCTACTCAGAACTTTTGCCCCATGATCTTTCAATTGAGAAGATTAAGGAAATGAATCCGAAGGGGATTATCTTCTCAGGTGGTCCTAACAGTGTTTACGATGATGGAGCTTTAAAGGTAGATCCTGAAATCTTTAAGTTGGGCATTCCTATCTTAGGTATCTGTTATGGGATGCAACTAATGAGCTACGACTTAGGCGGTAAAGTTGAGCAAGCCGAGAATAAGGAATACGGTAGAGCTAATATTACTGTTGAAGATCCAGATAGCGTTTTGTTCAAAGGCTTACCAAGCAAGCAATACGTTTGGATGAGTCACGGAGACTTAGTAACTCAAGCTCCTAAAGGTTTTGAAGTAATTGCTTCAAGCAAGAATTGTCCTATTGCAGCAATTGCTAACCCTGATAAAAAGTTTTATGGAATTCAATTCCACGCTGAAGTACGTAACTCAAAATATGGTTTAGATATTTTGAAACGTTTTGCTTTTGATGTTTGTGGTGCTGTAGCTAACTGGACTATGGAAGATTTCATTGACATGAAAGTTGATGAGATTCGTAAGGAAGTTGGCGATAAGAAGGTTATTTTGGGCCTTTCTGGTGGTGTTGACTCTAGTGTTACCGCAACGCTTTTGCATAAAGCAATTGGTGATCAATTGACTGCAATTTTTGTTGATCACGGGATGCTTCGCAAAGATGAAGGCGATCAAGTAATGAAAGCCTTGAACAAGGATCTGGGTGTTAATATTATTCGTGTTAATGCCGCTGATCGTTTCTTGAGCAAGTTAAAGGGCGTTACTGATCCTGAAAAGAAACGTAAGATTATCGGTAAGGAATTCATCGAAGTCTTCAACGAAGAAGCTAAAAAGTTGAAGGATGTTGACTTCTTAGCTCAAGGTACTTTGTACACTGATGTCATTGAGTCAGGTACCAATACTGCCCAAACCATCAAGTCACACCATAATGTTGGTGGTCTTCCTAAGGACATGCACTTCAAGTTGATTGAACCACTGCGTAAGTTGTTCAAAGATGAAGTTCGTGAACTTGGTGAAAAACTTGGTATTCCGCACGACTTAGTATGGCGTCAACCATTTCCAGGTCCAGGTCTTGGTATTCGTGTTCTTGGCGAAGTTACTGAACCTAAGCTGAAGATCGTACGTGAATCTGATGCGATTTTGCGTGACGAGATTAAGAAAGCTGGATTGCAAGAAAAGATTTGGCAATACTTTACTGTTTTGCCAGGGATTCGCTCAGTTGGTGTGATGGGTGATGGTCGTACTTATGACTACACCATTGGTATTCGTGCCGTTACTTCAATCGATGGGATGACAGCAGATTTTGCTAAGATTCCATGGGATGTACTCGGTCATATTTCTGATAGAATCGTAAACGAAGTAGATAACGTTAACCGTGTAGTTTACGATGTAACGAGTAAGCCACCTTCCACTATTGAATGGGAATAAACGGATAATATAACTTGAATGGTAAACCTTGATTTAAAAGCATTTTGCGGAACGATACCAGCTCAAAAAACATTAAAAAAGATAAGGTTGTATGCCAAAATGTATGCCAAAAAAATAAAAGAATACATGGTAAAACCTTAGTAATGGCAGTAATTGGAGAAGATGATATTTGATTCGAAGAAGTATCATGTTTGCCAAAGTATGCCAAAATAAGAAGCTCTTAGTGTGAAACTAAGGGCTTTTAATTTGCAAAAAAATTATTTTTGGCTATATTAGCTAAATCAGATAATGATATTTCTGTAGGATGTATTAACCAAGTAGAAAAAGCATTCCAGAGACTACCAACGCTTAGAAGTGCAATGTATTTCATTTGAGTTGAAGTGTAATTCTTGCCTTTGTAAGAGATGGAAGGGTGTTGGTTATGAAAATCAATAAAGTATTTAGGGAAGATAGAATTGAATTTGTTTAATATCACTGAGGAAAGATTTGCATTAACTAAGATAGTTAACTGGGGAATGTATTGTTTCCAGAATTCGAAAAGAAATGTAATTAAGTCTTCATACCTCAGGGGATGCTGTTTGTCAGCATATGTAATCCACTCAGTAAGTAATTGGTCAACATAAGTGTTTAAAAGATTTTCTTTATTCTTAAACAGACGATAGAAAGTCTTTCTTGAGACACTTGCTCCAATAGAAATATCAACGATCGTAATTTCAGAATATTGTTTTTCTTCTAAGAGCTTAAAGAAGCTTTTAAAGATTTTTTCTTTGTTTTGTTTGGTCATTCTGTTTCTCATTGCTTGTTACTCCTGTGTTTGACACAAATTTAATAGAAATGGGACAAGATTTAAGTTTGCCGCGAACTTATTGCCAAAGATAAATTTTCTCTGTATGGTGATAGTACAGTTAATGTCACACGTGTGTCAATAATTTTTAACTGTAAATGACATGGTTAAAAATGGAGGGATAAACAATGTCAAAGACAAGAAAAATTATTGGCTTTGTTGGTTTAATACTTGCAATGTTCATGGGAGCACTGGATGCAACCATTGTTAATATCGCCCTACCTGATATTATGAAGGACTTAAAAACAGGTTTAACAGATACCAGTTGGGTAGCAACAATTTATGTTTTAGCAATGGCGGCATTTATTATTACTGCTTCTAAGTTAGCGGATATTTGGGGTCGTAAGAAAGTCATGTTAATAGGGGTTATTCTATTTGGTGGTTTTTCTTTTGCCTGTATGACAGCTAATTCATTAAATCTATTGATTATTTATCGTTTCTTTCAAGGAATTGGCGGGGCAATCTTAACTCCAATTGTTTTACCAATGGGGATTGAATTATTTGGTAAAGAGAATACTAGTAAAATTACTGCATTAATGGGAGCTTTTAGTGCATTAGCCGCAGCTGGTGGTCCTGCAATTGGTGGTTTCATTATTAATTATGAAAGTTACCATTGGATCTTTGGGATTAATGTTCCGATTGCCATTGTTGCTTTCTTAATGATTTTAATTGGAACAAATGAATCATATGATGAGACAATCAGTAAAGCTATTGATTGGTTAGGTGTAATCTTTTTAACTACCTTTATGGGTTCTCTATGCTTTGGTCTGTTAGAAGGTAGAGAATATGGTTGGAGTTCAAATATCATTGTAGGTTGCTTTATTGGTAGTTTGATCAGTTTGATTTTATTTATCTTAGTTGAAGCTAAGGTTAAATCACCTGTTGTTAATTTGAGTTTATTTAAAGAAAAGACATTTTCATCATCCTGCATTATTTATATGGTCTTTGGCTTTGCAATTATTGGACCATCTTTGATTTTGAATTATTTCTTACAAAATGTAAAAAGTTATTCTGCATTGCATTCAGCTTATTTAATTATTCCAGCATCATTGGCAATTGCAGTAGGGATGCCGTTAGCTACTAAGATGTATAAGACTGTTAGTTCTAAAATGTTGATTGGAATTGGTTTAGTCATTACTGCTGGTGGTTTAGCAATGTTAGGGATGATTAAGACCAATACTACGCAGGAAATAATTGTGTGCTGTAACATTATTATTGGATTAGGACTTGGCTTTACTGCTATTGCTTTGACATCGTCAGTTAAGTTTTTACCTGTAGAAAAAACGGGGATTGGTTCAGGAGTAGTTAATGCGGCTAGATACGTTGGTCAAGCAATCGGAATGGCATTATTGGTTACTGTGCTTAATAACAATGTTGTAAATGCAAAAGATAGTATTAGGGATGCCGCTTACACGCAGATTCAAGAAAAGAATCTTTCTCCTGAGGTTAAGAAAGTAGCCCGTGAACAGATTAAGATTGTTTTTAAGAATTCAAAAAATGATAACAAGATAAGCAGCAAGCAAAAGCAAATGAAAAATAAGATTAAGAAAGCTGCCAAAAAGACTATTGATTTACCATTACCTAAAGCAGGAACAGCCTACAGAAGACTATATTCAGCTAACAACAAGTTGAATACTGGTACTAAGAAATTAGCAGTACTCCCACTTCCGCAATTAAAACAAGGTGTTCAGCTTTTAAGTAAAGGGCATCAGAAGATAGGAACGGCAATTAAATTACTAGCGCAAAAACAGCAACTAGTTTCTGCATTAGATAAAATTAGATTTAAAAAAAACAGTGAGTTAGCAAATGCTTTTGCAAAGGTATTTAATCTCACTAGTCTGTTAACAATTATCTGGCTACCTTTATGTTGGCTTACTGATCGAAAAGAAGATGAGGTTGAATATTGTTAATTTTCACTCTTTGATAATACTAGTAATTCTAATATAATGTCCTTTAAGGAAAGTAAAAACACAATTCGGTTGGTAGTCCGAGTGTATAATCATTAACTTTATATCAGTAACCTTCCTCCTAGGATGTCCATCTTTCCTAATAATTTTTATTAGGAGGAATGCATTATGATTAAAGGTGAATTGACTATCGTTTTTGATGATCCGTTTTATAAAGCAATTTTTGAACGAATTGATGGTACTAATTATGAAGTAGCACAAATAAATTTAGGAGCATCCCTGCCACATATGCCAGAGATTCTTCGGTTGGTAAATGATCATTACTCGCAGCTACATTTTTATAAGTCTACTGCAGAAAAAGAAAAGTTTCGGCATGTTAATCCTAAGAGAGCGCAAAGATTAGCTCACAAAGCTACACAGAAAAAAGCAATCGGTACCAAAGCGCAACAAGCTTTAAAAAAGCAGTTTGAGCAGTCAAAGATAGCCAAGAAAAAGGTAATAAAAGATAGGAAGCGTGAAAGACAAGAAAAACGTTTCTTGCAAAAACAAATTAAACGCCGAGAAAAACATCGTGGTCATTAATGCAAAAAAGCTCGCAATCAATTTTGCGGGCTTTTATTCATGTAGCTGATTATATTTATTTCCCCATCTCTCCATTTCTAAGATTAATGGAGTAAGAGTTTTACCTAGTCTAGTTAACTGATAGCTAGTTTTGGGTGGTACAGTTGGAAAAATTGTTTTGTCAATGATCTGATCATTTTCTAATTCTTTTAGTTGAAGTGATAACATTCGTCTTGAACAGTTGGGCATCAATTTTTGTAATTCATTGAAACGACAACTCTTTTCTTTGATTAAGTGATAGATAATAACGCTTTTCCATTTTCCCGAAATAATTTGAAGTGTACTTTCAACAGGACAGCCTTCAGCGCAGTCATAAATATGATGTGGCATTTTTTCACCCTTTTCTTGATATTAATATAATTCTAAAGCTTTCAATTTAAATGGGCTAGGGAAGAATTTGTTACTTAGTAAGAATAAATTCACTCCTTGTTTTTATCATTTATCCACTTACAATTAATTAGTAAATAGAAAAGGAGATAAAAAATGAAAGCAATTGGATTTAAAAAACATTTAAGTATTGACGATCCTGAAAGCCTGATTGATTTTGAAACGGCTAAGCCGACTGCTAAAGGACATGATTTATTGGTCAAAGTAAATGCAGTATCAGTTAATCCGGTAGATGTTGGAGTGAGAAAAGGTGGACGTGCAGTGTTAAAAACTCCAAAAATAATTGGCTGGGATGCATGTGGTGTAGTTGAAAAGATAGGATCTGATGTTAGCTTATTTAAACCAGGTGATCGAGTATTTTATGCAGGTTCATTTATTCGCTCAGGTAGTGATAGTGAATATCAACTTGTTGATGAAAGAATAGTTGGTCATGCTCCTAAGTCTTTAAAAGATAATGAAGCAGCCGCAATGCCTTTAACTTCACTTACAGTTTATGAAGCCTTATTTGAACAAATGGGGTTAACTTGGAGTCAGCAAAGTAATCAAGATAAAACAATTCTAATTATTAATGGTGCAGGTGGAGTAGGATCAGTGGCTACTCAATTAGCTCATTTAGCAGGATTAACAGTCATTGCTACTGCATCTCGTCCAGACAGTATTAAATGGACGCAAGATCATGGTGCTACTTATGTCGTAAATCACCGTGAGGACTTGGTAAAACAAGTAAGAAAATTAGGATTCAAGTATGTTGACTATATTTTAGAACTAAAGGATTTAGATGGTCATTGGAAAGAAATGTGTGAACTAATTAAGCCTGAAGGACATATTGTTTCAATTACTGAAAATCATCGTCCAATTAATTTAAGATTGTTAACTAAAAAGAAAGCACACTTTTCATGGGAGTGGATGTATACTAAATCTTACTATCAAACGAAGATATGATAAGCCAGCACGATATTTTAGATAAAATCGCCCAGATGTTAGATAGTGGAAAACTTAAATGCACTATGACCAAATCGTTAACGCCATTAAATGCTACAAATTTACGGAAGGCTCATAAATTAGTAGAAAGTGGTCACATGACTGGTAAAGTCGTGGTTTCTAGCTGGGAATAAGATGACAATGTAAGTTAATGAGGGAATCCTGATTTAACAGTATTTGATTGGGACTATTTCCATGCAAAACAAAAAATGATTTGGTTGTCTGCCAAATTATGAAAGCTCTTAGTATAAAAAATAAGAGCTTTTTATTCATGTAGCTGATTATATTTGTTTCCCCATCGCTCTATTTCTAAGATTAATGAAGTAAGAGTTTTACCTAATATAGTTTGGAAAATAATTTTCTCGATTTGGAATCAGCATGGCAAAACAAGTAAGAAAATTAGAATTCAAGTATAATATGTGAATCCTTTCCCTGTCTCTTGGTTGCTTACTTCCTCTTGACGAAATATGAAAGACATTGATACAATGATTAAAAATCGAATACCTTTTAAGTTCAGAGGGTTTGTAAACATTACAAGCTGGATAAGAGCGTCGCATTGCGGCGGGTTTCTTATCCAGCTTTTTTTATTTAGGAGGTTTTTCATGAAATTTATAGTTACATCAGATATTTTTAAAAAGTTGTCAGATATGTACGTGGGCGTTGTTGTTGCAAAAGGGATCGACAATAATAAAGATTATCCTGCAATTGATAAATTGTTAAATAAGTACATGAAATATTCACAACAAAAATTCGATGGTGTAAATGTTAAACAAGATGATGAAATCATTCCATATCGTGAGGCTTTTAGAAAAATCGGAATCAATCCAAATAGATATCCTTGTTCTGCGGAAGCTTTGTTCAAGCGCTTATCCAAGGGAAAAGAATTGCCGCATATTAATCCGTTAGTTGATCTTAATAATGCAATTTCGCTCAAATATACTGTACCTATGGGAACACATAGTTTAGATGATGCACGAGATAACATTATGATGCGTCTTGCTAAGTCTGGTGATACCTTCATTCCGTTAGGCAAAGATGAAGTGGAAGAACCAGACGAAGGTGAAGTTGTTTATGCAGTAGGTAAAGATGTGCGTACTCGTCGCTGGACTTGGCGTCAAAGTGAGCATGGTAAGATTACTGATCAAACGCATAATGTTTTCTTCCCAATTGATGGTTTTATTGATGTGAATAGGGATGCAGTAGATAAAGCAAGAGATGATTTAGCTGAAAAAATTGAGGAAATTTTTGGCGTTGAAACTCAAATTGGTTATGTTGATCGGGATCATCCAGAGTTTGAATGGGAGTAAAAAATGACGACAACCAAACGCAAGAATATTATCTTAATGATGGCAACGCTTCTGTTAGGGAGTTTTATTACTACCTTGGCAGAAACTCTAATGAATAATGGGCTACCAATGATCATGGTGGAAACCCATGTTAACCAAATGAATGCACAATGGCTTAATACTGGTTATATGTTGGTGGCTGGAATGATCATGCCGTTAGCTTCATACTTTATGCATCGTTTTCCCTTGCGTCATCTGTTTACTATGACGATGAGTATCTTTTTGGTAGGAAGCTTGATAGCAACTTTTGCACCTAATTTTTTGTTTTTATTAATTGGACGTTTAGTGCAAGCGATAGCCGTCGGGATTAATATGCCACTTGTTACTAATGTGCTAACAATTATCATCCCTGCTAAGAATAGGGGACTTGCAATTGGAATTGCGGGAATTATTATCAATTTAGGACCAGCAATTGGACCCACTTTATCAGGTGTCATTCTTGAATTTTATAGTTGGCGGATGTTGTTTATCATTTTATTACCATTCACAGTTCTGACTTTGATCTGTACCCAATTCTTTGTAGAAAACGTACTGAAACCAGAAAAGACAGCAGCCGATTTCCCTTCAGTTGCTTTTGCTATTATTGGTTTAGGAACTCTGCTTTATAGTCTAGGTCGTTTGGGTGAAAGCAGCAGTAATATTATTTCTACGGTTTTATTTGCTATTGTTGGCGTAATTTTCGTCGCTATTTTTATCAAATGGCAATTCAAGATTGCCAATCCGTTGCTTGATTTGCACGTTTTTGCTTATTCACAATATCGTTTAGGCATTCTGATAACTTTGTTGATCTCTGGCGCTATCATGGCACCAGAATTGATGTTGCCGTTGTTTAATCAAAATATTCTAAAAGTTAGTCCAATAATTTCAGGTGAAGTAATGATTCCTAGTGCCTTAGCAATGGCATTTTTGTCACCTTTGGCTGGTCGATTATATGATAAATTTGGTATTAAAAAAATGGCAATTATCGGGAGTCTATTGGGCTTAATCATGGCAGCACCAATGTTTTTCTATGATGCTCAAACTTCAATTATTTGGATTACTGTCTTTTATGCTTTAAGATGCGCAGGCTTAATTTTATGTTACACGCCAGCACAAGTTTATGCATTGAATGCCCTACCACAAAAGAGTGTAGTATCGGGAAACACGATTATCGTAACCATGGTTCAAGTCGCTAATTCCTTTTGTACCGCGTTAGCCGTAACAACAAAGAATATAGTACAAAGCCATACATCGTCAGTGATCACGGGGTATCAATGGTCATTTGGTACTACAATTTTGGTTACGCTTTTAGCATGTTTGTTGATTTTCGGTGTTAAGAGGGATGTAAAAAATTAAACGTTTATTCTAGCTGATTAAGGATTGGCTCCAATATTCAATTGGGGTTAATTTTTTATCGTTATAGTATTCGATATATTTTTCAAGATTGCGATATTTAAATTCTTGATCGTAGAACATCTCTGGTTTAAGTAAGCTAAAAAAACTCGTAATTAATTTTGCGAACTTTTTTAATGTGAATTTGCTATAATAAGAGTACAAAAAAGGAGGTCAGAGACCTCCGTGCAACCCGCTTTAAGAGCGGTGGCTAAAAGTTATATTTTCGACATGCGTCTACTCAATAACTTGCCAAAGTTAATAGATTGAGCGGCGTTTTTATTTTTTGTGCTGGTCGATGTATATCAGCAGAGCTAACAGGAACATCCCAAACAAAAGCATCGAAGAAATGCCTTCGTAAACCGACATAGTTGAACTCTTTCTGTAGTATCTTGACCATAGGCCTCACCTCCGGAGGAAAAACAACCACCGCGAGTGTTATTCTGCGGAAATAATTATACAGAAAAGTTAGTTCAAACAGAAGACGAACAAGCTAAAAGTCCCACAACTTGCGGGACTTTTTTAATTGAATTCACTCTGCTTTTTCTTTGATAAAGAAATATGTAAATAGGCAGTAACTAATAATGCCTAAATATAAAATATTTGAGGCACTGAACATGTCTACGAAATATCTACTAAAAATATAATAAAGTCCTAAAACAACGAAAAGATAGAACCAACTACCATAAATGAATAATTTGTGTAAGTTAGTTGGTAAATGTTTCTTGCGCTTAATTAAAATAGAAAGATAATTTTTGTAAAACACATAAGAAGCGAGCAAGTATAAGGCAATACTAAGAATTAGGAAGAATATTCCCCAAGCAATAAGTGATCCCATACTAGAAAAATGACTGAAGCCGTCAATCATTGGACTAATAATGCTTAAAACACCTAAAACACATGCAAAGACAACATATTTATCTTTAGTTTGATGAAATTCTTGAATTGTAGAGGTTAATCTCTTTTTTTCTTCAATAAAATCAAAGTTTTGTTCTTTTAATTGTGTAAACTCACGCATGTTAAAGATACTATAAACTAAAAGCCCAAGTGCAATTGCTATAGTAACAACAGTTGTTGCATAGCCGATCAGAGAAATAATAAAAGGTAACTGACCATTGCGTGGACCTAAGAATATTGCCAAAGCTCCTGCAAAATAAATGCATACTGGACTAAAAACAACAAGAGCTGCAACTAAAGCTCGTAGCTTGGAATTTCTTTTGACAGCAAATAAATATTTTTGTACTAAGTCATCAGATAAAACAGGCATCTTTTCTTCTGTGGCAATATCTTCTGACTTAAATTCAAAAGATGGAGTTCCATTTTTTAATAGATAATCTGTTGTAACACCAAAAAACTCTGATAAATTGACAATTTTCTCAATATCTGGAATTGATTGATCACTTTCCCATTTTGAAACAGCTTGACGACTGACATTCATTTCTTCGGCTAAATCTTCTTGAGAAAGATTATTCTTTTTGCGCAAGTCCGCAATTTTTTGACCTAATCTCATGATTAATCGTCCTTTCTATTCTATTCGACCTTAATTTATTAAAAATTATGGTTGCAGGCAACCATCTTTTGATTGCATTTTGTGCAACTAATAGTTGCAACTTTGTTGAAAGTCTGAAAATTAGGCAAATTAGTAAAAATGAGTAATTACAAAATGCTATAATTGTAATTACAATTGATGAGAGGAGATAATTATGAATTACGTTGCAAATTATGATAGAGATAAAATTGCCAAAGTTTTCAAAGCAGGTAATTCGGAGGCAATTAGACTTACCAAAAAAGATGTAGATTTATTGAATTTAAAGGCTGGTGATCAAATAATTAAAGAAATTGCCCCTGATGGGATGTCCATAACTTACAAGAAAATACCTGAAATATCACAAGAAACTAAGGATGATATCGCTCAAATCCTAAATGAAGATAAGGACTTAGTTTGGGCATTGAAGGATCTATAATTATGGATATTAAGTATCTATCTGAAAGTGAATTAATTTATGTGAATAAAATGGTTCTTAATTTTACTGATGAAGAGCAAGAAATACTCCAATATCCTGAAGGATTAAGTATAATTACTCAACAACCTAGACAAGTATTGTTTGACCATGAATTATATCCTAGTATTTGGTTGAAAGCCGCATTTATTTTACAAAAGATTACTAAAAAGCATATTTTTGCTGATGGAAATAAAAGGACAGCTTATGTTGCAACTAAGTTATTTCTTAAGAAAAATGGATATCATTTAAAAATGACAAAACAAGAAGGTATTGTGCTGATGTTAGATGTTACTACTAAAGATGATACTGAAAAAGAAATGATCAAAGTTGCTGAAGTATTAAAGAAACATTGCTCGGTAATTGAATGATACAACATAAGATAATGGATCAAAAATAGTAAAAAATACTATAATTAAGTGAGCAAAAAAAGGAGGTTAGAGACCTCCTGCAGCCCGCTTAAGAGCGGTGGTTAAAATTACATATTACGTCAGACGACGCTCAATAACTTTACCAAAGTTATTGAGCGGCGTTTTTATTTTTTGTGGTCGATGTATGTCAGCAGAGCTAACAGGAACATCCCGAACAAAAGCATCAAAGCAATGCCTTCATAAACCGACATGGTTGAACCCCTTTCTGTAGTATCTTGACCATAGGCCTCACCTCTGGGGGAAAATTGTGTTGTTCTGCGGAAATAATTATACAGAAGAGTTATCTTAAATAGAAGATGAACAAGCTAAAAAATAGTTTAGTTGTATGCCAAATTATAGAAGCGTCTGAGAATAAATTTTATAATAGCTATGAATTTAGAAATTAATAGTCATATTGGAGTTAAATAATGAAAATTATCAGAGATAATTTGGCAATTGAAAAAACAAATCCGTCTATTTTAAAAATGATATGTAATGCAATTGTTGTTGCTACTTTATATCTTAGTTATACTCAGATAATGTTTTTTCAAGAGTTTGATTTAAATCATGTAATTCCTTATTTCCTTTTGTGTTGCTTGTTAGGATTGTGTACATTTATCTTTTGCAGAACGACTCGTGTATTCAATACACGTCCTAAACAAGGTAAAAGTATAATTATGACGATAATTTATTTCATTGGCTTGATTTTATTTTGTACTACCGTTGGGATATCTAATTGGGGAGCAGTGTTTATCCTTAATTTATCAGATAAATTAGTAGTTATTTTAATTGCCCTTGCTGCAGGAATTGTTGAAGAACTCTTATGTCGCAACTTAATTTTTAACTTATTTATTAAATGTTTCGATAATACAAAATGGATATTGATTTGGGCGAGCTTGAGTTCATCAATTGTATTTGGATTGATACACTTAGCAAATTTGACACATCAACCTTGTATATCAACTTTACAGCAGATATTCTATGCTTTTGCATTTGGTGTCATGCTGTGCTTTGTTCATATCTTTTCTAACCGAATATGGCCTTGTATATTGCTTCATTTCTTGATGGATTTACAAGCAGATATAAGTCAGCCCGTTAGTGTTCAATCATGGGAGCCAATTTTATTAGAGTTTATTCCCATTATAATCATTTCTTTGTTGGCAATTTATTTTTATAATCGTGATTTAATAAAAAATACTAATAGCTCATTATAAACATGTAATTGGAAAATAATAACATAGAAAATATGTTTTTATTTTTTTGTGGTCGATGTATGTCAGCAGAGCTAACAGGAACATCCCGAGCAAAAGAAAGTGAAGAATTGAAAAACTATAGCCTAACATTAGAAACACCAATAGGTCTTCTCAGAATCACAGCGAGTGATAAAGCAATAATTGCGATTAAGCCTATTGAGGTTGAAAAGAATAGGTTACTATCTGAGGATACCAACGAATTAGTTAAAAAATGTGTTCAAGAGCTAAAAGAATACTTTGCAGGTCGACGTACAAATTTTGACTTACCATTAGCGCCTAAAGGGACTGATTTTCAAAAACAGGTTTGGCAAGCTCTTCAAAAAATTCCTTATGGTGAAACTCGAACTTATGGGAAAATTGCACAAATGATGGGTAAACCAAAAGCTGCTCGAGCAATTGGTATGGCTAACCATAATAATCCTATTTTGATATTAATACCATGTCATCGCGTGATTGGTGGAAATGGTAGCTTAACTGGCTATGCAGCAGGAATAGAAAATCAGAAGTATTTACTTGAACTAGAAAAGGGTAAGAACAAAGTATAATAATTCATTTTTGTAGTTATGATACTATCTTTCCATATCTAAATAGTATGCTAAAATAGTTAGCATGCTAATCATTTTAGAGGAGGATTGTATGAAACCGTTAGAACGACGTTTGTTAGTTTTTACAATTTTATTAGGAGGTTTTTTATCGACATTAACAGAAACAATCTTGAATAATGCATTGCCTACTATTATGCAGGCATTCAATATTAGTCAATCTGTGTCTCAGTGGTTAAGTACTGGCTATATTCTAGTTGTGGGAATTATGATGCCTACAGCGGCTTATTTCTTTAATCGTGTTCCTTTACGCACTTTATTTATAACTACATTATTTATTTTCTTAATGGGGACAATTATTGCGTCTACAGCACAAACTTTTGAATGGCTGTTGGCAGGAAGGATCATTCAAGCAATTTCTGTAGGTATCAGCATGCCCTTAACACAAAATGTTTTGACATTAGTTTATCCGCCAAGTCAACGTGGAGCAGCATTAGGTCTAGCTGCTATCGTAATTATTTTAGGACCTGCCATTGGCCCCACTTTATCTGGTTGGATAGTAAATCATTATCCATGGGAATGGATTTTTATTATTTTGCTTCCACTTACAGTATTAGCTATTATTTTATCTTTCTTTACTGTTAAAAATATTAATCAGCCCAAGCCTACTAAATTAAGTTGGTCATCACTTTTGTTGTCAACTGTTGGTTTCGGTTTACTCTTGTATGGTTTCTCTAACATTGGTGTAATTGCTGGAATTAATACTTTTACGTTAATCATTTTGATTATTGGTTTAATAGTAACTGCAGCATTTATTATTCTTCAGCTAAAATTAAAGAAACCATTATTGCAAATGCGAGTATTTAAATCACCGTCATTTACTAAGACTACTATTTTGGCTTCGTTAATTAACGTAGCGATGTTAGGAACGGAATTGATTGTGCCACTTTATTTACAAGATGTTCGTGGAGTTTCTGCTTTCATTTCAGGTTTATTGTTATTGCCAGGTGCGATTTTAATGGCGATTGTGGCTCCGATTGCTGGTCGACTTTTAGATCTTCACGGTATTAAAGGCCTATCATTTATTGGGTTTGGAATACTGACGCTTGCGACAATTCCAATGATTTGGTTTAATGATCGTACAAGTTTGCCATGGATTGTTTTCTTATATGCAATTAGAATGGGAGCAATTTCATTGGTAATGATGCCAGTCACTACATCGGGTATTAATGCTTTGCCAGAAAGATTAATTGTTCATGGTAATAGTGTTGTAGCTACTTTTCGTCAAATAGCAAGTTCTTTAGGTACCGCTGGGCTGGTAACAGTTGCTGCAGTTATTTCTAATGGTCATACTCATGGCGTGCAATTGATGCATGGTTACCAAGGGGCCTTTGCCGTAGCAGCACTTGTTTCGTTAATATGTTTAATTATTTCATTTACTTTGAGAAATCGGACTAAACCAGAGTTATAGCTAAAGATCATGCAATTACACAATTATATGTATAAGGTTAAAAAATTGAATATTCTATTATCCAAGGAGGCTGCCCAGATGTTATCTAGAGAGGGTAGCCCGTATACTAATCAGCAGGTTGAGCTGATTATGTATGTGTATAATCATTTGGATAAGGTAGTGTATCAACGTGATTTGCCTGAAGTTTTAGGGATTACACGTCCTACAGCTAATGGTTTAGTTAAACGATTAGTTCAAAAAAAGGCTATCAAATTAGTTGCAGATCCTAAAGATAGCCGATTAAAACAGATTAAAATAATGCCAGCAGTTATTGCAGATATTAATTCTAATAAAAAGAATTTTATTAATGAATTTCGTCAAATGGAAGATCAGTTAACTAAAGGCTTTTCTAAGAAACAACAAGATGAATTTGAAAAGATGCTGGTAAAGGCAATTGCTAATTTAGAATCTTAATGGAAACTATAATACAAAAAACTCTTAGCTGTGATGCTAAGAGTTTTTATATTGACATTAATATTTATCTTCATCTTGTAATAATTGCTTAGCTAAATTCAATTCCTTTTCTTGATCTGGAGACATTGTTGGATAAGCTAATGGTAACTTTTCTAATCGTTTAGTCAGAATATCAGATACGATTAAACGTGAGTACCATTTATCATCTGATGGAATGACATACCAAGGATTCTTCTCAGTTGCCGTGGCATTAATAGCTTTTTCGTAAACACTTTGGTACTTATTCCAATAATGGCGTTCTGTAATATCAGAAGAAGATAGTTTCCAATTCTTTTTTGGTGTTTGAATTCGTGCCATAAAACGCCTTTTTTGTTCATCTTTAGAAATATGCAGGAAAAATTTGAGAATTACGTAGCCATTTTTCGTTAAATATTCTTCATAATTACGAATATCTTGATAACGGTTCTCAAAGAAATGGTCGTCGATATCTGTTAGAGAATGAATACTTGGTAAATTGTCGTTCAATATGATTTGAGGATGAACACGTGAAATTAAAACATCTTCGTAGTAAGAACGATTAAACACACCTATATGTCCACGGGGTGGTAATTCTCGATTAATGCGCCAAAGATAGTCATGATTTAATTCCTCTGCTGTTGGTTGCTTAAAACTGGCTACATTGAAGCCGCTAGGGTTAACACCAGAGAGAATATGTTTAACCATACTATCTTTGCCAGCCGCATCCATGCCTTGCAATACGATTAGAACGCTATATTCATGTCGAGCATTCATTTTGGCCTGTGCTTTATCAATCTGCTTAATATTTTGTTTAATTTGCTTTTTTATTTTCTTTAATTTTTTACTGGAATCTTCTATAAAAGTTGGAGTTTTAGAAATTTTAAAGTTCGCTTTACTATAACAGAATTGTTTTGTTTCCATAATAAAATCGCCTCTTTGTGTTTACTTTAGGCACGTTATAAGTAATTGTCTAGAAAAAGCACTTTAAATTTATTTGCCATACAATAAAGGTGAGGTGATAAAAATGATGAAGAAATTTCCACCAATTCAAAAAATATTAGAAGCTTACACTGCAATTGCTGATGGACATGTTAAATTGCAAGATGGTCAAGCTGCGGTTACTTCTTCTAATGAGGTTAAAACTTATACTGTAACTTTTAAGGATGGCATTTACACTTCCAATGATAATGCAACTTATTGGCAGGGATATGCTGGTTATCCTATTTTAGCGGTGTTATTGTTGCAAGGAAAACTACCTTTTAACCAAGAATTAGCTCAGCAGTTTAAAAATGTTAACTGGAATCAAGTTAATCAGGAATACAAGCGCAATTATGCTAAAGCTGCTTCAGCTGTGATGGAAGATAAGGGAATAGACCAGGATAAAGCAACTGCTGAAATGAATAAAGTAGCAGATGAACTGAAAAATTTGAATATTACAATTAAGCGTGGGTCTCTTAGACCACCAAAAAAGCTCCCAGCATCAAAATAATGCTGAGAGCTTTCTCCTTATTTAGATAATTTATGCACCTTATGAGCTAGAACCATTTCTTTATTACGGTCTTCGTAAATAACATCCTTTACGTAATTCCATAGTGCTAATAAACGTCCCTTGTTATTGCGCCGGAATAAAAAGTCGGCGTGATGATTATTAAGGTGGCGCAAATATCTCTTAGCATTTTGAATATGCGTATGATGTTTCAATGCGATTCTAGGCTCAAAGTCGATGATCTTATGATCAGCGTTAAAGATTGGATGAACTTTATGGTGCCAATTCTTTGTATCGGCAATGTGCTGGCTCACTTTCTTACCAGCGTTGACGATATTCTCCTTAGTGGCCAAACCATTCTGATCTTCCAATTGTGCGTGTGGATCCAAATAATAGTTCCCTAAACCATCTTGACGATAAAGTCTTAATTTCTTGAAAGACTTATCTTTGTGGTCCATTTTAACTTCGATAACATCACCATTAACGTGATTCATTAAATACATGTGATGTTTTTTTGTATAATTAACACCTTTCATGATCAGAAATTTCACCCCTATTCAACCTAAAAATTATAAACATATTTTCTTTCGATGTATAGCAGAATAGCACAAAATTTTAGATAAATCATCTTTTTCAGCTTGAATAGGTTTATCTTCATAAAGAAATATTCGGATAAGGACTAAAAAATACTTTAATTCAGAACCTTTTCTAATTCCTGACTGAATTCATCCTTTTGGAGCGTAGTAGTTAAATAGTGAACTTGAGCTTGATGATCATAAACTGTAAAGGCAATTCTGACGGACCCCATTTTCCCTAAATTTAGTCGCATTTCATAGCAGGGAAGTCCATTAATTTTCTGTTGAGTGGCAACCTTGACTTTTGTCATGCCGGTTTGCATTTCTTTAGTAATAGCAGTTGTAATTTTGGTTTGAGCTAACTTTTTAGCTTGAGGATGTTTTTTAAAAAATGCTTTACAGCCTTTACGACTAAATTTTAATTTAAGCATTGGTATCACAATCTTTGTAAAAGTAGATATCACTTTTGTTTTCTTGTGGTGTACCACGGTAATTATGATTGTTAAAGCCGCCAATTTCAAAACCATTTTTTAGATAAAATAGACAAGCAGATAAGTTGTTATCTTGCCCGATAGTATAGATGCCTTGCATTTTTCTCTTTTTTGCTTCATTCATGCAGGCTGCGATAAGTTTGCTACCAATACCATGTTTACGGTAAGCAGAATTAACTTTTAGATCATCTAAATAAAGATACTTGAACATGTCTTTTTGCAAGATAGCTAAGCCAATGCATTTTTCGTCTTCATAAGCACCTAAGTAGATTGCATTATCATCATAATCATAGTTTTCATTTGGAAAACATTGAGTTGAAGTTCGTTCAAATCTTTTAATAGTGTAGTCCCATTTTCCGTTTTCTAGACTAGGAATCATTTGGCCCCAGATTTTGAATGGTTCATTGGGTAAATTGATATCTATCTGATTATGAATTGTTTTAATTTGAATTGACATCGTATTTCCTTTGAATTTAACAAAAAAGTAGCTTTTTTACGTTTTTTCATTAATTAGTACACATAGAATTATAAAAACGGCGTTTTATTATTTGTCAAACGGTGTTACGCTGAAATTGGACGTTGTTTATAGGATGATTATGTTTTATTAATTTGTCGTGTAAAAAAACATGCTTAGCCTTCCGTGAAGCTAAGCATGATGTCCCATAATACAATAAAGCCGTCTGTGTTTTTACAGACGGTTTTATTTTAAGAAAAAATAGAGTAGATGACAACCATTATTGGATTGGAGAGTACTTTTTTGTACAAAAAGTGGAAGGAAGAATCTTATGCGTTTGATCCCTATTAAGCAGGCAACTACTTTGCTTAAAAGAATGTGTGATGATAAAAGTAAATATCGTGAAATTAAACTATTTACTGCTAAAAAAGACCGCTCTATTACAGTTAAAAATACTGGCACTGAATTAACTTTGATCGAAGATGGCTATTTGCATTTTTCTAAAAATTATTCGTTAAAAGAGATATCTACTTGTCGGCATGCTGTACAAGCAGCTTTTAAGAAAGAGTTTCCCCGTAGTAATCGGGCTTATCTGACGACAGTATCAAAATAGCAAATCATCTTTGTTGATAGTATAATTTTAACTAAACAACTAGAAAATAATAAGGGGGCTAAATCCTTGAAATACGCAGAAAAATCGCCCGCATTATGGGATGCAATTCATCAAGAAGAAAAACGCCAGCAGAATACCATTGAGCTAATTGCTTCAGAAAATATTGTTTCTGATGCCGTTCGTGAAGCACAAGGCTCTGTTTTAACCAATAAATATGCTGAAGGTTATCCTGGTAGACGTTACTATGGTGGTTGCCAATATATCGATAAGGTTGAACAGCTCGCTATTGATTATGCTAAGAAGTTATTCAATGCGAAGTTTGCTAATGTTCAACCTCATTCTGGTTCTCAAGCAAATATGGCAGTTTATCAAGCACTTTTAAAACCAGGCGATACCATTCTGGGTATGGGGATGGATGCCGGTGGTCACCTTACCCATGGAGCAAAAGTTAACTTTAGTGGAAAAGAATATCATTCCTACAGCTACGGTTTAAATGTAAAAACTGAAGAATTAGATTTTGATCAGATTAGAGAAACTGCTTTAAAAGTTAAGCCAAAATTAATTGTAGCTGGTGCATCTGCTTACAGCCGAATTATTGATTGGCAAAAGTTCCGTGAAATTGCCGATGAAGTTGGTGCTTATCTTATGGTAGATATGGCCCATATTGCTGGTTTGGTCGCCACCGGTCAACATCCTAGTCCGATTCCGGTTGCTGATGTGGTCACGACTACAACGCACAAGACTTTGCGTGGCCCACGTGGTGGGATGATTTTATCTAATAATCTTGAAATCGGTAAAAAAATTAATTCAGCTTTATTCCCAGGCATTCAAGGCGGGCCACTTGAACATGTAATTGCAGGGAAGGCACAGGCTTTTTATGAGGATTTGCAACCACAATTTACTGATTATATTAAGCAAGTAGTTAAAAATGCTCAAGCAATGGCCCAAGTATTCAATGAATCTGATAATATTCGTGTCGTATCTGGTGGAACAGATAATCACTTGATGATTATTGATATTACTAAGACTGGTTTAACTGGTAAAGATACACAGAATTTGCTGGATTCTGTTGATATTACGACTAATAAAGAATCAATTCCCGGTGATCAACGCAGTCCTTTTGTTACTAGTGGTTTAAGAATTGGTACACCAGCAATTACCAGCCGTGGTTTTAATGAAGAAGATGCGAAAAAGACTGCATCTCTAATTATTGAGATTTTGTCGGATCCTAAAAATGAAAAAGTAATTGAACATGTCAAAGATGAAGTTCATGCTTTAACGCAAAAACATCCAATCGAATAAGGTAAATAAATGACAGTCCTGGTTTTATGGCAGGGCTGTTTTTGTTATAATTAACAATCAAAATATTAATTGGAATAGGGATGGGGATTGTGTGGAAAAATTAAAACGACATAAAATAGGTTTATTCTCAGCTGTAATGCTAGCTCTTAATTCATTGATCGGTTCCGGTTGGTTATTTGGAGCAGGTTCAGCTGCTAAGATTGCTGGACCAGCAGCCGTATTATCCTGGATTCTAGGTGCAGTAATCATTATTTCGATTGCGTTAACTTATGTAGAACTAGGGTCAATGTTTCCTGAAAGTGGTGGCATGAGCCGGTACGCGCAATATAGTCACGGACCACTATTGGGCTTTATTGCTGCTTGGGCTAACTGGATTTCATTAGTTACATTGGTACCCATGGAAGCCGTGGCAGCTGTGCAGTACATGAGCTCATGGCCATGGAGTTGGGCTAATTGGACTAAGAATTTTATTAAGAATGGTGACATTACTTTCGAAGGAATTGGTGTTGTTTTCATTTTTATGTTGATTTTTACTATGATTAACTTTTGGTCAGTAAAAATTATGACGCACTTTACCAATTTAATCTCGATTTTCAAGATTCTGTTACCTACTTTAACAATTGTGACGTTGATTTGTAGTGGATTCCATGGACATAACTTTGGTACAAATATCCATGAATTTATGCCATATGGTTCACGTTCAATCTTTGAGGCTACATCAGTTTCAGGGATTATTATGTCTTATGATGCCTTTCAAACAATCATCAACATGGGTGGAGAATTAAAAAATCCACGCAAAAATATTGTGCGTGGTGTGCTTATCTCTATGTTGATTACGGCTGCAATTTATATTATGTTGCAGGTTACGTTTATCGGGGCTGTGGAGCCAAGCATGCTAGCCAAAGTAGGTTGGCATGGTATTGATTTCACCTCGCCATTTGCGGATTTAGCAATTTTAATGGGCATCAATTGGTTGGTAATTTTGCTTTATCTTGATGCTTTTGTTTCGCCGTTTGGTACAGGAGTTGCTTTCGTAGCTACTGCTTCAAGAGCATTAGCTGCTATGACTCATACTCGTCATTTGCCTAAGTGGTTAGGACGAATTAATCAAAAGTATTTAATTCCACGTTATGCAATGATTGCTGACTTAGTTTTAGCAGTTCTGCTTGTTAGTTTATTTAGAAACTGGAACTTATTAGCTACGGTTATTACTGCTTCTACGTTGATTGCATATTTGACCGGTCCGGTAACTGTAATGACTTTGAGAAAAATACGTCCAGATCTTGATCGTCCGTTTAAACCAAATTACATGGCCTGGCTAGCACCTATGGCTTTTGTTTTGACAAGTTTGGCAATTTATTGGTCAATGTGGCCAACTACTATTCAAGTTATTTTGGTAATTGCAATTGGATTACCGGTTTATTTCTATTATGAAATTCACTATCAACATTCAGATTTAAAAGAGCAATTACAAAATTGTTGGTGGATGATAGTTTATTTAATTTTTATGTCACTCATGTCTTACATCGGTAGTGAAGGATTTGGCGGTCAAAATTGGATTAAATATCCATTTGATTTTGTTGTAATTATTGTAATTTCGTTACTGTTCTATTATTGGGGCATTAAAAGTGGACGGAAAACAATTGATCCTTATGCTGAAAGTATTTCAAAAAATATGAAGTAATTAAAAAAAGCTGCTGAGTTTTCCTCAGCAGTTTTTATTTGTTGGCTTCGTTTAGGTAATGATTTAAGACTTTAAATACGCCATTATCATTGTTGCTTGGTGCGATAAATTTAGCAATCTTTTTAACACTATCTTGTCCATTCTCCATAGCATAACTAAAGCCAGCTAATTTAAGCATCTCAATATCATTTTCTCCATCACCAAATGCAATTAGCTCATTTCTTGGTACGTCAAGATAGGCTAAAAATTCTTTTAATCCAGTTGCTTTGTTTACGCCTTGGCGAATAATGTCCATATAGTTCCAACCACTAGTAGTAACATGAATTTTCTCCATACTGCGACTATTAAAACCATATTCTAGTTCATGTCGTACCTTGCTAGGATAATCAACGGTAATTTTAGTATATTGGTCATCTGATGGGATTTGAGAGAAGTCATCAATTTCAATACTGTTAGGATAAAAGTAATGATGGCTACGTTTAAAGGCTGGTGGGGTGCTTTTTAGAAAGTAAGAATGGTTAACTCCACTAACTAATAAAGTCTTAACAGCTCCAGGGTAGCGTAAACGGAAATAATCGATCAGATTTAAAATACATTTTTTAGAAAAACAGGTAGTACGAATGATTTTTCCATCACGAACAAGAACAGCGCCATTATCTGCTACAAAGTCAACGGAATCGATAAAGTCACCAAAATCATCGCCTAGGCGACCAGCAGGACGACCACTTGCAATAATGAAATGAGCACCGTGTTTGTGTAATCTATATAAGATTTCGCCAAACATTTCGTGATCGTATTCCTTATTATCATTTTCAAAAGTACCATCGACATCTACTGCGACAGCCCTAAAAGGGAGATCAGCCATAAAAATTTGCCTCCAAATAAAAATTGATACCGTTAACAGTTTACCATTTCTTGCAAGTGCTTACATCTTTTTCTTATATTAATAGTAAGAAAGTAAATTTTTAGAATTAGAGGAACAAGATATGACCCCATGGTGGAAAAAAGCAGTTGTATATCAAGTTTATCCCAAGTCATTTCAAGACAGTAATGGTGATGGAATAGGAGACTTGCAAGGAATTATTTCTAGATTGGATTACTTAGAAAAGTTAGGTATTGATGCTATTTGGCTTTCTCCAGTCTATCAATCTCCTGGTATTGATAATGGCTATGATATTTCAGATTATGAGGCTATTGATCCGCAATATGGCACGATGGCTGATATGGATGAACTGATTAAAAAGGCAAAAGAACATCATATTCGCATTATCATGGATTTGGTAGTCAATCATACTTCAGATCAACACAAGTGGTTTATTGAGTCTAGAAAGAGTAAAAACAATCCTTATCGTGATTATTATATTTGGCGTGATCCAGTTGATGGTCATGAACCTAATAGCTTAAAGTCTGCTTTTTCAGGTTCTGCTTGGAAGTTTGATAAACAAACAGGGCAATATTATCTGCACTTTTTTGCTGATCAGCAACCCGATTTGAATTGGCAAAATCCAGAGTTAAGGCAGAAGATTTACGATATGATGAACTTTTGGCTGGATAAAGGTATCGGTGGCTTTCGGATGGATGTCATTGAATTAATCGGTAAAGAGCCAGATAAGATGATTCGTGAAAATGGTCCAATGCTTCATCCCTATTTACAAGAAATGAACAAGGCTACTTTTGGTAAACGTGATGTCATGACCGTAGGTGAAACTTGGAATGCTACGCCTAAAATTGCGGAAGAGTATTCTGATCCCGCTCGTCATGAATTATCGATGGTTTTTCAATTTGAAAATCAAAGTTTAGATCAGCAACCTGGAAAAGAAAAATGGGATTTGAAACCATTGAATTTAGGCGAACTGAAGAAAGTTCTCGTGAAGTGGCAAACTGAAATAGATTTTAGTCATGCTTGGAATAGTCTGTTTTGGGAGAATCATGATATTCCACGAGTAATTTCTCGTTGGGGTAATGACAAAGAGTATCGAGTCCAATGTGCCAAGATGTTTGCGATCGTTTTGCATTTAATGCATGGTACGCCCTATATTTTTAATGGTGAAGAAATTGGCATGACTAATTGTCCAGTTAAAAATATTGATGAAGTTGAAGATATTGAAAGTATTAATATGTACAATGAGCGTTTGAGTGAAGGCTATGACAAAGCTGAGTTGATTCACGCGATTAACGTAAAGGGGCGTGATAATGCACGTCGTCCAATGCAGTGGAATGATCAGCAAAATGCTGGCTTTTCTAAAGTGAAGCCATGGTTAGCAACTAATCCCAATTATGTAGATATTAATGTAGAAAAGGCATTGGCTGATCCAGATTCAATTTTTTATGCTTACCAAAAATTGATTAAACTGCGTCATGAAAATGAGATTGTTGTCAACGGTGATTTTAAGTTGGTACGTAAGACTGGGAATGCAGTTTTGGCATATTACCGTATTCTGAATGACGAGAAGTGGTTAGTAGTAGCCAATCTGTCAGGTAAAGAACAGAAATTTGATTCTGTAGAGAAGATTAAACAGGTTTTGATAACAAATTATGGAAAGAGATCTAATTTAGTTCAAATTACACTTAAACCATATGAAGCTTTTGCCGTAATTTGTAAGTAAATCAAATTGTTAAACATTAGGATGGTTCAGAAGTACTTTAAGTGTTCTGAGCTATCCTTTTCTTTATAATGAAAATGTAAACACTAAACAGATAGGAGAAAAAAGATGGCAAGTATTAGAGATATTGCAAAAATGGCTGGAGTCTCCCCAGCTAGTGTATCGAGGATTTTGAATAACGACACGTCGTTTAGTATCAATAAAAATACACGTAAACGAGTAATTGAAATAGCTAATAGGGTGCATTATTCGAAAAGCAAAAGTAAACCGGGTCCCAAAAGTGCGGGTGATGATATGTCGATTGGTTTAATTTTGAGACATACTTCTCAGACAGAATTAACTGATCCTTATTTTAGAAATATTCACCAGGGAATTGATGAAGAAGCAGCTAAATGGCGCTTACGGACAGAAACTATTTTTATCATGCATGATCAAGATAAAGATTGGGATCAAATTGCTAAGTATGGTGCGATTATTGTTGAAGGGCAAATGACACCAGATGCAATTAAGCGGATTCATTCTTTAAATAAAAATGTAATTTTGGTTGATGCAACGCCTACTAAAGAAGAACTTGGCTGCAATTATATTTCTAATGATTTCTTGAATAAGACAAATGAAATCTTAGATTATTTGTATAAGTTGGGTCATCGCAATATAGCTTATATTGGTGGTCGTTCTAGCATGGTTAATATGGAAGGCAAAACTGTTTATAGAAATACAGATGAACGAGAAGAAACCTATCTTAATTGGATGAAAATTCATGATCTAGGTCAATATAGTCATACTTTCATTAGTTCATGGGGAACTCAAGAAGGGTTAGAATCTGGCGAAAAATTACTACAATTAAAAGAACGCCCTACAGCCGTGGTAGTAGGTAGTGACCCAATGGCATTAGGTGTTTATAAAGCTTTTAGCAATCATGGTATTTCTATTCCTGATGATATTTCTGTAGTTAGCTTTGATGATGTAGAAATTAATCGTTACCTTACACCCACTTTATCAAGCGTTTATATGGACTCTGCTGAAATGGGTAAAACTGCTGTGCGTGTAGCTAAGGATATGATTGCTGAAGAAAATAAGATGAGTCTTACAATTACATGCCATAGTAAATTGAATATTAGAGACTCTGTCACAAAAAAATAAAACTTTTTTTATTTTTCTCTTGTGTAAACATTTACTAAACATCTATAGTAATAATTGTAAACGGATACATAATGATTCGTAGAGGAGAAAACAATGAAGAAGTTTCTAGATTGGATGCAGAAAAAACTGGTTCCAGTTGCTAGCGTCCTAGGGAAAAATAAATATTTAACTAGTCTTCGTGATGGTATGATGGTTGCTTTTCCAGCAACAATGTTTGGTGCCATCATGGTTATTTTGCAAAACTTGCCGCAAACATTTGGCTTTGCGCAATTTCTACCAAAGGGAGTATTAGATTTCTTTACTAATTTCTTTGCCCCAGTTGGTAATGCAACAATGAATATTTCTGCGATGTTTATTGCCTTTGGTGTGGTTTATCAATTAGCGGGCAAGTACAAGCAACCTAAAGTCTTTGCAGGTGCGGTTTCATTATCCTGCTTCTTGATGCTTACCTCTGTAGGTAATGACAAGGTTGCTGGTGCTTTCTTCCCAATTAATCAATTGGGTGCACAAGGTATGTTTGTCGCAATCATTACAGGTATTGTTTCTTGTGAGATTTACTGCCGTATTAGTAGAGCTCACATCACAATTAAATTGCCTGATTCAGTTCCACCAATGATTGGTCAATCATTTGTAGCTATCATTCCTGGTGCTGTTCCACTATTCTTGTTCAACTGCATTCGTTTTGCATTTACTTATACACCATACCAAGACGCAATCGACTTTATTTACAAAGTATTGCAACAGCCATTAATGGGCTTGGGTGATACTTTACCAGCCGTATTGTTATCAGTATTCTTTATGCAATTGTTCTGGTGGTTTGGTATTCATGGTACTTTATTGGTCGATTCAATTATTCAACCAATCATGGATTCATTAGCTTTACAAAACTATAACGCATACCGTGCAGGTGCTGCACACTTACCTCACATTATTAACACTACTTTCATGGGTGTGTTCGTTATGCAAGGCTTACAACTTGGTGTAGCCATTGTATTTGGTTTCATGCTTGCTAAGAGTGCTCGAATGAAAACCACGATGAGAACGGTTTTGGTTCCATCAATCTTCAACGTTTCAGAACCAATGACTTATGGTTTGCCTGTTGTTTTGAACCCAGTTATCTTTATTCCATGGATTTTAGCTCCAATGGCATCAACTTTGGTTTCATATCTTGCAATTGCTAGTGGTATTGTTCCAAGACCAACTGGTGCGACTGTTGTATGGTCAACACCTATCTTCATCGCTGGTTGGCTCGGAACAGGATCAATTGCCGGTGGTATTTTGCAGGTCGTTGATATGATCATTATGACTTTAATCTTCATTCCATTCATGATGGTTTTGGATAAATCATATGTAAAAGATGAACAAGCTGAAATGGCTAAGGCTACTACTGAAAAATAAAGGAGTAGGTAAAAATGAGTCCTGACACTTTAACTTACAAGTATAAATATCAAGCTTCTAAAGAGAAGTTGTTTCAAACTTTATTGAATGAGCAATTAAAGTACTTCTCCATGCATGATAGCAGTATTAAAAGCTTACATGTAGGTGATGAAATTAAAACGACTTTACAAACTAAGTTGCAAAATTTGGATTCTGTAACGACAATGAAAATTACTAAAATTGTGCCTAATAAGATTTTCCAAATGGTTACTCATCAACCTAATGGCAATGATATTGTGCAAACCTTTGCTTTCAAGCAGAATGAATTAGTTTATTCAGAAAAAACTAAATTGCACACTGTAAGGAGTCAGACTTATTTCTTCTTAGCAGCACTTGTTTACAAATTTTTCTACAATCGTGGAATGAAAAAGAAATTACAATATCTTGATCAATTGGCAATGAATTAGGGTGGTAAGATGATCAGCGTAATTGATGATCAATACTTTTATTTGCATAATGAGAAAATCGCGTACCTCTTTTATGTAATGCAAAATGGGCAATTAGGTCACTTGTATTTTGGAAAAGATTTAGGAACATTAACTAAATTTGATCTGAAATATATTACAAAACATGATAGTAAGGCTTCGGGAACCGTTAAATATTCAAAAGATATTCCAGGGTTCACATTGGCCGATAGAATGCAAGAATATCCAACATATGGGACTTCAGATTATCGTGAAGGTGCAATAAACATAAGTAGAAATGATGAAGTCCTATATCCAGATTTCCAATATAAAGGATATGAAATTACTAAGGGTAAAAAAAGAGGCAACTATCCAGCCGCTTACGGTGATGATAGTGAAAATCTTTGTATTACTCTGGAAGATCAAGATCATCAATTGCAGTTGCAGCTTGTTTACACTATTTTTGATCAAGAAAGTTCAATCGTAAGAAAGAGCATTTTAAAAAATATTGGTAATAAGCAAGTTCATATAGATAATTTGCAAAGTCTTTGTTTGGATTTACCAAAAGCAGATTATGACTTTTTGCAGCTTTCTGGTGCATGGTTGAAGGAACGTCACGTTAAGAAGAGACCATTAACACAAGGCATTACTAAAATAGAATCTTTACGTGGAGCCAGCAGCCATCAAGAAAATCCTTTTGTAGCTTTAGTCGATAAAAATATAACCAATAATTCTGGTGAAATTTATGCCAGCAACTTGATTTACTCAGGTAACTTTATTGATCAAGTAGAAGTAGATGAGTGGGATACAGCTCGGTTAATGACTGGAATTAATCCTGCTACTTTTACTTGGCAATTAGATCCCGGTGCAACTTTCACAACACCGGAAGCAGCGCTTTTCTACACCTCCCATGGCTACAATGGATTAATGAATGCAACACATGCTTTTGTACGAAACCATGTAATTGCATCGAAATGGCAAAAAGAAAAACGCCCAATTGTCATCAACAATTGGGAAGCAACCTATTTTGATTTTAATGAAGAAAAATTGCTTAATTTGGCCAAACAAGCTAAAGAACTTGGAATAGAAGCCTTTGTCCTCGATGATGGTTGGTTTGGTCACCGTGATGATGATCGTAGTTCCTTAGGAAACTGGACAGTAGACAGTAAGAAATTCCCTCGAGGATTAGATCATTTCAGCAAGCAGATTCATAAATTAGGGATGCAATTTGGATTATGGTTTGAGCCAGAAATGGTTTCACCGGATACAGAACTTTTTAATGAGCATCCTGAATGGGTTGTGCATCATCCTTATTCTCGCATTGGTATTGGACGTGGACAGTATGTCTTAGACTTTGCTAATCCTGATGTTGTTCAAAATATTTTTGAACAAATGGCAAAGATTATTGCCTCGGCTCATGTTGATTATCTTAAATGGGACATGAACCGTAATATTACGGAAGCTTATTCTCCATATTTGAAGGAAATAAATCGTCCGCAAGGCGAGTTTTTCCATAGGTACATCGCTGGCGTTTACAGTCTTTACAATAAATTGCTAACTTCTTTCCCTAATCTTTTAATTGAAGGCTGTGCCAGTGGTGGTGGTCGATTTGATCTTGGCATTTTGTATTATAGTCCTCAAATTTGGCCTAGCGATGATAGCGATGCCTGTGAGCGACTTGATATTATGTCGGGGACTATGCTGGCTTATCCTTTATCTACCTTCAGTAATCACGTTTCAGCTGTTCCAAATGATCAGGTGAAGCGGGTTACTAGCTTGCATTTTCGTCATGATGTAGCCGATTTCGGCCCTTTAAGTTATGAGCTGGATTTGAACAAGCTTACAAAGGAAGAAAAAGAGAAAATAAAAGAAAACATAACCTGGTATAAAGAAAATCGAGATTTACTTGTAAATGGTGAATTTACTCAACTTTTGCCATTTGATCGTTCTACTAATACTTATTCTTGGGCGGTAAACAATGAAAACAGACAAATTGTCGGTTTTTATCGTAAGCTTGGTCGCCCTAATGAGACGCTTGATCAATTCCTTTCCCTCTCTCATATAAATGTTAATAGCGTCTATCAAGTAAACGATCAAAAGATTAGTGGACAAGTTTTACAGAATTATGGTCTACGTGAACCATATCAATTTAACGGCTCTAATGATAACGTAGCCGAGGTTCATGGTGACTTTCAATCGTACTTATATGACGTAACCAGAATTAAAAAAATATCTTGAATTAATAACTTGAAGATGGTATTCTAGTTTACGTTAATCGATTAATCTATGATCTGTAATACGGTCATGGCAAAGGAGTAATAAATTATGAAACAAGGTATTCATCCAGATTATCAAAAAGTAGTTTTCATGGACTCAGCAACTGGTGCTAAGTTCTTAGCTGGCTCAACTTTGAAGCCATCAGAAACTATCGACTACGAAGGTAATACTTACCCATTAGTACGTGTTGAAGTTTCATCAGATTCACACCCATTCTACACTGGCAAGCAAAAGTTTGCTCAAGCAGATGGTCGAATCGAAAAGTTCAACAAGAAGTACGGCTTGAAGAAGTAAACCTTTATCTGGTGGAAGCAGTCCCATTGGGGGCTGCTTTTTTCGTTAGAGATCATTTGGCAGAATGCTTGAAAGACAGTATAATGATGTCTGTATAAAATTGTTTTTATGGGAGTAAATATTCAATGAAAATGCAAATGGCGGAAATAGCCAAGGCTTTAAATACTACTTGTGAAGGTGACGATCAAACAGTTATTACTTCTGTTGCCTTTGACTCCAGAAAGATCACAAATGGTGGTTTATTTGTACCACTTGAAGGTGAACGTGATGGACATGATTTCGTAGCTGGTGCTATCAGTAATGGTGCTTCTGCTACATTATGGAAGAAAGGTCATCCTAATAAACCGGAAAATATTGCAGTAATTGAAGTGGATGATCCTCTCAGTGCAATGCAAGATTTAGCACGGTATTACTTGCGTAAGGTTAATCCAACTGTAGTTGGTATTACTGGTTCAAATGGTAAGACTACTACTAAAGATATGGTTGCCGCAGTTTTATCAAAACGTTTTAATGTTCATAAGACTCAAGCTAACTTTAATAATGAAATTGGTGTGCCAATGACCATTCTTGAAATGAAGCCAAATACTGAAATTTTGGTTCTTGAAATGGGAATGGATAGACCAGGTCAATTACATCACTTAAGTGAATTAACTCATCCTGATGTAGCAGTAATTACAATGATTGGAGAAGCTCATATCGAATTCTTTGGTACTCGTGATAAGATTGCCGATGCCAAAATGGAGATTACTGACTTCTTACGTGAAGATGGTGAATTTATCTATAACGGTGATGAACCATTGTTGCAAGAACGTGCTAAAAAGCTAGATCAAGCGAAGGCTACTTTTGGCTTTAGAGATGAAGATACAGTTCATGCTACTGGTTTTAAGAGCTACATGCATCATGCAACATTTACTATTAATGATTCAGAACAAAAGTTTTCAATTCCAATGATCGGTAAGCACAATGTTTCCAATGCTATGGCTGCTATTAGTGTTGGTCGTCACTTCGGTGAGAGCGATGAAGAAATTGCTTCATCATTATCCAACTTTAAGCCAACCGCTAACCGAATGGAATGGGAAAAAGGCGATGCTGGTGAAGCTATTATGAGTGATGTTTATAACTCTAATCCAACTGCTGTTAGAGCTGTTGTCACTAGTTTTGGTCAAGTTGAAGTTAAAGATGGTGGACGCAGAATTGCCGTATTAGGCGATATGCTGGAATTAGGCAAGAATTCTCCTGCATTGCATGCTGGCTTGAGTGATACCTTAGATCCACAGATCATTAATGAAGTATATTTATACGGTTCAGAAATGAAGAACCTGTACGATGCATTGCAAGACAAGTATAAGCCAGAACATTTGCATTACTATACTAAAGATCAAATGGATCGAATGATTGATGATCTTAAAAATGATATTAAGTCGGACGACATTGTAGTGCTTAAGGGTTCACACGGAATGTACCTTGAAAATGTCTTAGCCCGACTAAGATAGGAGAATAACTTTTTTGAAATTTTCAGAATTAGGATTAAATGACGCGCTTCTTAAGGCAATTAAACGCTCAGGATTTGAAGAAGCAACTCCAATCCAAGAACAAACTATTCCTCTCGCTTTAGCAGGGAAGGATGTAATTGGTCAAGCTCAAACAGGGACAGGGAAAACCGCTGCTTTTGGCCTACCAATTTTGCAAACAATCGATAAAAAAGAAAAAGCAATTCAAGCAATTATTATTGAACCAACACGTGAATTAGCTATTCAAACACAAGAAGAGCTGTTTCGTTTAGGTCGTGATGAACGTGCTCATGTACAAGTAGTATATGGTGGAGCTGACATTGGTCGTCAGATTCGCTCATTAAAGCATCATGTACCTTCAATCTTGGTAGGTACTCCAGGTCGTTTGCTAGACCACTTAAAACGGGGCACAATCGATTTAGATAAAGTTAAAACTGTTGTACTAGACGAAGCAGATGAAATGCTTGATATGGGCTTTATTCAAGATATTGAAAGCATCTTGAAGTATGCTAAGAATCGTAAGCAAACTTTGTTATTTAGTGCCACTATGCCTAAGCCAATTTTACGAATTGGCGAAAAGTTTATGAATAATCCTGAGATTGTTCAAATTAAAGCTAAAGAATTAACTGCAGATTTAATTGATCAATATTTTGTACGAGCAAAGGAATCAGAAAAATTCGACATTATGTGTCGTTTAATTGATGTTCAAGGTCCAGACTTGGCTTTGGTCTTTGGTCGTACTAAACGTCGTGTAGACGAGCTAACACGCGGCTTACAGGCACGTGGCTATAATGCAGCAGGAATTCACGGAGACTTGTCTCAAGCACGTAGAATGACTGTATTAAAGCGATTCCGTGAAGGAAAACTTGATATTTTAGTAGCTACAGATGTTGCTGCTCGTGGTCTTGATATTTCAGGCGTTACTCACGTTTATAATTACGATATTCCACAAGATCCTGATTCTTATGTTCACCGTATTGGTAGAACTGGCCGTGCAGGACAAAATGGTATCTCAGTAACCTTCGTTACGCCAAATGAAATTGGCTATATGAGAACGATTGAGCAACTTACCAAGAAGAAGATGTCACCACTTCGTCCACCAACAGACGATCAAGCTCTTCGCGGTCAATTAAAACAGGCTAAATCAGAGATTGAAGATTTGATGAATGGCGATTTAGGTAAATATACACAAGATGCTAGTGAATTGCTTGATAACTATTCAGCTCTTGATTTAGTAGCTGCTTTCTTGAAGAATTTATCCAAGGATTCTACTGATGTGAAAGTGAAAATTACACCAGAGAAGCCATTGCCGTATAAGGGTGACGGACGTCATCATCGTGGCGGTCGTGGTAGAGGGCGTAATAACCATGGCCGTGGCAATTACCATCGCCCTCGTAATAATCATAATTACCGTCATAATGGTAATCGTGGTAAACGCGGTCATGGCAATGGACATGAATTTATTATCAAAAATAAAAAAGATTAAATTTTTATCCTAAAAAAGAAGTTGTGATTTTTGCAACTTCTTTTTTGTATTATAATGGGATCATTGTGTGAGGTGAAAATTATGATTAAAGGCGTAGGAATTGACTCAGTTGAAGTTGAACGAGTTAAAAAGATTGTTGATAGGGGAGATACTTTTGCAAAAAGAGTGTTAACCCCAAAAGAAATTGCCCAATACCAAAAGATGAAGGGAAAAAGGAAAGTTGAATATCTTGGTGGTCGTTTCTCATTAAAGGAATCTTTTTCTAAAGCCATGGGAACAGGTCTAGGCAAATATATTGGTTTCCAAGATGTGGAAACCTTATGGGATGATTTAGGTCATCCTGTGATGACATCAACTAAGTTTGATGGCAATATTTTCCCAAGCATCACACATGATAATCATGAAATTATTACATTTGTAGTTTTGGAGGAAAAGTAAAAAATGGTTCCAGGCTATCATCGCCCAGCTGTAGTAAAAGTAAATTTGGGTGCAATTAGAAGAAATCTTGAAAATGAAATTAAGCATCTTGCTCCAGGCCAAAAGATGTTAGCAGTTGTTAAGGCTAATGCATATGGTCATGGTGCAGTAGAAGTCGCTAAAGTAGCTACTGAAGTTGGAGCTGCAGGCTTTTGTGTTGCTATTTTGGATGAGGCATTACAATTGCGTCGTGCAGATATAGTTAAACCAATTTTAGTTTTGGGCGTAGTTTCTCCTGAATATGCACCTATTGCTGCAGTTAATGATGTTTCATTAACCGTACCTAATTTGGAATGGCTTAAAGAAGCTGAAAAATATCTAGCAAAAGAAAATTTACAATTGAAGATTCATTTAGGTATTGATTCCGGGATGGGTCGAATTGGTTTTAGTGAAGATGAGGATTTCATTGCTGCTAATAAATTCTTGGAAAACAATGATCATTTCTTCGTTGAAGGTATGTTTGCTCACTTTGCTTCTGCTGATAGTGCTGATGAAACTTACTTTAAACATCAATGTGAAAAATTCAATCACATGAAGAGTTTGCTTACAGTAAAACCAAAGTGGATTCATGTAGATAATACTGCAGCAAGTATTTTTCACGAAGGTATTAAGAGCGATTTAGTTCGTTTCGGTATAGGTATCTATGGCTTGAATCCGTCTTCTAATCCAGATTCACCTGATTTAAATCCGGCATTTAAGCTTGAACCTGCTTTATCATTTGAGAGCGAATTGACCCATGTTAAAACTATCCATAAGGGGGATGGTGTAGGCTATGGCTCAACTTTTGTTGCTGACAAAGATACAATTATTGGCACTGTTCCAGTGGGATATGCAGATGGTTGGATTAGAAAATTTCAAGGTTTTAAAGTAAAAGTTGGTGACAAGTATTGTCCAATTGTTGGTCGTATTTGTATGGATCAATTTATGGTAAAATTACCTGAAAAGATGCCAGTAGGTACTAAAGTGGTAATTATTTCTAACAATCCAGCTGATCCTAATAATATTAAGGCAGCAGCTGATTATGTTGATACGATTCACTATGAAGTCGCTTGTTTGTTAGGTGATCGTTTACCACGCGTTTACTATGAAAAATAAATAAAAAAAGAAAGCCAGTGATTAAATTTTACATGGCTTTCTTTTTTATCGTAATGAGTTTTCTAAAAATGAACGAAGTTGAGCATCTAAAATATCTCGCTTAAATGGAATTGCTTTACTGATTAAAGGCAAGCTTAGGCTTATCAAGAAGATCCAATTATTATAAATTAATTCTGGATTTTCATTAACCCCATTTTTATGTAAGTAATTTTTGGTTAATTCTAATAGATAGTTGAATGCGTCTTGCTTTTTATCTTGATCAAAGATTAAAACTTCAGCTAATTCATGTTCACTATTAGCAATAAAATTTAGATAAAGATGATCTAAATGCTTTAAAGCGTCAAATGGATGAAGGATTTTCTCATTCAAAACTAAATCACTGAAATCTTTTAGACAAGCTAAATTGACGTTTTCTTTTTGATAATCTAAATTAGAAAACGAAGATGTTAATTCTAGTTCGTCTGGAGGAGTGTTATTATTTGGGGCATAAGAGATTGAATTCATAATTATTTTATCTTCCTTTAATTTTAATTTTTATGCACCTATTATAATATTGTTTATGGTAAAATAGGACGAACTTACACAGTATGGTAAGAAGTGAAAAGCAAGATTTATTTAGTAAAAAAATTTTTTACTATTTTTTCTTAAATAAAGGGGATGCGATATTGGATATTAGAACTCAAACAACGCAACTTAATCTTAAAAATGCGTTGTTAAAATGTATACAAAATCAGCCTTTTAGTACGATTAAGGTTAAGGATGTTATTTTAACGTCTGGAATTAGTTCACGTACTTTTTATCAATATTATAAGGATACGCAAGATTTATTGTTGGCAATAGAGACTGATCTTTTGACAGAATTTAATGAAGCATTACGTAAAGATAGTGATACAGTTAATGGAACTATTGATCACGCTTTAACTCAGTGGGAATTAGTTAAGATAGCAGAGAATATTTCTAAACATTCGATTGACTTCTTTTTGAGGAATAAAAATAAATTGGAAATTTTAACCTCAGATAATGGAGACATTCGTTTCATTAACAAGATGGTTAAAGCGGCCAATCAAGAATTCGCTAAACGAATGAAAAAGATGCAACCAAATTATCAAGCAATTTTAGAAAATGAGCAGGCTATTCCACCAGACATGGTTTTAGATATCTTTGATAGAGACGTTATTAATATTGTATTACGGTTGATTAGTTATAATGATGAACTTTCCCCTGCGGATATGCGACGTTATATTGCAGGATATTTAACTAGATCACCATTACAATTTTTAGGTTTAGTAAAATAAAAGAAAAAAGCTTCTAGGCAGTATCATTAAGGTAATGCCTAGAAGCTTTTAATATTAATTGCTAATCTTTTTCTGGACGTTCAATAAAAACACCTGGATTTTCATCACTCATGATGGTCATTCCAGCTTGCAAGTCTTCGATTTCAGAAACAACAAAGCCCTTTCGTTGAAGTTTATCAACAATTGTCTTCATAGTAATTTCGGATACACCAGCAGGTAAAGTAAAGAGGGTTCTTCTTACAAAGTCGCCTTCAAGTTCACCAGCTGCAGCATCAAGTGTCATAACACTGGACATGTTAGTGTGTTTAGAAACAATTTTTGACATTTTAATTAAATTACCACGTGCGTTATCAGATAAGACAGTTAAGACGTAAGAACCGTTCTTGATATCCCAAGCATCGGACAACATATCAAGCAATCTTGAGTGAGTAAGAATACCATAAAAATGATTCTCTTCATCAAGAACAGCGATGTATGGCAAGTCCTTAATGTTGAAGAATACTTTAAAGAATGGTGAGTTAACCTTAATCGTCTTAGTAGCGTTCTTAAGCAAATAAGTTACTGGTAAATTCATATCGCCACCTTGTGACTTATGACGATAGATGTGCATCTTATAAATGTTACCACGGAAAATTGTGCCGGTGTCGTCTACGATAGGTACACATCTATATCCTGAATCTTCTAGAACTTTTAATGCTTCTGCTAGTGTGGCTTTTTCATTAACTGTAGTTAAGTAATCTTTCTTAATGACCAAAGATTTAATAAGCATGAGTTCGCCTCCAAAGTGAAAATGTTACAAGTAATTATAGCATAATCGATGAGTTAATTAAATATTAATTAAAGACCTGCTAATATTGTCAAATATATTTTAACAATAGTTAGTCAAATAAAAAAGCATCTCTTCTTAATTGAAGGGATGCTTTTGATAATAAGCGTTAAAAACTTATTGGAACTATTGACGAACCTTAACGCCAGTTTCCTTGAAGGCCTTGTCCATAACCTTCTTCAATTGGTCTGCAGAAGCGTTCATCAATTCTTGTTCCTTGTCGCTTAATGGCATTTCGATGATTTGTTCAAGACCCTTACGGCCAACAACTGCTGGAGTACCGATGTGAAGATCGTGTAAACCATATTGACCATCCATTGGTACTGAAAGTGGAAGTACACGGTGTTCATCGTTCAAGATAGCCTTAGCAATCATTGCTGAAGCAGTACCGATACCGTAGAAAGTAGCACCCTTCTTGTTGATGATGTCGTAAGCCATGTCCTTAACTTCTTGGTGGATGTCTTCAAGCTTAGATTCATCCATACCATGAGCCTTAACCCAGTCGCTAACCTTTACGCCACCAACATTATTGTAGCTCCATGCTGGGAATTCAGTATCACCGTGTTCACCAAGCATGTATGCGTTAACTGAACGTGGGTCAACGTTTTCCATTTGACCGATAACTTTTTGAAGACGACCAGTATCAAGTGAAGTACCTGAACCGATAACACGATCCTTAGGGAAGCCTGACATTCTCCAAGTTGCGTGAGTCAAAATATCAACTGGGTTAGCAACTACTAAGAAAATGCCTTGGAAGCCTGATTCAACAACTGGTTCAACAATTGAAGATAAGATCTTCAAGTTCTTGTTAACAAGGTCAAGACGAGTTTCACCTGGCTTTTGTGGAGCACCAGCAGTAATAACAACTAAGTCTGCGTCCTTGCAGTCTGGGTAATCAGCAGCATGAATGTTCTTTGGGAAAGTCCAAGGAGTTGCATCAGCTAAGTCGATTGCGTCACCTTCAACGTGTTCCTTAGCGATATCGATAATACCTAATTCTTCGGCAATACCTTGTTGTACCATTGAAAATGCAAAGGTAGAACCTACAGCACCGTCGCCGACTAAAATAACTTTACGAGGTTTTTCATCTCTTGCCATAACAATAAGTCTCCTTTTTATTAGTGATAATTTTAACAAAGAAAATTATACCATGATCGTAAGCATTAATAAAATTATTATTTCGGGTTTGTGCTATGATATGAGGGATTATGTTGTAATGAGGGGTATATATAAATGAAGATAATTGCGGGCCTAGGCAATCCAGGTCAAAAGTACGATAAAACTAAACACAATACTGGTTTTATGACAATGGATCATTACCTTAATGAAAAGGGATTGTCATTAGATAAAGATAAATTTGAAGGACATTGGACCAAGCAAAAGGTTAATGGGGAAGATGTAATTTTGCTTGAACCACAAACTTATATGAATGAGTCAGGTCGTTCAGTTAGCCAAGTAGCTAATTTCTTTAAAGTTGATCCTGAAGATGTTTTAATTATTCAAGATGATATGGACATGCCTATTGGCAAGATTAGGATCAGAGCTAATGGTAAATCTGGCGGTCATAATGGAATTAAAAGCATTATCCGTGATTTAGGAACGGAAAAATTTAACCGTTTGAAAATAGGTATTCGTCACCCTAAAAATGCTACAGTTGTTTCTTGGGTATTAACACCGTTTAATGACGAACAACAAAAGTTGATGGATGATGCATTTGATACAAGTGTAAAGATTATCGATGACTTCATTGCGGGTCATGATAGTCAATATTTGATGAATAAATATAATTAAAATGCGTTTGACAGAAATACTTAATAAAGATAAAGATTTAAACAATTTTATTGCAAAAACAAAACAAGTAAAAAACTCACTAATCACTAGCGCTAATGCCGGTGCTTTTAGTCTGCTTTTAAAACAGATAGTTTCTGAATTAAAGGCACCGCTTATCTTACTTGAAGAAAACGAAAGCAAAGCACAGAACTTATATGGTGAACTAAATGCGATTTTAGATGATGATGCGGCGCAATATTTTCCAGTTGATGCCACGATTGCAACTCAAACAGCAGTAAGTTCGCCAGATGAATTGAGTAGCCGTATCCAGGCACTCAATTTTTTATTGAGTGGGCGTCCTGGCATAATTGTAACAACGCCCCAAGGATTGCAATATAAACTATCTGCTCCTCAAGCTTTTGCAGAAGCTCGTAGAGATTTTGTCCCTGAAAAAGAATATGAGCTGTCAGAATTAAATAATTGGCTGGTTCAATCAGGATACAAAAAAGAAGCTTTAGTTGCTCGTCCAGGCGAGTTCGCTATTCGTGGAGATATTTTAGATATTTATCCATTGGACCGAGAAAACCCGGTTAGAATTGAATTCTTCGGTGATGAAATTGACACTATTAAAGAATTTGATTTGTCTAGTCAACGTAGCCAGAAAGAAATTGATCATGTAGAAGTTGCGGCTGCACAAGATCGAGTATTCTCAAGAGAAGCTATTCTACAAGCTGCAGATAAAATCAAAAAAGACATGCAAGACGCACCTGCACCAGATAAAGCTGTTAAAGATCACTTTACAGTAGCGCTAGATAATCTAGAAGATGGTGGGCTGCCTAAGAACTATGCTTTTTTAGTTGATTATCTTATTGAAAATCCAAGCAGTTTATTAGAGTATTTACCTAAAAATGGTCAGATTTTATTAGATGATTTACCTTTGATCAAACAATCTATTGATGATGTAGATAAGCAGAATACCGCATTCATCAATGATGAATTAAAGACGGGAGCAATGTTGCCACATCAAAGCTTACGGTTAGATTTTGCAAAAGTCTTTTCTAAGGATAAACATCATCGGATTTACTTCTCATTATTTCAACGTAGCATGGGACGTTTGCGTTTAGGTCAAATGCTTAATTGGCAAACTCGAGAGCCTGAACAGTTCTTTAGCCAAATGCCATTGATCAAATCAGAAATTGAATCTTATCAAAAGACTGGTCAAACAGTTGTTTTGCAAGCTGATAATGAAAAAAGAGCTCGTCAAATTGATCAAACGATGGTTGATTTCGGTTTAAATTTACCGATTGTTGGCGAAGATGAAATTGTTGAAGGAAAAACACAAATTGTTGCTGGGGGATATACTAGCGGTTTTACTTTACCCACCGTTAATCTAGTCTATTTAACTGAACGAGAACTCTTTAATAAGCGTCCTCAACGTAAGAAACGTATTAAAACTCTGGAAAATGCGCAAAGATTGCGTAATTACACCGAATTAAAACCAGGCGACTATGTAGTACATGTTAATCACGGAATTGGACGCTTTGAGGGTATCAAGACTCTAGAGAACAATGGTGTTAAACGTGACTACATTACAATTACGTACCAGCATGGTGATCAGTTATTCGTGCCAGCTGATCAATTGAGTTTGGTACAAAAGTATGTGGCATCTGAAGGGAAAACGCCTCATATTAATAAATTAGGTGGTAGCGAATGGGCTAAAACTAAACGGAAAGTTCAGTCTAAGGTTGAAGATATTGCAGATGATTTAATCGAACTTTACGCTAAGCGTGAATCAGAAAAAGGTTTTGCTTTTTCACCTGATGATGATTTACAAAAGCAATTTGATGATGCCTTTCCATATCCGGAGACACCTGACCAGTTACGGTCGATTAAGGAAATTAAAGAAGATATGGAAAAACCGAAGCCAATGGATCGCTTATTGGTAGGGGATGTTGGTTTTGGTAAAACTGAAGTTGCTTTAAGAGCAGCTTTTAAGGCAATTCAAGATAATAAACAAGTAGCTTTTTTAGTACCTACTACGATTTTGGCACAACAACACTATGAAACTATTCAGGATCGTTTTAAGGACTTTCCAGTAAATACAGCTATGTTGTCGCGTTTTCAAACACCAGCTGAATCTAAAGAGATTATTGAAGGACTTGAAGACGGCAAAATTGATTTGGTTGTTGGTACGCACCGTCTTTTATCTAAAGATGTTCATTTTAAAGACTTAGGGTTGCTGATAGTTGATGAAGAGCAGCGTTTTGGTGTTAAACATAAGGAAAAGTTGAAGCAATTAAAAGCTAATATTGATGTTTTAACATTAACTGCGACTCCAATTCCACGAACCTTGCATATGTCAATGGTCGGTGTACGTGATTTATCTGTAATGGAAACTCCACCACAAAATAGATATCCTATTCAAACTTATGTTATGGAACAAATCCCTAGTGTAGTTAAGGATGCCTGCCTTAGAGAAATGCAACGTGGTGGGCAGGTCTTTTATTTGTATAATCGAATTAGCGATATTGATGAAACTGTAGAAAAATTGCAGCAGCTTATTCCAAATGCTCGGATTGCAAGTGCGCATGGACGAATGAGTCAAAATCAGTTAGAGGATATTTTGTATCGCTTTTTAAACCGTGAATTCGATATTTTAGTTACTACGACAATCATTGAAACAGGGATTGATATGCCTAACGTTAATACAATGATTATTGAGGATGCAGATCATTATGGTTTAAGCCAGCTTTATCAATTGCGTGGCCGAATTGGCCGTAGTGCAAGATTAGCTTATGCTTATTTCCTTTATCAGCCTAATAAGGTCTTAACTGAGGTTGGTGAAAAACGGTTAGATGCAATTCGTGACTTTACTGAATTAGGATCAGGATTTAAAATTGCAATGCGTGATTTATCAATTAGAGGTGCTGGCAATATGTTAGGTGCTCAGCAGCATGGCTTTATTGACAGCGTCGGTTATGATTTGTATTCACAAATGTTAAGTGATGCAATTAAAGAACGCAAAGGCAAAAAGACAATTAAAAAGTCAAATGCGGAAATTGATCTTAAGCTTGAGGCATATATTCCAGATACATATATTGCGGATCAGGAAGAAAAAATTGAATTTTACAAAAAGATTAAAGCGGTCACTGATCAAGATGAATTAGATAAAATTGAAGATGAATTAATCGACCGCTTTGGTGATTATCCAGCAGCGGTTGAAAATTTATTGGCTGTTGCGGGATTAAAGATTGATGCTGATCTTGCCCAGGCATTGACTGTGTTGAAAAATGGTGACAAGATCAAAGTCGAATTTAATAATGCAGCTTCGCATGAACTTGAAGGGCCTAATATTTTTAAAGCATTAGAGCATGTGAATATGAAGGCTCGCATTAGTATGAATCAAGAGAAGAGAATGGTAGTTTTGTTACAAATACCCGATGAGATGAAAAATCGAGTATTGTTTAATGAATTAGCTACATTCTTGCAAGCTGCAAGTGACATTGTTCAGAGATAAGATTGAGGAGATAAATATGAGAATTGATAAGTTTTTAAAGGTTTCTAGACTAGTTAAAAGAAGAACTGTGGCTAAAGAAATGGCTGATCAAGGCCGAATCAAAGTTAATGGTCGTGTGGTCAAATCTAGTTACGATGTTAAAATTGACGATATTATTGAGATTGGCTACGGAGCTAGAATTATAAAAGCTAAGGTTTTAAATATTCGTGAAACCACTAAAAAAGCTGAAGCCAGCGAACTTTACGAGCTGGTTGATTAATAATGACTTTTATTTAAATCGCTGTTATACTTAACTTAATTGTATTTATTAACAGAGTAATAGGGGATTTAAAAAATGAGTCATGGTCCACGTATTTATAATTCGATGAGTCCAGAAGAGCAAAGAGCCCGTTTAAGACGTAAACAGGCTAAGAGAGAAAAAGAAGTGCATCGTGTACGATTAAACAGAATTATCGCTATTTTTGCGATTATTTTTGTTTTATTAGGCATTCAAATTGCAGCGAAAATTTCTCAAACTGGACGAATTAATAAACAAGTTGAAGCCGAAAAGCAAACTTTAGCCACGATAAGGGATCAAGATCGTGAATTATCAACGAAAAAACAAGATCTAAAAGATCCTAATTACGTTGCAAAGTTAATTCGTTATAAGTTTTATTATTCAAAGACTGATGAAAAAGTTTATAACGTCCACGAAGGAAACGATAATAATTAATGAAAAAATATCAGGCTGGTAACCGAGTTACTGGAGTAATCAACAATATCACTGACTTAGGCATTTTTGTTACTTTGCCTAATAGACACTCAGGCTTGGTACATCATAGTGATTTTGGTAATAATTGGCCAAGAGAGAGAAGACAATATAAAATTGGGCAAGAAGTTCGAGTAGTGGTTTTGCATGTTAATAAAGGTAGATTTAGTTTGTCGATTAGCCGAGTAAATGATCCTGAATTAATAGATCATGATAATCAGTTTTCTGATGTTAAGCCGGCCAATTTTGACCAAATATTGAATAAAACAGCTAAAGATGCCAAAGAAGAAATTGAAAAATTAAAGCAAGCTTTAACTGAAAACTAGAAAATGACCTGTAATGGGTCATTTTTTGCTAGGGAAAATTTATGAAAATTGTAGATTTTTTTGAAGAAAACCAGATAGATTTAAATGATAAGAAATTACTAGTTGCCTCAAGTGCAGGGCCCGATTCGATGGCTTTGCTTGATATGTTGTGGGGGATGCAAAAGAAATGTAATTTTGCAGTCATTGCAGCTCACTTCGATCATCAATTACGTGTAGATAGTGAGAAAGAAACAGAAATTTTAAAAAAATATTGTCGTCAAAAAGAAATACCATTTTTTTCTACTAAATGGTTAAAGTCCCAGCAGCCTCAAAGGGGTGTTGAAGCTGCAGCGCGGCATGCACGATATGCTTTCTTAACTATGGTGGCTAATGAACAAAATGCAGATTATCTGTTAACAGCCCATCACGGGGATGATTTGTTAGAGAATATTTTGCTTAAGTTTATCCGTTCAGGTAATCCTGAAGAAATGAATAGTTTACAAGCTATAGGGAAGATGCATGGAATTAAGTTGTTAAGACCCTTGTTAGCTTATAGCAAGCAAGAGCTGCTTGATTATGATCGAACCCATGAAATTTCATTTATAATCGATTCTACCAATGAAGAAGACGAAACAATGCGCAATCGTTTGCGTCATCATGTGGTGCCACTTTTAAAAAAAGAGAATCCTGCTTTATTGCATAATGCTCTAAATTTTAGTCAGAAAATGAACAAATTAGTTGAGATGGTAGATGATAGATTGACTGAAATTGGCACAGTAGAACCTTTTTTAGGACGAGCTTATCGTATTTCTGAGGAAAAATTGGCTAATTTAACAACGGATGAAACAACCATTTTTTGGCAAAAGGCTATTTGGCAAAAATATCATCGGCGAGTTAATCAGAATTTGGGTAATTTTGATGTACAGAAATATCAAGGATATTTTTATCTGTTTAGAAAAAATATGGCAAAGGTAGTTGAACCGCAAACAATTAAAGTAGATCAGGAATTTATTTTTCAAGGAAGAAAATTGGTTTTAACTACTAAAAGAAAGGAAAATCAAAAAGCAATCGGTGACTTTTGGTTTAATACAAACGTGAATTTTAGCGCTGGTTCTTTAATGGTGGGATACAAATTGCTTTTACAAAACGGACAACGAGTGAAAGCAAAAAAGAAGTTTGCAGAAAATGCTATCCCATTGTCCTTGAGAGCATTATGTTTAACTATTTATGTAGATGATGAACCTGTTTTTGTAGAACAAACTTATCAAAGTCAAAAGTGGTGTAAAAATGGGTGTCATTATTATCTATATGATTTTTTAAAAGTCTACAAAGATAGTTGAAAATATTAGTGGTCACATCGAAATTTGTGATAGAATTTTAAACGTATAACTTAAAGACTTTGCGGAGGTTTTTTATGAAGAATAACCGGAATCGGCTGCTTTCTAACGGCCTATTCTATATAGTTGTGTTCCTTCTGCTCCTATGGGGAATCAACTGGGCACTAGGCGGCTCTAACAATAGCGGTAGTTCTGAAAATATCAGCTACTCCCAATTTGTTAAAGATCTACGCCAAGGCAAAGTTAAAAACTTTAGTGTTCAACCTGCTAATGGCGTATATACCGTTTCAGGTGATTACAAGACTGCACAAACAACAAAGAATCAATCAAATAATAGTTTTGATTTCTTTAGTAATAATTCAAGTAGAAAAGTATCACGCTTCTCTACCACCATGTTACAAAATGATTCTACCGTTTCTAACGTGCAAAACTTGGCACAAAAGAGTAATGCTCGGATGACAACTCAAGGAGAATCACAATCTGGCAATTGGATTTCAACCATTGTCATGCTTGTGCCAACCGTTTTGTTTATTGTCATGCTTTGGATGATGATGAACCAAGGTGGCGCAGGACGTGGTGGCAGCGGCGGAATTATGAATTTTGGCCGTTCACACGTTAAGCCAGAAGATCCTTCTAAGAATAAGGTTCGTTTCTCTGACGTAGCCGGTGAAGAAGAAGAAAAGCAAGAATTAGTCGAAGTTGTTGAATTTTTGAAAGATCCATCGAAGTACACTAAGTTGGGCGCAAGAATCCCATCTGGTGTTTTGCTTGAGGGTCCTCCTGGTACTGGTAAAACCTTACTTGCTCGTGCTGTAGCTGGTGAAGCTAACGTACCATTTTACTCAATCTCAGGTTCAGACTTCGTTGAAATGTTTGTTGGTGTGGGTGCAAGTCGTGTACGTGACTTGTTCAACAACGCCAAGAAGAACGCGCCAAGTATTATCTTTATTGATGAAATTGATGCCATTGGTCGTCGTCGTGGTAACGGTACTGGCGGTGGCAACGATGAACGTGAGCAAACTTTGAACCAATTATTGGTTGAAATGGATGGGTTCGAAGGCGATGAAGGCGTAATTGTTATCGCAGCTACTAACCGTTCAGATGTATTGGACCCAGCTTTGCTTCGTCCAGGTCGTTTCGACCGTAAGGTTTTAGTTGGTCGCCCAGATGTTCGTGGTCGTGAGGCTATTTTAAAGGTTCACGCTAAGAACAAGCCACTTGCTCCTGATGTTGACCTGAAGGAAGTTGCTCGTCAAACTCCAGGCTTTGTAGGTGCTGATTTGGCTAACGTTTTGAATGAAGCTGCTTTGGTGGCTGCTCGTAGAAATGGTACTCAAATTACGGCATCAGATATTGATGAAGCTGAAGACCGAGTTATCGCCGGTCCTGCTAAGAAGGATCGCTTAATTGCAGAATCAGAAAGACGTAGAGTTGCTTTCCACGAAGCTGGTCACTCAATCTGTGGTTTAGTTTTAAGTGACTCAAGAACTGTACGTAAGGTAACCATTGTGCCACGTGGTCGTGCTGGTGGTTATAACATCATGTTGCCAAAGGATGACCAATTCATTTTGACTAAGAAACAATTATTTGAACAAATTGTTGGTCTGATGGGTGGTCGTGCTGGTGAAGAGGCAACTATCGGTGATAAGTCAACTGGTGCTTCAAATGACTTTGAACAGGCTACACAAATTGCTCATAGCATGGTTGTTAACTATGGTATGACTGACGAATTAGGAATGGTTGAACTTGAAAAAGAAGGCGAAACCAATCCATACGGCTTTAAGCCATACAGTGAAGCAACTTCTGCTAAGATTGATGAAGCTGTTAAGAAGATCTTGGATGAAGCTCATGCTAAGGCCCTTGAAATCGTTAAGGATAACAAGGAAAAGCACAGAATTATTGCTGAAGCTCTGCTTAAGTATGAGACTTTGGATGAAAAGCAAATCATGTCCTTGTACAAGACTGGTAAGATGCCAGAAAAGGATGAAAACGAATATCCAAGTGAATCAAAGGCTTCAACTTATGAAGAAGCTAAGGCTGCTGCAGAAAAGCGTGAAGTTGAAAAAGCAGAAAAGAAAGATTCTGATCAATCATTAGATGATCAAGAAAAGAATGCTTTGGAAACTCCATCAGAAAAGAATCATGAAGTTGAAGAACACAATGCAGAAAATCCAGAAAAGGATCAAGACGCAAATGATTCTTCTGCAGATGATGAACACAAAGATAACTAAATAAAAATGGGGCCTGATACAGGCTCTATTTTTTTAGAGAAGAAGGATAAAAATGAGTGACTATTTAGTAAAATCAATAGATAAAACTAAAAATTTACGTTTATTAACGATTACAGCCAAAGATGTAGTGAGTGAGGCACAAAAACGTCATGATTTATGGTCAGCTTCATCTGCTGTTTTGGGACGTACTTTGGTAGCTTCATTGCTTCTTGCTGGTGCGGAACTTACTGATAAAGAAGAACTGACTGTTAGATTATTAGGAAATGGCCCAGTTGGTCCCACAGTTGTTACTGCGACTGCAGATTTGAAGGCAAAAGGCTATGTTAGAAATCCACATATTGCTTTACCACCTAAAGAAAACGGGCATATTGATGTTAAAAAGGCTGTTGGTCAAGGGATGTTGGAAGTAACTAAAGACTTAGGATTGAAAACGCCTTATACTGGTCAAGTTCCTATTGTTTCTGGTGAAATTGCTGAAGATTTTGCCTACTATTTGACTAAGTCAGAGCAAATTCCATCAGCGGTGGGCTTATCTGTGTTTGTAAATCCTAATAATACAATCGGTGAAGCTGGTGGATTTATGTTGCAGGCTTTACCAGGTGCTAGCGATGCCTTAATCACAAAGACAATTAAGCGAATCAAAGATTTACCAGTTCTTTCGAGTGCTTTTTTGGATGGAATGACTCCAGAAGATTTAGCTCGCAAGATTTTAGGTACAGATTGCAAGATTCTTGAAAAGGATGATGTTGCATTTAGTTGTGATTGTTCTAAAGAAAAATATGCTGGCATTTTAGAAACGCTGAAGAGTTCTCAATTAAAAGCAATGATTGATGAAGATCATGGTGCAGAACTTACTTGCAATTTCTGCGGTGATAAATATCATTTTACTGAAGATGAATTAAAAGATATTTTGGCTAAGAAAAAAGAAGATAAAGACTATTAATTAAAATAAAAAGCCCTAAGGTTTTATCCAGCGGGGCTTTTTTGATATTATAATAGGGTATTTTGAAAGGATGATTTGGTGGATAACAGCTGGAAAATTCGCGATATCACCATTCCAAACCGAGTTGTTGTTGCGCCGATGGCGGGAGTTTCAAACTCAGCATTCCGCGTTGTATGTAAGGAATTCGGAGCTGGGCTGGTTGTCTGCGAGATGATTTCAGATCATGGAATTATTTATCGAAACAAGAAGACTTTAAGCATGATGGACGTGGATCCTCGGGAACACCCAATGAGTATTCAAATCTTTGGTGGAACTGAAGATACATTGCTTCAAGCTGCTCAGTATATTGATCAGCACACGGATGCCGATATTATCGATATTAATATGGGTTGTCCTGTTCCTAAAGTTACTAAAACTGATGCAGGTTCAAAGTGGCTGCTTGATTCAAATAAGATTTATCAGATGGTTCATGCGGTAGTACAAAATGTAGAAAAGCCAGTTTCTGTTAAAATGAGAATTGGCTGGGACCGCAAGCATATATTTGCAGTGGAGAATGCATTGGCTGCTCAAGAAGCAGGTGCCAGCATGATTGCAATGCATGGTAGAACTCGTAAGCAAATGTATCAAGGCAAGGCTGATTGGGAAGTCTTGCATGATGTGGCGCAAGCATTGAATATTCCTTTTGTGGCCAATGGCGATATTAGAACACCAGAATTAGCCAAAAAAGCTTTGGATGAAATCGGTTGTACAGCAGTTATGGTTGGTAGAGCTGCATTGGGAAATCCATGGATTTTAAAGGATATGGTGCACTATTTAGAAACTGGTGAAACTTTACCACCACAAACTGTGCGTGAGAAGGTAGAAACAGCCAAACATCAGCTTCGTGCTTTAGTAAAAATTCATGGAGAAAAGCGTGCTGTTCCTGAATTTCGGCAACAAGCTGCATACTATTTGAAGGGAATTCCCCGTTCGGCCCGTACTCGTGCTAAAATAAATGAGGTCTGGACGCGTCAAGAAGTGTATGACTTGCTTGATAATTTTGTTGATGAATATGAAAAAAGAGAAAAAGCTCGTGCTGCACGACGCGCGACAATGAACAAATAATGGAGGAAGATAAATTGGCAAAGAATGAAATGAACGACCAATTAAGAGTTCGTCGCCAAAAGATGGACGAAATGCGTGAAAATGGAATTGAACCATTTGGTCAAAGAAAATTTGATCGTCAAGATTTGGCAAGTACTTTGGAAAAGAAGTACGGCAACGAAGACAAAGATGAATTGAATGAAGATATGCCTAAGACCAAGATTGCAGGTCGTATGCTTGCAAAACGTGGTAAAGGTAAGGTAGGCTTTGCCGACCTTTACGACCGTACTGGTAAAATTCAAATTTACGTACGTAAAGACATTGTTGGTGAAGACAACTACAAGATTTTTAAGAAATCTGATATTGGTGACTTCTTAGGCATTGAAGGCGAAGTAATGAAGACCGATACTGGTGAGCTTACTATTAGAGCACTTCATGTCACCTTCTTGTCAAAGGCTCTTCGTCCTTTGCCAGATAAGTATCACGGTTTGAAGGACGTTGAAGCAATTTATCGTCAACGTTACCTTGACTTGATCACTAATCGTGACAGCTACATGCGTTTTGTTCACCGTACTCAAATTATTCAAGCCATTCGTGACTACTTAAATGGTCAAGACTTCTTGGAAGTTGAAACTCCAGTACTTCACAATATTCCAGGTGGTGCTGAAGCTCGTCCATTTATTACTCACCACAATGCTTTGGATATTGACCTTTACATGAGAATTGCTTTGGAACTTCCATTGAAGCGTTTGATTGTTGGTGATATGGAACGTGTCTACGAAATCGGTCGTGTATTTAGAAATGAAGGTTTGGACACTCACCACAACCCAGAATTTACTGAGCTTGAAAGTTACGCAGCTTACTGGGACTTCCACGATGTTATGGACGAAGCAGAAGGTATTATTCGTGCTGCTGCTAAGGTTGTTTCACCAGATGGTAAGATTACTTACCAAGGTCAAAATATCGACTTAGGCAAGCCATTCCGTCGCGTACACATGGTTGACTTAATTAAGGAAAAGACTGGCGTTGACTTCTGGAAGCCAATGACTCTTGAAGAAGCAACTAAGATTGCTGAAGACCACGATATTCACGTTGAAAAATTCTGGAAGGTTGGTCACATTATTAATGCCTTCTTTGAAAAGTACTGTGAAGAAACTATTGTTGATCCAACATTTGTTTACGGTCACCCAGTAGAAATTTCACCACTTGCTAAGAAGAATGCTGATGATCCAAGATTTACTGATCGTTTTGAAATTTATATTATGGGTGAAGAATACGGTAACGCCTTCTCAGAATTGAACGATCCTGATGATCAACGTGCTCGTTTCGAAGCTCAAATGGAAGAACGTGAAGCAGGTAACGATGAAGCTGATATGATTGATGAAGATTACCTTCGTGCTATGGAATACGGTATGCCACCTACAGGTGGTTTGGGTATCGGTATTGACCGTTTGGTAATGCTTTTGACTGATGCTCCAGCTATTCGTGATGTTTTACTCTTCCCAACAATGCGTCCTGAAAAGGTTGAAAGCGTTGATGCAGAAGTTAAGGCTGACTTAGCTAAGAAAAATAAGAAGGACTAATATCAGGTTTCTCAAATATTTTGAAAGTAGAGTATAAATCTGTTTTTGGTCTTTGAATTATTTGTAATTGATAAGTGTATACACCAAAATTACACCAATTAAAAATAGTTTAGTAAAAATTAGATAAATAAAAAATCTCTTATTTGTAGTTGATTTGTACAAATAAGAGATTTTTGGTTGCAGAAAAAGAAGATGATTCATTTATTGAATCATCTGGAAAATATATATATTTATTCTTTAATAATTAGTAAGGGAGTATGTGTGTTCAGCCTTCTAATTATTTTAGGTGACTATCAAAGCTAGATTAGATTTATTGATGTGTCAAGGTTGTAAGGTGATAGTTTTTGTAATATCAGGAATAGGGACTAACTATCAATATTAATTCGAAACTAAGCAATTCAGTACTATTAAGAATTTTTAATAGGTCTTGAGACTGTGTCTATCATAAGAGTGATTATAGGATTCAAAAATCTTTTTATTAGTTGAATTAATTAAAACTTGATCAATATATTGTTTACAGTCCAAGAGGTGTATGGACATAAACAATAGCAATTTGATAAATCTAATGCTGATGTTGATGTATAAAACTTAAACTAGATTTAGCTCTGATAACCTCCCTCTAAGTAGGCTATCAGAATTAATATAAAATTTTTAGACCTAACGGAAATAATGGCGAATTTGAGTAAATGACGTAATCTTATATTATTTATAAGATCATGTGTTAACTTTATAGATAAAGTGTATATTATGTTAGCACTATATTTATGACCTAGCAGAATACTACAAGTTGTAAATGCTTTTATAGTTTAATTATTAATTGAGGTGAGTACATGGATATAAGAATAGTTAGTACGAAGAATCGAATTCAAGGGGGATTAATTTCTGTTATCAAACAAAAGCCGCTTTATCAAATCAAGGATAAGGATATTATTAATGAGGCAGAAGTATCAGCTGCAAGTTACTATAAATATTATCGAGATAAAAGCCAGGTACTAAAAGATCTTGAAACTGAGCTGATAAAGCAATTTAGCACTGCATTATATGCTGACAGTAAAGGATGGCTTTCTCTCAAATACGGGCCTAATAAGAAAGAAATCAGTAATAGAATAGATAATAATCTTTCTAACCTAATTGCTTTTACATCTAGTAAAAAAGAGGTAATAACGGTACTTATTTCTAAAAACGGAGATCCAGCTTTCAAAGCTAAAATGCTTGAGCTAACAGCTGCAGTGATTAAGCGACTGCTCATCCGTTTCTTCCAGATTTATGACCAACTAAGCCGATTGGATGGAAAAAGTTTGAAATAGATACTCTTGCTAATGTTTACTCTTATGCGTTTCTAGGTTCATTTTTCTTTTGGCTGAATCATACAGATAAAATGTCAGTGAACGATTGTAAAAAGATGGTAAAGGATATGATTTTGCGATCACCTTATGATATATCTACTCATGAACTTAATAATAAATAGGCACTATTGTTGAAAACCACGAAATTCGAGTTTGAATTTCGTGGTTTTTTTATGCTTGAAATACGAAAAAGTAAATTTTTTCGAAAAAAGTATTGCAAAGCAGGACGGTTTTGCTATAATTATATTTGTTGTCGCGGAAGTAGTTCAGTGGTAGAACATCACCTTGCCATGGTGGGGGTCGCGGGTTCGAATCCCGTCTTCCGCTCCAGATGAAAGACTCACGGAATGTGAGTCTTTTTTTGTGCTCAGATCTTTTAAATATAAAACAAACTTTTCTTGGAAAAGTATTGCAATGCAAAATAGATTTGTTATAATAATAACTGTTGTTGCGGAAGTAGTTCAGTGGTAGAACATCACCTTGCCATGGTGGGGGTCGCGGGTTCGAATCCCGTCTTCCGCTCCAAGACGAAAGGCTCACCGAATGGTGGGTCTTTTTTTACGGGAAATAGCTCAGTTTGGTAGAGCGCTACGTTCGGGACGTAGAGGTCGCAGGTTCAAATCCGGTTTTCCCGATAAAATATAAGCTGTCCATTTGGACAGCTTTTTTCTTTTTGTTATAATGCCACTAAAACTACAGGGGATGAAAAAAAATGACAGCAGCTACTGAAAATGATTATAAATTATTGGCTCAACAGGCTAAAGCATTAGTGGAAGGCGAATCTGATTGGATTGCTAACACTGCTAATTTGTCTGCACTTTTGTTTCATTCATTAAAGAATATTAATTTTGCTGGTGTTTATCGCTTTGAAAATGGCGAGTTAATTCTTGGACCGTTTCAAGGGATGCCAGCTTGTGTTCATATTCAAGTGGGCAAAGGTGTTTGTGGTACGGTTGCTCAGACAAAGAAAACGCAAATTGTAGCTAATGTGCATGAATTTGCAGGACATATTGCTTGTGACAGTGCCTCTAATTCTGAGATTGTTGTACCAATTTTTAAGAAAAATGAGTTTTGGGGTGTCTTTGATTTTGATTCAACTGAATTGAATAATTTTGACAAGATAGATGAAAAATATTTAAGTGAAGTTGCTGCCACAATTTTTGCTTAATCATTTTTTTATGTTCATAATGATCACGGAATAAGTTGAAATAGTTTACTAATCAATAAAATAAAAGTAAAATACCATAGCATATTTTAAGGGTGGTGTTTGTATGGAAAACTCATATAGTAAAAGCGTTAATCAAGTATTGGAAATTGCGCGTGAACAAGCACAAAATTTCCATCATCGCTTAATTGGAACAGAACATGTTTTATTAGCTTTAGTAATCGAAACAGACGGTGAAGCAGGTAAGATTCTGCGTTCATGGGGATTGACACCAACTGCTATTCGCGAGGAAATTGAACGTTACACTGGTTATGGTTCAGCTCCGAAGGCAAGTTATATGGAAATGTCACCTCGTCTAAGTTTGGCACTAGATTATGCCAAACGCCAAGCAGATCAAGGCGGATATAAAGAAATTCAAACCAATCATGTTTTATTAGGAATTACTGCTAGTGAGCAAGTATTATCAGCAATGATTCTGAAAAACTTAAATGTTGATATTGCTCGTTTACGTCAGGATGCAATTGATAGCTTAGAGCAAGATCAAGACTTTGGTGATTCAGCCAATTGGTTGGGAAACAATAATACTGCAGCTCCTGCTCAAAAGAAGCGTAAAACGAGTACTACGCCTACTTTAGATAAAGTAGCGGTTAACTTGAACCAACGTGTACGTGAGGGCGGTATTGACCCTGTAATTGGCCGCGAAAAAGAAATCAAGCGTGTTATCCAAATTCTGTCACGTCGTACTAAGAACAATCCTGTTTTAGTAGGAGAGCCCGGTGTAGGTAAAACTGCTGTTGCCGAAGCAATTGCTACAGAAATTGTTAAGAAAAAAGTACCAGAAGATTTAATGAATAAACGCGTTATGGCACTTAACATGGGGAGCTTGGTTGCAGGTACAAAGTATCGTGGTGAATTTGAAGATAGGATGAAGAAAATCCTTGATGAAATTGCCAAAGATGGGAAAGTAATCTTATTTGTAGATGAAATGCATACTTTAATCGGCGCTGGTGGTGCTGAAGGTGCAATTGATGCTTCAAATATTTTAAAGCCATCCCTTGCTCGTGGTGATATTCAAATGATTGGTGCTACTACTTTTGATGAATATCAAAAGTATATTGAAAAGGATCAAGCTTTAGCTCGGCGCTTTCAACAAGTTCGCTTAAACGAACCTTCTAGAAAAGATGCTTTAGCTATTTTGCAAGGACTAAAGCCGAGATATGAAAAATTCCACCATGTAACTATTTCTGAAGCTAGCCTTGAAGATGCGGTTGATTTGTCGAGTCGCTATATTTCTGATCGCTTTTTGCCGGATAAAGCCATTGATTTGGTTGACGAAGCTAGTGCGGCAGTTAAGATTCGTAATAATATCGGCTCTAGTAAAGAGTTGGTACAGATCAATGATCAGATTAAGAAGTTAATTGATCAAAAGAATGAAGCAGCAGCTAGTCAAAATTTTGTTAAGGCTGCACAATTACAAGATGAGCAGAATAATTTACAGGCTCGTCGTGAAAAATTAGTTGATACTTTGCATACTAAAGTAAGTGCTGATGCAACAGTTGAACCTGAAGATATTGCTAAAGTTGTATCTGATTGGACTGGAGTACCAGTTACTCAAATGAAGCGTAACGAAACTCGCCAATTGGCTAACTTGGAAAGCATTTTGCACAAACGGGTTATCGGACAGGATAAGGCTGTTTCTGCAGTTGCTCGTGCAATTCGTCGTAGCAGAAGTGGGATTAAAGATGAACGTCGTCCTATTGGATCATTCCTCTTCCTTGGACCTACCGGTGTAGGTAAGACTGAATTAGCTAAATCAGTTGCTGCAGCAATGTTTGGCTCAGAAGATAATTTGATAAGACTTGATATGTCTGAATATATGGACCAAATTGCTTCAAGCAAATTAATTGGTTCTGCTCCGGGTTATGTAGGATACGAGGAAGGTGGTCAACTTTCAGAACAGGTACGTCGCCACCCATACTCAGTTGTCTTGCTTGATGAAGTAGAAAAGGCTCACCCGGATGTATTTAATTTGCTTTTGCAGGTTCTTGATGAAGGATTTTTAACAGATTCTAAAGGTAGAAAAGTCGACTTTAGAAATACGATTATTATCATGACCTCTAATTTGGGCTCACGTTCATTGTTTGATTCTAATGCTGTTGGTTTTAATGCTGATAAGGTTGATCCAAGCAAAGCAAGACAAGCTAAGGTTGAACAAGCAATTAAACAGTTCTTCCGTCCAGAATTTCTAAATAGAATTGATGAAACAATCGTCTTTGATGAATTGACCAAGAAGCAATTACGTAACATTGTAACTTTGCTTACGCACAAATTAGTTGTTCGTTTGCAAAAGAAGGGTATTACATTAAAGCTTTCACGAGCTGCTCTGGATAAGATTGTAAAAGATGGTTATGATCCAGAAAATGGTGCTCGTCCACTTAGAAGAGCAATTCAAAATGATATTGAAGATAAAGTGGCTGAAATGCTAATTACTGGTGAAGTTAAGAAGGGTGATACATTGAAGATAGGTAGTCAACGTGGTCACTTGAAATTTGAAGTTGTTCATTCTAAGAAAAAGTTGGAAAAAGTCAAGTAATATCAGGCGCTTAGCCTTGACAAAATAACTAAAATAACATATAATTTTTGCTGATTTAAAAAGACTGAGATTCAGGATTTTGCTGATCTATTGTCCAGCAAAATGATAAGGACAAAAACGACACTCGTTGTTTTTGTCTTTTTTATGCCTAAAATTGCAGTTTTTTGAATTTGTAACAGAAATGTAATATTTGCTTTCTTAGACAGAAAGGATGTTTTTCCTTGTTAAATGGACACGTAGTGAACTACGGTAAGCATCGAACTAGACGTAGCTTCTCCCGCATTAAGGAAGTATTGAAGCTGCCTAACTTGACCGATGTTCAAACCGAATCATATAAGTGGTTTCTTGATAAAGGTATTAAAGAAGTCTTTGATGACATTATGCCTATTAGTGACTTCTCAGGTAAGCTTTCATTAGAGTATGTTGACTATAAGCTTCAAAAGCCTAAGTATACAGTTGATGAAGCTCGTGATCATGATGCAACTTACGCTGCACCAATGCACGTTACCTTGAAACTTACTAACCAAGAAACTGGTGAAATTAAGACTCAAGATGTATTCTTTGGCGATTTGCCATTGATGACGGAATCAGGTTCATTCATCGTTAATGGTGCTGAAAGAGTTATTGTTTCTCAATTGGTAAGATCACCAGGTGTATACTACACCGGTGATTACGACAAGAACGGTCGTCAAATTTTTGGTACTACAGTTATTCCTAACCGTGGTGCTTGGCTTGAATATGAAACTGATGCTAAGAATGTTTCTTACGTACGTGTTGACCGTACTCGTAAGTTGCCATTAACTGTATTAATTAGAGCTATGGGTATTGGCTCAGACAGTGACATCATTGATATGTTTGGTCAAAGTGATACTTTACAATTTACTTTGGACAAGGATGTTCACAAGAATCCAGCTGACTCACGTGTAGCTGAAGCTTTAAAGGATATTTACGAAAGACTTCGTCCAGGTGAACCAAAGACTACTGATTCATCACGTTCACTTTTGTATGCCCGTTTCTTTGACCCACGTCGTTATGACTTGGCACCAGTAGGTCGTTACAAGATCAACAAGAAGCTTTCACTTAAGAACCGTTTGTATGGACAGACTTTAGCTGAAACTTTGGCTGATCCAGACACTGGTGAAATCATTGCTAAGAAGGATACTGTTGTTACTCACGAAGTTATGGACAAGCTTGCTCCATATCTTGATCGTGATGACTTTAAGATGGTGACTTACCAACCTTCAAAGGAAGGCGTATTACCAGATCCTATTACAGTTCAAGAAATTAAGGTTTACTCAAAGGTTGATCCTGAACGTGAAGTTAAGTTGATCTCAAATGGTCATATTGATGCTAAAGTAAAGCACTTAACTCCAGCAGATGTTTTGGCTTCAATTAATTACTTCTTTGATTTGCAAGAAAAGATTGGCGCTACTGATGATATCGACCACTTGGGTAACCGTCGTATTCGTCGTGTTGGTGAACTTCTTCAAAACCAATTCAGAATTGGTTTAGCAAGAATGGAACGTGTTGTTCGTGAAAGAATGTCAATTCAAGATCCTTCAACTGTTACTCCACAACAATTGATCAATATTCGTCCAATTGTTGCAAGTATCAAGGAATTCTTTGGTTCTTCACAACTTTCACAGTTTATGGACCAGCACAACCCATTGGGTGAATTAACTCACAAGCGTCGTATGTCAGCCTTAGGGCCTGGTGGTTTGACTCGTGATCGTGCCGGTTATGAAGTTCGTGATGTTCACTATACTCACTATGGTCGTTTGTGTCCTATCGAAACGCCTGAAGGTCCTAACATTGGTTTGATCAACTCACTTGCTTCATACGCAATCATTAATAAGTATGGTTTCATTGAAACTCCATATCGTCGTGTTTCTTGGAAGACTCACAAGGTAACAGATAAGATTGACTACTTAACTGCTGATGAAGAAGATAATTACATCATTGCCGGTGCTAACACTCGCTTAAATGATGATGGTTCATTCAAGGATGATTTGATTCTTGCTCGTCAAAAGGAAGATAACGTCGAAGTTACTCCAGATAAGATTGACTACATGGACGTTATTCCTAAGCAAGTTGTTTCTGTTGCTTCAGCATGTATTCCATTCCTTGAAAACGATGACTCTAACCGTGCTTTGATGGGTGCTAACCAGCAACGTCAGGCTGCTCCTTTAATTAATCCACATGGTTCACTTGTTGGTACTGGTATGGAATATCGTGCAGCTCACGATTTAGGTGCTGCTTTAATTGCTAAGGCTGCAGGTACAGTTGAATATGTTGACGCTAATGAAATTCGCATTAGACGTGAAGATGGTACTTTAGATAAATACACTCTTGAAAAGTACCGTCGTTCAAACAACTCTAAGTCATACAACCAAACTCCTAATGTTAAGTTGGGTGATCATGTTGATGTCAGCGATGTAATTGCTAATGGTCCAACTATGGATCACGGTGAACTTGCTTTGGGTCAAAACCCATTAATCGCATTTATGACTTGGAACATGTACAACTACGAAGATGCCATCATGCTTTCAGAACGTTTGGTTAAGGATGATGTTTACACTTCAATTAGTATTGAAGATTATGAATCAGAAGCTCGTGATACTAAGCTTGGTCCTGAAGAAATTACTAGAGAACTTCCTAACATCGGTGAAGATGCTTTGAAGGATTTGGATGCTGACGGTATTGTTCGTATTGGTGCTGAAGTTCACGATGGCGATATTTTGGTAGGTAAGGTAACCCCTAAGGGTGTAACTGAATTATCTGCTGAAGAAAGATTGCTTCATGCTATTTTTGGTGAAAAGGCTCGTGAAGTTCGTGATACTTCTCTTCGTGTACCACATGGTGGTGGCGGTATTGTTCAAGACGTTAAGGTTTACACTCGTGAAGCCGGCGATGAACTTTCACCAGGTGTTAACACAATGGTTCGTGTTTACATTGCACAAAAGAGAAAGATCCAAGTTGGGGACAAGATGTCTGGTCGTCACGGTAACAAGGGTACTGTTGCTGCAGTTGTTCCAGAAGAAGATATGCCATATCTTCCAGATGGTACTCCAGTAGATATTTGTTTGAACCCAATGGGTGTTCCATCACGTATGAATATTGGACAGCTTCTTGAATTGCACTTGGGTGCAGCTGCTCGTCAATTAGGTATTCACGTTGCTACTCCAGTATTTGATGGTGCCAATGAAAATGATGTTTGGGACACTGTTCGTCAAGCTGGTGTTGATAAAGATGGTAAGACTGTTATCTATGATGGTCGTACCGGTGAACCATTCCACAACCGTGTATCAGTTGGTGTTATGCACTACTTGAAACTTACTCACATGGTTGATGATAAGATTCACGCTCGTTCAATTGGGCCTTACTCATTGGTTACTCAACAACCTTTGGGTGGTAAAGCTCAGTTTGGTGGTCAGCGTTTTGGTGAAATGGAAGTTTGGGCTCTTGAAGCTTACGGTGCTGCTTACACCTTGCAAGAAATCTTGACTTACAAGTCAGATGACGTTGTTGGTCGTGTGAAGGCATATGAAGCTATTGTTAAGGGCGAAAGAATTCCTAAGCCAGGTGTTCCAGAATCATTCCGTGTTCTTGTTAAGGAACTTCAATCATTAGGTTTGGATATTCGTGTTCTTGATATGAACCACAATGAAATTGAACTTCGTGATATGGATGAAGAATCAAGCGATCACTTGAACATTGATACTTTGTCACGTATGGCAGAAGAACAAGAAAAGAAGAAGTTAGCCGAAGAAACTGGAAAATCAGAAGATAAAAAAGATGATAAGAAGCCTGCAGACAAGCCAGTAGCTCCTGCAGATGAATCTGACGGTAAAGTTTCTAAATAGTAGGAGGTTAAACTTTTGATCGACGTAAATAAGTTTGAAAGTATGCAAATTGGTCTTGCATCACCTAACAAGATCAGAAGCTGGTCATATGGTGAAGTTAAGAAGCCAGAAACCATCAACTACCGTACTTTAAAGCCTGAAAAAGATGGCTTGTTTGATGAAAGAATTTTTGGACCAACTAAAGACTGGTCATGTGCCTGTGGTAAGTACAAGGGTGTTAGATACCGTGGCATTGTTTGTGACCGTTGTGGTGTTGAAGTTACTTCTTCAAAGGTAAGAAGAGAACGTATGGGCCACATTGAGTTAGCAGCTCCTGTAACTCACATTTGGTACTTTAAAGGTATTCCATCAAGAATGGGCTTGGTATTGGATATTTCTCCAAGATTGCTTGAAGAAGTAATTTACTTTGCCGCATATATCGTAATTGACCCAGGTGATACTGATCTTGAACCTAAGCAATTATTAACTGAAGCTGAATACCGTGAACAAAAGGCAAAGTACGGTAATCGCTTTGAAGCTAAGATGGGTGCTGAGGCTATCCGTGAATTGCTCAAGAAGGTTGATCTTGACAAAGAAGTTAAGGATTTGAAGAAAGAACTTCAAACTGCAACTGGTCAAAAACGTACTCGTGCAATTAGACGTTTGGATATTTTGGATGCATTCAAGAATTCAGGCAATAAACCTGAATGGATGGTTATGGATGCTGTTCCAGTTATTCCACCAGATCTTCGCCCAATGGTACAACTTGAAGGTGGACGTTTTGCTACCTCAGATTTGAACGATTTGTACAGACGTGTTATTAACCGTAATAATCGTTTAAAGAGATTACTTGATTTGAACGCTCCAAGCATTATCGTTCAAAATGAAAAGCGTATGCTTCAAGAAGCCGTTGATGCCTTAATTGATAATGGTCGTCGTGGTCGACCAGTAGTTGGACCAGGTAACCGACCACTTAAATCACTTTCACACATGCTTAAAGGTAAGCAAGGTCGTTTCCGTCAAAACTTGCTTGGTAAACGTGTTGACTATTCTGGTCGTTCAGTTATCGATGTTTCACCAAAATTGAAGTTCTATCAATGTGGTGTTCCTCGTCCAATGGCTTTGGAATTGTTCAAACCATTTGTAATGCATGAGTTGGTTAAGCGTGGTATTGCATCTAACATTAAAAATGCTAAGCGTAAGATTGATCGTGAAGATGATGATATTTGGGATGTATTGGAAGACGTTATTAAAGAACGTCCAGTTCTTTTGAACCGTGCACCTACTCTTCACCGTTTAAGTATTCAAGCCTTTGAACCAGTTTTGGTACCAGGTAAGTCAATTAGACTTCACCCATTAGCTTGTGAAGCTTACAATGCCGACTTCGATGGTGACCAGATGGCTATTCACGTCCCACTTTCTGATGAAGCTGTTGCTGAATCACGTTTGTTAATGCTTGCTGCTCACCATATCTTGGCTCCTAAGGATGGTAAGCCAATTGTTACTCCATCACAGGATATCGTTTTGGGTAACTATTGGTTGACTCAAGCTGAACGTGGTCGTGAAGGTGAAGGCATGATCTTCAGTTCACCAGCAGAAGCAACTGTAGCTTATGAAAATGGTGATATTCACTATCATACTATTATTGGTATGTCAGCTGATGCTATGCCAAAGAAGCCATGGCCTAAGGGTCATGAACATGGTATCTTCATTACTACTTACGGCAAGATTGTATTCAACCAAATTTTCCCAGATGATTACTTCTACATTAATGAACCAACTGCAGAGAATTTGAACAATCCACTTGATGCTAAGTACTTCTTAAATGAAGGTGAAGATATTCATGAAAAGATTGACGCTATCGGTGATGATCTGATTGCTAGTCCATTTAAGAAGGACTTCTTATCAGATTCAATTGCTACTATTTCCAAGTACTACAAGGTACAAAGAACTTCAGAATATCTAGACGATTTGAAGAAATTAGGATATACCAGTTCAACTACTTCAGGTATTACTATTGGTATGACCGACGTTCCTGAAATTCAAGATAAGGATGAAAAGGTAGCTAAGGCACGTAAGCAAGTTGATCTTGTTTCTAAGCAATTTAGACGTGGTTTGATTACTGAACAAGAACGTCACGATCGAGTAATTAGCATTTGGAATGCATGTAAGGATGAAATCCAAAACGAAATTGCTCAAATTCACTCACCTCGTAACCCAATTTCAATCATGGCTGACTCAGGTGCCCGTGGTAACATTTCTAACTTTACTCAGTTAGCTGGTATGCGTGGTTTGATGGCCACTCCTAACGGTGGTTTGTTCGAAATTCCTGTTACCTCAAACTTTAAGGAAGGTTTGTCAGTTCTGGAATTGTTCATGTCCACTCACGGTGCTCGTAAGGGTATGACTGATACGGCTTTGAAGACTGCTCAGTCAGGTTACTTAACTCGTCGTTTGGTTGACGTTGCTCAGGATGTCATTATTCGTGATGATGATTGTGGTACTGATCGTGGTATTACAGTTAGCGCCATCATGGAAGGTGACGAAATGATCGAACCATTATTCGATCGTTTGCTTGGTCGTTTCACTGCTGAAACTGTTAAGGATCCTAAGACCGGTGAAGTAATCGTCGGTAAAGATGTAATGATGGACGAAAAGATGGCTCGCAAGATTTGTGATGCTGGTGTAACTCATGTTAAGATTCGTTCAATTCTTACTTGTGATACTCCACACGGTGTATGTCGTAAGTGTTATGGTATGAACCTTGCTACTGGTGAAGAAGTTGAAGTTGGTGAAGCAGTTGGTACTGTTGCTGCACAATCAATTGGTGAACCTGGTACTCAGCTTACTTTGAGAACTTTCCACAACGGTGGTGTTGCCGGTGCTGAAGATATTACTCAAGGTTTGCCTCGTGTTCAAGAATTGTTCGAAGCACGTAACCCTAAGGGTCGTGCAACCATTTCTGAAGTAGATGGTGTAGTTGATTCAATTCAAGAAAACCCAGCAGAACATACCCGTGAAATTACAGTTAAGGGTAAGATTGATACCAGAAGTTACAGTGTTCCTTATACTGCTTCTGTTGCTGTATCTGAAGGTGATACTGTTCACCGTGGTGATAAGTTAACTCTTGGTTCTGTTGATCCTAAGGAATTAATCCAAGTTACTGATACTTTGACTACTGAAGAGTACATCTTAGCCGAAGTTCAAAAGGCCTACAGAATGCAGGGTGTAGATATTGCCGACAAGCACGTGGAAGTATTAACCCGTCAAATGCTTCAAAAGGTTCGTGTCCTTGATCCAGGTGAAACTGACATTTTACCAGGTGAAGTTATGGATATTGGTCAATTTAGAGACCGCAACAAGGAAGTAATTATTTCTGGTGGTATTCCAGCAACTGCACAAAGCGTAATCTTAGGTATTACCAAGGCCGCTTTGGAAACTAATAGTTTCTTGTCAGCCGCTTCATTCCAGGAAACTACTCGTGTTCTTACTGATGCTTCAATTAGAGGTAAGAACGATCCACTTCTTGGACTTAAGGAAAACGTTATTATCGGTAAGATTATTCCAGCTGGTACTGGTATGCCTGTATACCGTAGCATGGAACCTGAAGCTGATGTTAAGAAACCAGATTCAGTTTACTCAATTGCTGATATTGAAAAGCAAATGAAAGAAAAAGATAAAGCTAAGTAAAAATTAGCTTATAAATGATAAAAAGCGTTTCTATCAAAAAGTGATAGAAACGCTTTTTTGTTTTAGTCTAAAAGCCATTGTTTTATTATTAATCCCAAAAGAATGAAAGGAATAAAAGGGTAAGAATAATCTTTAGGATTATTTTCAACTATATAAGTAATAATTAAGAGAACAGAAGCAATCAGAAGAATTTGATTAGCTGAAGTAGGATCAAAATAGATGGCTAAAATTAGATAAATAAATAAGTCACCTAATCCTAATTTTTGTTTAAATACGTACCATCCTAAAATAGATGAGAAGAAAAAGAGAATAAACCAATCAAATAAGTTGAAAGCAGTAAAATGATGACAAAGCAATGTGATAGTTATTGCAGGAGTTAATAAAATTAAATCGAATTCTTTCTGACGATAATCAGAAATTGCTACTAGGAAAATAGAAAATAATAGAATTGTTGTTGCGAGATCTCTAGATTGATTGAAGTCAATATGTTCAAAAGCAAAACCGCCAATTAATTCGAATAAAAAAAGTTCAACGGGAATTTTTTGTTGGCAATATCTACAATGCCCTTTTAAGTATAAAAATGAAAGCAAGGGTATTTCGTCTAGCAGTGCGAGTTCGAAATGACAGTAATTACAACGAGAACGAGAAAAAATAAAATCTGTTGTGTTTATTCGTTCACAAATTACGGCTGCATGGGATGCAAGACAAGTACCAATGATAAAATTAGTTAAAGTATAAAATAAATTCAAAAAATCACCTCATTATTTATTACGCAAAAAAATTCATTTTTCTTTTTTATTTTGAAAAAGTTTGATTTCTACTAAAAATCGAGTACAATAGTCTTTGTATGTTTTGAACAGTCTATTCGTGAGTAAAAAAGAAACTCCCGGATGTGTGAACAAAATAGTATTTTTAGGAGGAAAAATTAATGCCAACCATTAATCAATTGGTAAGAAAAGGCCGTCATTCAAAGGTTACTAAATCAAAGTCACCTGCTTTGAATTACAGCTACAACAGTATGAAGAAGGAATCAGTATTCAACCCAGCTCCACAAATGCGTGGTGTTGCAACTCGTGTTGGTACTATGACTCCAAAGAAGCCTAACTCAGCTTTACGTAAGTACGCTCGTGTTCGTCTTTCAAACTTAATCGAAGTTACTGCCTACATTCCAGGTGAAGGCCACAACTTGCAAGAACACTCAGTTGTATTAATCCGTGGTGGTCGTGTAAAGGACCTTCCTGGTGTACGTTACCATATCGTTCGTGGTGCCCTTGATACTGCTGGTGTTGATGGCAGAAAGCAAGGCCGTTCTAAGTACGGTACTAAGAAAGATTAAAGGAGGAGTTAAATAATGCCTAGAAAAGGTCACGTAACTAAAAGAGACGTTTTAGCAGATCCAGTTTACAACTCAAAGCTTGTTACTAAGTTAATCAACCACTTAATGATTGATGGTAAGAGAGCTAAGGCATCTTCAATCCTTTACGATGCTTTCAACATTGTTCAAGACAAGACTGGTAAGGAACCACTTGATGTATTTGAAGAAGCTATGAACAACGTTATGCCTGTTTTGGAAGTTAGAGCTCGCCGTATTGGTGGTTCAAACTACCAAATCCCAGTTGAAGTACGTCCTGAAAGAAGAACTACTTTAGGTTTAAGATGGCTTGTTTCATATGCTCGTTTGCGTAACGAACACACTATGGATGAACGTTTGGCTAATGAAATTATTGATGCTTCAAACAACACTGGTTCAGCAGTTAAGAAGCGTGAAGATGTTCACCGTATGGCTGAAGCTAACCGTGCATTTGCACATTACCGCTTCTAATTTGTTCGTTTTAATTTAAGGAGAGAATAATTTATGGCTAACAAGCGTGAATTTCCATTAGAAAAGACACGTAACATTGGTATTATGGCCCACATTGATGCGGGTAAGACCACTACTACTGAACGTATCCTTTACTACACTGGTAAGATCCACAAAATTGGTGAAACTCACGAAGGTGATTCACAAATGGACTGGATGGACGAAGAAAAGGAACGTGGTATTACCATTACTTCTGCAGCTACTACTGCACAATGGAAAGACCACAGAATTAACATCATCGACACCCCAGGGCACGTTGACTTCACTATCGAAGTTGAACGTTCACTCCGTGTTCTTGATGGTGCCGTAACAGTTCTTGATGCTCAAGCCGGTGTTGAACCACAGACTGAAAACGTATGGCGTCAAGCTGAAACTTATGGTGTTCCTCGTATCGTTTTCGTTAACAAGATGGATAAGATCGGTGCTGACTTCGATAAGTCAGTTAAGTCATTGCACGAACGTTTAAACGCTAATGCACATGCTGTTCAAATGCCAATTGGTGCAGCTGATACCTTCGAAGGTGTTATCGACTTAATCAACATGGTTGCTGATATCTACGACGAAGACAAGCTTGGTTCTAAGTGGGACACTGTTCCAGTTCCTGACGAATACAAGGAAGAAGCTGAAAAGCGTCGTAACGAATTAATCGAAGCTGTTGCTGACGTTGATGATGGCATCATGGAGAAGTTCCTTGGCGGTGAAGAAATTTCAAACGATGAATTAAAGACAGCTATCCGTAAGGCTACTATTAATTTGAAGTTCTTCCCAGTATATGCTGGTTCAGCCTTCAAGAACAAGGGTGTTCAAATGATGCTTGACGGTGTTATTGACTACTTGCCATCACCACTTGACGTTAAGCCTTATGTCGCTCACAATCCAAAGACTGGTGACGAAGTTGAACTTAAAGCTAACGACAGTGAACCATTTGCTGCTTTGGCATTCAAGATTGCTACTGACCCATTCGTAGGTCGTTTAACTTTCATTCGTGTTTACACTGGTTCTCTTGAATCAGGTTCATACGTATTGAATGCATCAAAGAACTCACGTGAACGTGTAGGTCGTTTGCTTCAAATGCACGCCAATGAACGTAAGGAAATTCCAGAAGTATTCTCAGGTGATATTGCTGGTGCCATCGGTTTGAAGAATACCACTACTGGTGATTCATTAACTGATCCTAAACGTCCACTTATTTTGGAAAGTTTGAAAGTTCCAGATCCAGTTATCCAAGTTTCTGTTGAACCTAAGTCAAAGGCTGACCGTGACAAGATGGATGTTGCTTTGCAAAAGCTTACTGAAGAAGACCCAACTTTCCGTGCTGAAACTAACCCAGAAACTGGTCAAACTTTGATTTCAGGTATGGGTGAACTTCACCTTGATATCATGGTTGAACGTATGAGACGTGAATTTAACGTTGATGCTAAGATCGGTGAACCACAAGTTGCTTACCGTGAAACCTTCACTAAGGAAGCTAAGGCACAAGGTAAGTTTGTTCGTCAATCAGGTGGTAAAGGTCAATACGGTGATGTTTGGATTGACTTTACTCCTAATGAAGAAGGTAAAGGTTACGAATTCGAAGATGCCATCGTTGGTGGTGTTGTTCCTCGTGAATTCATTCCTTCAGTTGACCAAGGTTTACAAGAAGCTATGAAGAATGGTGTTCTTGCAGGTTACCCATTGATCGATGTTAAGGCTAAGCTTTACGATGGTAGTTACCACGAAGTCGACTCATCAGAAGCTGCCTTCAAGGTTGCTGCTTCACTTGCTTTGAAGAATGCTGCTTCAAAGGCTGGCGCTGTTATCTTGGAACCAATTATGAAGGTTCAAGTTACTACCCCAGAAGAATACTTAGGTGATGTTATGGGTTCAATCACTGCTCGTCGTGGTACCATGGAAGGTATGGAAGACAGAGCTGGTGCTAAGATCATTAACTCATTTGTTCCACTTTCAGAAATGTTTGGTTACGCAACTACTTTGCGTTCATCAACTCAAGGTCGTGGTACATTTACTATGGTATTTGATCACTATTCACCAACACCTAAGTCAATTCAAGCTGAAATTATTAAGAAGCGCGGCGGCGAAGCTGAATAATTTGAATAGAAATATTTTTACGATGTTTCTAGCTTAATTGAAAACAATTACATATAAAGAAGAGTTATTGAAGATTTTTCAATAGCTCTTTTTTTGAAATATTTTTTAGGAAAAATGCTCTTAACCCTTGATATTTAAGGAAGGACAAAGTACAATAGTCTTTGTGCTTGAGGGATAATTGCGCCCTAGAGTATAAAAATTGTTGTAAAGCGTTGACGCAAAAGGTTGCGGCACGCCAGGCTGCATTGCCACAGTGGCGTGCGGGGAATTTTTGCCGAGCGAGTCATCTTTTAAAGAAGACGTTAAGGAGGTAATTTAATGGCAAGTCAAACAATTCGTATTAGACTTAAGTCTTACGAACATGGTATTCTCGATGAATCAGCTGCTAAGATCGTAGCTACTGCAAAGAGAACTGGTGCTGAAATTTCAGGTCCAGTTCCTCTTCCAACAGAAAGAACTTTATTCACTGTTCTTCGTTCACCACACAAGAACAAGGACTCACGTGAACAATTCGAAATGCGCACTCACAAGCGTTTGATCGATATTTTGAATCCGACACCTAAGACTGTTGATTCATTAATGAAGCTTGATCTTCCAAGCGGTGTAGACATCGAAATTAAACTGTAATTTAAATAGAAAGAGGTGTAAACATGACCAAAGGAATCTTAGGAAGAAAAGTTGGTATGACTCAAATCTTTACTAAAGATGGTGTCCTTGTTCCTGTAACTGTTGTAGAAGCAACTCCTAACGTTGTTATGCAAGTTAAGACTGTTGAATCAGACGGTTACGAAGCTGTTCAATTAGGTTACCAAGACAAGCGTGAAGTTTTGAGCAACAAACCAGAAAAAGGTCATGCTGATAAAGCAAAGACTTCGCCTAAGCGCTTCATTCGGGAAATCCGCGGTGTTGAGCTTAAGGACTATGAAGTCGGCTCAGAAGTTACTGTGGATACATTCAAGGAAGGTGACGTTGTAAACGTTACTGGTACTTCAAGAGGTCATGGATACCAAGGTAACATCAAGCGTTGGGGCCAATCAAGAGGACCAGAAACACACGGTTCAAGATACCACAGAATTCCTGGTTCAATGGGTTCCATCATTAACCGTGTACCAAAGGGCAAGCGTTTGCCAGGTCACATGGGTGTGAAGAAAGTTACCATTGAAAACTTAGTAATTGAAAAAGTTGTTGCAGACAAGAACGTATTAATGATTAAGGGTAATGTCCCAGGTGCTAAGAACTCATTGATCGTTGTTAAGACTGCTTCTAAAGCTGTTAAGGCTGATAAATAGGAAGGAGGACTAGAATGGCTAATTTAAAAGTTATGGATCAAAACGGTAAAGACTCTGGTGAAGTTACTTTAAACGATAAAGTTTTTGGTATTGAACCTAACGATAGTGTCGTTTTTGAAGCAATTATTAGACAAAGAGCCGGCAAACGTCAAGGTACCTCAAAGGTTAAGAACAGATCTGTCGTTCGCGGTGGTGGTAAGAAGCCTTGGAGACAAAAGGGTACTGGTCGTGCTCGTCAAGGTTCTATCAGAGCTCCACAATGGCGTGGTGGTGGTACAGTATTTGGCCCAACTCCACGTTCATACGCATACACGATGCCAAGAAAGCAACGTCGTTTGGCTATTAAGTCAGTTCTTTCCCAAAAGTTGATTGATAAGGATTTGATTGTTTTAGACAAGTTGACTATGTCAGCTCCTAAGACTAAAGAATTAGTATCAATGTTAAGCAGTTTAAATGCTGACGGTAAGGTTTTAATTGTTTCAGATGACAACAATGTACAACTTTCCGCAAGAAACTTGACTAAGGTTAAGGTTGTTCCAGTTAATGGCTTAAATGTTGAAGATGCTGTTAACTACGGCAAGTTAATCTTAACTCAAGATGCTGTTAAGAAGATCGAGGAGGTTTTGGCTTAATGGACGCACGCGATATCATTTTAAGACCTGTCATTACTGAAAAGTCCACGAACTTAATGGATGATAAGAAGTACACATTCGACGTGCTTTTAACTGCAACCAAGACACAAGTTCGCAATGCTGTTGAAGAAATCTTCGATGTTAAAGTAAAGAGCGTTAACATTATGAACGTTCGCGGTAAAGACAAGCGAGTAGGTCGTTACACTGGTAAAACTGCTCGTCGTAGAAAAGCTATCGTTACTTTAACTAACGATTCAAACGACATCAAGATTTTCCAAGACGAAGATAAAGAAGACAACAAGTAATAGGAGGTCAGTCAATTGGCTATTAAGATTTACAAGCCAACCACGAATGGTCGTCGTCATATGACTTCTTCCGACTTTGCTGAGATTACCAAGACAAAGCCTGAAAAGACTTTACTTGAATCACAATCACATACTGCAGGTCGTAACTCATATGGTCATATCACTGTAAGACACCGTGGTGGTGGTCACAAACAAAAATACCGTATCATCGACTTTAAGCGTAATAAGGATAACGCAAAGGCAGTTGTAAAGGGTATCGAATACGATCCAAATAGAACTGCTAACATTGCTTTGCTTCACTACACTGATGGTATCAAGGCTTACATCTTGGCACCTAAGGGCTTAAAAGTTGGCGATGTTGTTGAATCAGGTGATTCAGTTGACATTAAGCCAGGTAACGCTTTAGAGTTAAAGAATATCCCAACTGGTACTTCAATTCACAACATTGAATTAAAGCCAGGTAAAGGTGGTCAACTTGTAAGAAGTGCTGGTGCTTCTGCTCAAGTTTTGGGTAATGATGGTGACTACACTTTAGTAAGATTACAAAGTGGTGAAGTTCGTAAGATTTTATCATCATGCCGTGCTACTGTTGGTATTGTTGGTAATGAACAACACTCATTAATTCAATTAGGTAAAGCTGGTCGTAAGCGTTGGTTAGGCAAGCGTCCTCAATCACGTGGTTCTGTAATGAACCCTAACGATCACCCACATGGTGGTGGTGAAGGTAAGGCTCCAGTTGGTCGTCCACAACCTATGACTCCATGGGGTAAGAAGGCACGTGGTATTAAGACTAGAGATACCAAGAAGGCCAGCGAGAAGTTAATCATTCGTCACCGTAAAGGTAGCAAGTAATAGAAGGAGGGTTAATTAATGAGCCGTAGTATTAAAAAAGGTCCTTTTGCTGATGCATCATTGTTAAAGAAGGTTGATGCACAAGCAAATGCAGATAAGAAGCAAGTTATTAAGACTTGGTCACGTCGTTCAACTATTTTCCCTTCCTTTGTTGGTTTGACTATAGCTGTTTACGATGGTAGAAAACATGTTCCAGTTTACATTACTGAAGACATGGTTGGTCATAAGTTAGGTGAATTTGTTCCAACAAGAACTTTCCACGGACACAGATCCACTGAAGATAAAGCCACAACACAAGCTTAGAGGAAGGAGAAACATCTAAATGGCAGAACAAATTAGTTCAGCTAAGGCTGAAGCAAGAACTGTTCGTATTGCTCCAAGAAAAGCTCGCTTAGTCGTTGACTTAATTCGTGGCAAGAGCGTTGCTGAAGCATTAGCAATCTTAGAATTTACGCCTAGAGCTGCTTCCCCAATCGTTGAAAAAGTTTTACGTTCAGCTATTGCTAACGCAGAACACAACTACGATCTCGAAAGTGCTAACCTTTACGTATCAGAAGCTTACGTAAACGAAGGTGCAACCTTGAAGAGATTCCGTCCACGTGCTAAGGGTATGGCTTCTCCAATTAACAAGAGAACCAGTCACGTAGTTGTAGTAGTTTCAGAAAAGAACGATTAAGGGAGGTATATTAATGGGTCAAAAGATTAACCCAAACGGTTTTCGTCTCGGTGTCATCCGTGATTGGGAATCAAAATGGTATGCTGACAAAGGATACAAAGAAAATTTAAACGAAGACCTTCGAATCAGAAAGTTTATTTCAGAAAAGTTGAAGGATGCTTCAGTATCCACTGTTGAAATTGAACGTGCAGCTAAGAGAATCAACATTTCAATTCATACTGCTAAGCCAGGTATGGTAATTGGTAAAGGTGGTTCTGAAGTTGAAGCTTTAAGAAAACAATTGAATGCTTTGACTGGTAAGCAAGTTCACATTAATATTGTCGAAATTAAGAAGCCAGATCTTGATGCTAAATTAGTAGCAGATGGTATTGCTCGTCAACTTGAAGCTCGTATTGCTTTCAGACGTGCTATGCGTCAAGCTACTCAAAGAGCTATGCGTGCTGGTGCCAAGGGTATTAAGGTTCAAACTTCAGGTCGTTTGAACGGTGCCGATATGGCAAGAAGAGAATGGCACACAGAAGGTCGTGTTCCATTACAAACTTTGAGAGCTGATATTGACTATGCTTGGGTAAATGCCTTCACTACTTATGGTGAAATTGGTGTTCAAGTATGGATTAACCGTGGTGAAATCTTACCTACTCGTAAGAATAAGCCAGCTTCAAAGCCAGCGAAGGGAGGAAATAAATAATGCCTTTAGTACCAAAACGAGTAAAACACCGTCGTGAATTCCGTGGTAAGATGCGTGGTGCTGCTAAAGGTGGTAAATATATTGCCTTTGGTGACTATGGTCTTGAAGCCCTCGAATCACACTGGATTACTAACCGTCAAATCGAAGCTGCCCGTGTTGCTATGACACGTTACATGAAGCGTGGCGGTAAGGTTTGGATTAGAATTTTCCCTCAAAAGTCATACACTGCTAAAGGTGTTGGTGTACGTATGGGTTCTGGTAAAGGTGCACCAGCAGGTTGGGTAGCTGTAGTTAAGAGAGAAAAGATTATGTTTGAAATTGGTGGTGTTGATGAAGCAACTGCTCGTGAAGCTTTACGTCTTGCTTCAACTAAGTTACCAATTAAGACTAAGTTTGTAACTAGAAGTTCGGAAGTAGGTGGCGAATCTAATGAAGGCTAAAGATATCAGAGCATTAACCACTGATGAAATGTTAGAAAAAGAAAAGCAATATAAAGAAGAGCTCTTTAATTTGCGTTTCCAACAAGCAACGGGTCAATTAGAAAATACCGCTCGCTTGAGCAAAGTCCGCAAGAATATCGCCAGAATTAAGACTATTCTGAGCGAAAAAGCGTTAGAAAACAATTAATGGAAGGGAGCTATTAACTTGAGCGAAACAAACGAAAGAAATCGTCGTCACGTATACCAAGGTCGTGTAGTTTCTGATAAGATGGACAAGACTATTGTTGTAGTTGTTGACACTTACAAGAACCACCCTGTTTACAACAAGCGTATTAGATATTCAAAGAAGTACTACGCACAAGACGAAAATAACGAAGCTAAAGTTGGCGATACTGTACGTATCATGGAAACCCGTCCATTATCTCGTAAGAAGCGCTTCCGTTTAGTAAAGATTGTTAAGAAATCTGTTTAGTTTGCGGATTTAGTGAGGGGAGGATTACACAGTGATTCAAAACGAATCCCGTTTAAAGGTTGCTGATAACTCTGGTGCCAGAGAACTTTTAGTTATTAGAGTCTTAGGTGGTTCAAAGCGTAAGACTGGTAACATCGGTGACATCGTAGTATGTACTGTTAAACAAGCAACACCAGGTGGCGTTGTCAAAAAGGGCGACGTTGTAAAAGCTGTTATTGTTAGAACCAAATCAGGTGCACGTCGTGAAGATGGTTCATACATCAAATTCGACGAAAATGCTGGCGTAATTATTAACGCAGATAAGAGCCCACGTGGTACTCGTATCTTTGGGCCAGTTGCACGTGAGTTACGTGAGCACGACTTTATGAAGATCGTCTCTCTTGCTCCTGAAGTCTTATAATTGATAGTGAGGTGCACTGATGTTCGTTAAAACTGGTGACAAAGTAAAAGTTATTGCCGGAAAAGATAAGGGTAAGGAAGGTACTGTTCTTTCTGTTAACGTTAAGAAGAACCGCGTAGTTGTTAAGGGCGTTAACAAGATTAAGAAGCACCAAAAGCCTTCTCAAGCCAACGCTAATGGTGGTGTAGTTGAATCAGAAGGTTCAATTCACGCATCAAACGTTAAAGTAATTAGTAAAAAAGAAGATAAGTAGAAGGGAGGACACAAATGGCAAGTTATTTAGCTGAAGAATACAAAGAAAAAGTAGCTCCTGCATTAGAAGAAAAGTTTAACTACAGCTCATCAATGCAAATCCCTAAGATCGATAAGATCGTTTTGAACATGGGTGTTGGTGACGCTGTTTCTAACGCCAAGAACTTGGACGAAGCTGTTGAAGAATTAACTTTGATTTCAGGCCAAAAGCCATTAATTACTAAGGCTAAGAAGTCAATCGCTAACTTCCGTTTACGTGAAGGTATGTCTATCGGTGCTAAGGTTACTCTTAGAGGAGACAGAATGTATGACTTCTTATACAAGTTAATCAATGTTTCTCTTCCACGTGTTCGTGACTTCCGTGGTGTATCAACTCGTTCATTTGATGGTCGTGGTAACTACACTTTAGGTGTTAAGGAACAATTGATTTTCCCAGAAATCGATTTTGATAAGGTTAACCGTACTAGAGGTTTAGACATTGTTATTGTAACTACTGCCAATACTGATGAAGAAGCTCGTGAACTTTTGAGTCAATTTGGTATGCCGTTTGCAAGATAGTGGAGGACATTAATGGCTAAAACATCACAAAAAATCAGAAATCGTCGTCCTGCTAAGTTCTCTTCACGCGAATATACACGTTGCGAGAGATGTGGTCGTCCACACTCCGTATACCGTAAATTCGGTTTATGCCGTATTTGCTTAAAGGAATTAGCACACAAGGGTCAAATCCCTGGTCTTAAAAAGGCTAGTTGGTAGTATACGGTTAGGAGGATAGCTTAAATGGTCATGACAGATCCAATCGCAGATTACTTGACTAGAATCAGAAATGCCAACATGGCAAAACACGATTCAGTTGAAATTCCTGCATCAAACATTAAAAAGTCAATTTCAGAGATTTTGAAGCGTGAAGGTTTCATCCGTGATTACGAAGTTGCAGATGACAACAAACAAGGCGTTATCAAGGTATTTTTGAAATATGGTCCAAATGGAGAACGTGTCATTTCAGGTTTGAAGCGTATTTCTAAGCCAGGTCTTAGAAATTACGTTAGCGCTGAAGACTTACCTAAAGTTCTCAATGGCTTGGGCATTGCCATCGTTTCTACTTCTGCTGGTGTTATTACCGACAAGGAAGCAAGACAAAAGAACGTTGGCGGCGAAGTAATTGCCTACGTTTGGTAATACTGACAGAAAGGAGAACAATCAATGAGCCGAATCGGTTTAAAGACTATTGAAGTCCCTGACAGTGTCACTGTTACCAAAGAAGGCGACAACATTACTGTTAAGGGCCCTAAGGGTGAATTAACTAGATACTTCGATCCAAAGATCACTTTTGAACAAAAAGATGGTAAGATCAACTTCTCACGTTCAAGTGAAAATGATAAAGCACTTCACGGTACTGAAAGAGCTAACTTGGCTTCAATGATCGAAGGTGTAGTTGATGGTTACAAGAAGAATTTGAAGTTAATCGGTGTTGGTTACCGTGCACAAGCACAAGGCAACAAGATTACTTTAAATGTTGGTTACTCACACCCAGTTGTATTGACTGCACCAGAAGGTGTATCAGTAAAGGCAACTTCAGCAACTGATGTAGAAGTTGAAGGTGTTTCAAAACAAGATGTAGGTCAATTTGCAGCTGAAATCCGCGCCGTACGTCCACCAGAACCTTACAAGGGTAAAGGTATTCGTTATGTTGACGAATATGTACGTCGTAAGGAAGGTAAGACTGGTAAGTAATAAGTAGTTATTTTTGAGGTGAAATTGTGATTTCTAAACCAGATAAAAACAAGTTACGCTTAAAGCGTCACAAACGTATTCGTGGTAAAATTTCTGGTACTGCTGAGCGCCCACGCTTAAGCATTTTTCGTTCAAATAAAAACATCTACGCTCAATTAATTGATGACGTAGCGGGTGTTACGCTTGCAAGCGCCTCAACTTTGGATGAAAACGTATCAGAAGATGCAACTAAGGTAGAACAAGCTGCTGCTGTAGGTAAGGCAATTGCCGAAGCTGCAAAGGCAAAGAACATTTCTACTGTTGTATTTGACAGAAGTGGTTACTTATACCACGGCCGTATTCAAGCATTAGCTGATGCTGCTCGTGAAAACGGATTAGATTTCTAGGAAAGGAGAATTAACACATGGCAAACCGCAATGATTCTCGTAATAATCGCAGAAACAAAGATGATATCGAAGATCAATTAGTCGCTGTCAACCGTATTACTAAGGTTGTTAAAGGTGGCCGTCGCATGAGATTTGCTGCTCTTGTTGTTGTTGGCGACAAGAAAGGCCGTGTAGGTTTTGGTACTGGTAAAGCTCAAGAAGTCCCAGAAGCAATCCGTAAGGCTGTAGAAGACGGTAAGAAGAAAATGATCAACGTACCTAAAGTTGGTACTACTATTCCTCATGAAGTTATTGGTCACTACGGTTCAGGTCACATTTTGTTAAAACCTGCTGAAGCTGGTTCTGGTGTTGCTGCTGGTGGTGCCGTACGTATTGTTATGGACATGGCTGGTATCTCAGACGTAACTTCAAAGTCACTTGGTTCTAATACACCAATCAACGTTGTTCGTGCTACTATCGATGGCTTGAAGAAGCTTAGAACTAGCGAAGAAGTTAATAAGCTTCGTCAACCTGAAAGAGCTTAGATTAGGGAGATCATAGATGACTGATTTAAAGATTACTTTAATTAGAAGTGTTGCTCACCGTCTACCTAAGCAAAGACAAATCGTTAAAGCTCTCGGTTTAGGTAGAGTAGATAGTACTGTTGTTCTTCCAGACAACGCTGCTACTCGTGGTGCATTATTGAAAATTGCTCACTTAATCTCTGTTGAAGAGATTAATAAATAAGATATCAAGGAGGTGCCAAATTAATGAAGCTTCATGAATTACAATCTGCTGAAGGCTCACGTCGCAATAGAAAACGTGTTGGTCGTGGTACTTCAAGTGGTTACGGTAAGACTTCTGGCCGTGGTCAAAAGGGTCAATTAGCTCGTCAAGGCGGTCATACCCGTTTGGGTTTTGAAGGTGGTCAAATGCCATTATTCAGAACTATGCCAAAACGTGGTTTTAAGAACATTAACCGTAAAGAATATGCAATTGTAAATTTGGATGACTTAAATAAGTTCAAAGACGGCAGTGAAGTAACTGTTGCAACTCTCAAGGAAAATGGTTTGGTAAAGAAAGAATTATCAGGCGTTAAGTTACTTGGCAACGGTGAATTGAAAGTTAAATTGACTGTAAAGGTTAATAAGGTTTCCGCAGCTGCTAAGAAAGCAGTTGAAGCCGCTGGCGGAACTGTTGAGGTGATCTAATGTTTTCGACCTTGAAGAACGCCTTTAAGGATAAAGAAATTAGAAATAAGATTTATTTCACACTCTTTATTCTTTTGTTATACCGGATCGGTGCTAACATTACTGTACCCGGTGTTAATGCAAAGGCGATCACGCAGGTTGCTCAAACTGGACTGGTTCCGATGCTGGATACTGTATCTGGTGGTGGACTAGATAACTATTCAATATTTTCTCTTGGGGTTTCGCCTTACATTACTGCTCAAATTGTAATTCAATTATTACAAATGGACATTGTTCCTACATTAGTTGAGTGGGGCAAGCAAGGTGAAGTTGGACGTCGTAAAACCAATCAAGTTACTCGATATTTGACTTTGGTTGTTGCCTTTGTTCAGAGTATTGGTATTACATTAGGTTTTAATGCTCTAACTCAGATGGGTTTGGTTAAGAATCAAACACCACAAACTTATATAGAAATTGCTATTATTATGACTGCTGGTACCATGTTATTGACATGGTTAGGTGATGAGATCACCGATAAAGGTTTAGGCAATGGGGTATCAGTAATTATCTTTGCTGGTATTATTGCAAGATTACCAAGTGGTTTATGGCAAATCTATAAAGAAGAAATTATTAATAATAGTGCCAGTGATCGTTGGCAAGGTATTTTGTTCTTCATCGCGGTTATAGTTGCAATCCTTATCGTAACTCAATTAGTTACATGGGTTGAACAAGCTGATCGTCGTATTCCTATTCAATACACAAGAAGAGCGACGATTAGTGGTTCTGAAAGTTTTCTACCATTAAAAGTTAATGTATCTGGAGTTATTCCAGTTATTTTCGCCAGTTCGTTTATCGTTACACCGGCAACAATTTTAATGGCCTTTCAAAGAACCCAAGGCGACCAACAATGGTTTAAAGTAATGAACCAAATCTTTAGCTTACAAACCACCCCTGGTGTTATCATCTACACCCTTTTGATTATTTTATTTACATTCTTCTATGCTTTTGTACAGGTTAACCCTGAGAAGCTAGCAGAAAACTTACAAAAACAAGGTGCTTATATTCCTAGCGTTTGGCCAGGAAAGGATACCCAGAATTATGTATCGAAAATGTTGATTAAATTATCAACTGTTGGTTCAATATTTTTAGGCTTAGTTGCTCTGTTGCCTCAATTGGCCACTAACTTTTGGAATCTCCCAAGTTCCATTGGTTTAGGAGGAACAAGTCTTTTAATTGTGATTGGGGTTGTTCTTGAGTTGTCTCGTCAAATTAACGGCTTGTTAATGAAGAGAGAATATGTTGGATTCATCAGATAGGAACGGATAAATGATTAACTTAATTCTTTTAGGCTTACCTGGTGCTGGTAAAGGTACTGCATCAGAGAGAATCGTCGATAAATATCACTTAACTCATATTTCAACTGGAGATATGTTTAGGGAAGCAATGGCAAATAAGACTAAGGTTGGTCTTGAAGCCAAAAGCTATATTGACAAAGGTAATTTAGTACCAGATGAAGTTACTGCTAAATTAGTTGAAGAACGTTTAAGTCAACCTGATATTAAAGAAGGCTATATCTTAGATGGTTTTCCAAGAACTACTGTACAAGCAGAACTTTTGGAAGGAATTACCAAGCGTTTAAAGAAACCTTTGACTAATGTTATTGCGCTTGAAGTTGACGAAGAAACTTTAATTAAGCGTTTATCAGCAAGATACATGTGTAAGAATTGTGGTGCTACATATAACAAGATTTCTAAACAACCTAAGGTTGAAGGAACTTGCGATCGTTGTGGTGGTCATGAATTTTATCAACGTGAAGATGATAAGCCAGAAGTTGTTAAGAATCGTCTTGAAGTTAATGAAAAGATGAATGCGCCTTTGAAAGACTTTTATCAAAAGAAAGGTTTGCTTACTGTAATTAATGGTAAACAAACTCCAGAAAAAGTCTTTGAAGACATTGATGCGGTATTGAGTAACAATCAATAAAAGAAAAATTTGTATAATTTTTTATCCGTGTTATACTTTCAAAGTATGACTGTTTAATTGCGGAGGAACAACTTTGGCAAAAGATGATGTCATTGAAGTAGAAGGTAAGGTAGTTGATACCTTACCTAATGCTATGTTTAAAGTTGAATTAGAAAATGGAGCTACTATTTTGGCACATGTTTCCGGTAAGATTAGAATGCATTATATCCGTATCTTACCAGGAGACCGTGTAACAGTTGAATTGTCTCCATACGATTTAACTAAAGGTAGAATTACGTATCGGTTTATAAAGTAATATAACGGAGGGAAACATGAAGGTTAGACCATCTGTTAAACCAATGTGTGAACATTGTAAAGTTATTAAGAGACATGGCCGTGTTATGGTAATTTGCTCAGCAAATCCAAAGCACAAGCAACGTCAAGGTTAATAGATAGAGAAAGAGGAGGTGTAGTTTATGGCTCGTATTGCTGGTGTTGACTTACCAAGAGATAAAAGAGTCGTTGTCGCTTTGACCTACATTTATGGTATTGGTGACGCAACTGCTAAGAAGATTTGTGCTGATGCTGGTGTGTCTGAAGACGTTCGTTCAAAGGATTTAACTCCAGAAGATCAAGAAAAGCTTCGTACTGAAGTCGACAAGTACCGTGTTGAAGGTGACTTACGTCGTGAAGTAAGTATGAACATTAAGCGCTTAGTTGATATTGGTTCTTATCGTGGTATTCGTCACCGCCGTGGACTTCCAGTTCGTGGTCAAAATACCAAGAATAATGCTCGTACTCGTAAGGGTACTAAGAGAAACCGTTAATTTTATTTATAAGGAGGTTTATTGATGCCTGCAAAGAAAACAGCACGTAAGCGTCGTGTGAAGAAGCATGTTGAAAGCGGTGTGGCTCACATTCACTCAACGTTTAATAATACTTTAGTCATGATTACTGACGTTCAAGGTAATGCAGTTGCTTGGTCTTCAGCTGGTGCATTGGGCTTTAAGGGTAGTCGTAAGTCTACTCCATTTGCAGCTCAAATGGCAGCAGAAGCAGCAGCTAAGAGTGCAATGGACCAAGGTATGAAACATGTAGAAGTTTCTGTTAAAGGTCCTGGTGCTGGTCGTGAATCTGCTATTAGATCACTTCAAGCAACTGGTCTTGAAATTACTGCAATTCGTGACGTTACGCCAGTTCCCCACAATGGTTCCAGACCACCAAAACGTCGTCGTGTTTAATTTTGTCCTTGATATAGGACGTTACGTTTTGAAAGGGGCCCAGTAATGATTGAATTTGAAAAACCAAATATTACCGTTGTTGAACAAGAAGATTCTTACGGTAAGTTTGTTGTTGAACCACTTGAGCGAGGCTTTGGTACTACTTTAGGTAATTCTTTAAGAAGAGTTTTACTTACTTCTATTCCAGGTACTGGACTTGTTTATGTGCAAATTGATGGCGTTTTACACGAGTTCTCAACAGTTCCTGGCGTCAGAGAAGATGTAACCAAGATTATTCTGAATTTAAAGAAGCTAGAATTAAAGTCTCTTTCAGATGAACAAAAGGTTATTGAATTAGACGTTGAAGGTCCTGCCACAGTGACTGCTGATGATCTTAAAGTTGATGCAGACGTTCAAGTCTTAAATCCGGATCAATATATTTGTACCATTGCTGAAGGTGGACACTTGCATATGGAACTCGCCGTAAAAAATGGTAGGGGTTATGTAACTGCAAGTGACAATAAGAGTGATGACATGCCAATCGGAGTAATTCCTGTTGATTCTCTGTTCTCACCAATTAAGAAAGTTAATTACCAAGTTGAATCAACTCGTGTCGGTAAGAGAGACGACTTTGACAAGCTCACTTTTGAGATTTGGACTGACGGTTCAATCAAGCCTAATGACGCCCTTAGTTTTGCTGCTAAGATTTTAGTTGAACATTTCAAGGTATTTGAATCAGCGGATGCAAATACTAAATTCAGCGAAGTAATGGTGGAAAAGGAAGACGATAAGAAAGAAAAGAAACTCGAAATGACAATTGAAGAGTTAGATCTTTCTGTTCGCTCATATAACTGCCTGAAACGTGCTGGCATTAACACTCTTCAAGAGTTAACTGATAAGACAGAGTCAGACATGATGCGTGTACGTAACTTAGGACGTAAATCATTGGAAGAAGTTAAGAATAAATTAGCCGACTTAGGTCTTTCACTTCGTCAAGAAGACTAAGTAGGTAAATAAAGGAGGCAAACCCATGGCATACCGTAAATTAGGTCGCGATAGTGCTCACAGAAAAGCAATGCTGAGAGAAATGACTACTCAATTAATCATGAACGAACGCATTGTTACTACTGAAACTCGTGCTAAAGAAGTTCGCAAGACTGCCGAAAAGATGATCACTTTAGGTAAACGCGGCGATTTAGCTTCAAGAAGAAAGGCTGCAGCATTTGTACGTGACGAAGTTGCAGATATTCACGAAGAAAAGGATGCAGTTGTTGTTAAGTCAGCTTTGCAAAAGCTTTTCAGTGATGTAGCACCTCGTTACAAGGACCGTAATGGTGGTTACACCAGAATTTTGAAGTTAGCTATTCCTCGTAAAGGTGACGCTGCTCCAATGGTTATTCTTGAATTAGTTTAATTTATAATAATCACAACTTAATACGTATTAAGAATTATCCATGAAAGTGAGAATAAGCGTAAAGATGATGGCGAAAGCTTAGTCTAGCTTAGATGATGAAAATCATCCCTCTTCATGGGTGATTTTTTTTGCTCTTTTTTCTGTTACAATTACTATTAAGTGATTTAAAAGAGGGAGTGAAATGATGCCTATTAATGATGCAATTATTTTTCAAAATGTTAGATTTACATATCCTGAAACTAAAGGACCAGTTTTGAAGAATGTTAGTTTTAAGGTGAAAAAGGGTACATGGATTTCTTTAATAGGTCACAATGGCAGTGGTAAGTCAACAATATCTAAATTAGTCAATGGTTTGCTTTTACCTGATTCTAATTCTCATAGTCAAATATCTGTTGCAGGTTTAAATTTAAATTCAAAAAATATTTGGAATATTCGAGAGAAAGTTGGTATAGTTTTTCAAAATCCAGATAATCAATTTGTAGGAGCAACTGTGGGTGATGATGTAGCCTTTGGTTTAGAAAACCGTGGTGTATCTAGACAAAAAATGATAAAAATTGTCAAACAAGTTTTATCTGAGGTAGGTATGCTTGATTATATTGATGCAGAACCTGCTAATCTTTCAGGTGGTCAAAAACAAAGAGTTGCCATTGCAGGAATTTTAGCAGTAGAACCTGAAATAATTATTTTGGATGAATCAACTTCGATGTTGGATCCTAGTGGACGAGCTCAAATTCTTAAGATAATTAGACGTTTAATGAAAGCAAAAGATTTGACTATTCTCTCTATTACACATGATATTGATGAAGCAAGTATGGCTGATGATGTTATTGTGTTAAATGATGGACAAATTCTTGATCAAGATACGCCTTTGAACATTTTTAGCAAAGTAGAAATGTTACAAAGAATAGGATTAGATATACCTTTTGTAGAAAAATTAAAATTAAAATTAAAAGAAATGGGTATCAAGATCCCTAAAGAATTACAAACGAAAGATGAGTTGAAGCAATATCTATGTCAATTAGATTTGAAAAAGTAGATTATATTTATTCTCCAGGAACTTCAATGGAAAAAAAGGGCTTGGATAATGTTTCCTTTGAGTTGAGTGATAATAGTTTTATTGCCTTGATTGGTCATACAGGTAGTGGTAAGTCTACATTAATGCAACATTTTAATGCTTTATTAAAACCAAGTTCAGGTTCAATTGACATAGCAGGCTATCATATTACACCCCAAACTACTAATAAAAATTTGAAGGATCTGCGTCGAGAAGTCAGTTTAGTATTTCAATTTCCAGAAACTCAATTGTTTGAAAATACAGTTTTAGAAGATATAGAATTTGGACCTAAAAATTTTGGAGCTAATGAAGAAGAAGCTAAGCATAAAGCTATTAAATGGTTAAAAAGAGTAGGATTATCTAAGGACATTGCTTCAAAATCTCCATTTGAGCTATCTGGAGGTCAAATGAGACGTGTTGCTATTGCAGGGGTTATGGCAATAGAGCCACAAATTCTTTGCTTGGATGAGCCTGCAGCTGGTCTTGATCCGCATTCTAGAAAAGAAATGATGAAGTTATTCGTGGAATATCAAAAAGCGGGGCATACGGTTATTTTAGTTACACATAATATGGATGATGTGGCTGAATTTGCTGATGATGTTTTGGTTATGGAACATGGTAAATTAATCAAACATGATCAACCGCGTGCAATATTTGCAAATCCAAAATGGTTGAAAGATCATTATTTATCTGAGCCGACTGCGAGTGCATTTGCATCAGAATTAACTAATTTCAAATTTAAACATAAGCCATTAACATTAGATCAATTGGTTGATGGAATTGCCCAAAACATAAAGGGGGAAATCTTATGAGTAAGATAATTGTTGGCCGATATATCCCAGGAAATTCTCTTATTTATAAAATGGACCCTAGAGGTAAATTATTAGTTACAATTCTGTTTATTTTTGCAATTTTTCTAGCTAATAATCCTGTAACTTATGGTATTGTTACTGTCTTTTGTTTAATGGCTGTGATTGTAACTGGATTAAATGCAAAAGTCTTTTGGAATGGTGTAAAACCATTAATTGGCCTAATCTTTTTTACTTCCCTATTACAGTTATTTTTTATGACTGGTGGGCATGTTTTTTGGCAGTGGGGAATATTTGCTATTTCCAGCTATGGATTAATTAATGCCGCATATATTTTTATTCGATTTACTCTTATTATTTTAATTTCAACTGTAATGACGGTCACGACAATGCCATTGGAAATTGCAGATGCAATGGAATGGTTGCTTAAACCATTAAGTATATTTAAAGTGCCAGTGGATAAAATTGCATTAGTAATTTCTATTGCATTACGATTTGTACCTACATTATTTGATGAAACGCTAAAGATTATGAATGCTCAAAGATCTCGTGGTGCAGATTTTAATGATGGCGGTTTAATTAAAAGGGCCAAAGCAATAACGCCTATTTTAGTGCCATTATTTATTCATTCATTGGAAACCGCAATTGATCTTTCGACTGCGATGGAATCACGTGGATATCGGGGTAGTGAAGGACGCACCAAGTATCGTGTATTGAATTGGTCAAAATATGATTTAATCTCTTTAACGTATTTTGTACTTTTAGTAGGATTATTATTAATTTTTAGGACACATTAATTATGTTAACTAGATATAAAATGACGATGGCCTATGATGGACATCTTTTTCATGGATTTCAACTGCAACCTGATCAACGAACAGTACAAGGAACTGTTGAAGATGCGTTAAAGAAAATGACTAAAGGAAAACGCGTTATAGTTCAAGGATCTGGACGAACTGATGCGGGAGTTCATGCTATAGGCCAAGTAATTCATTTTGATTATCCAGGAAAAACTATTCCTGCTAATAGAATGATTTTAGCAATGAATTCGATGATGCCTATGGATATTATTTTCAATAAGTGTCAAATTGTAGATGAAGACTTCCATGCTAGATATTCTATTAAAGGGAAATGGTACCGATATCGCGTGAGTTTGGATCATTTTGTGAATCCTTTTAAACGTTTTTATACAGGCCATTTTCCATATCAATTGAATATTTCTAAAATGCAAGAGGCAGCTCGTGATTTGTTAGGAAAACATGACTTTACCAGTTTTGCCGCAAGTGGTGGTCAAATTGAAGATAAAGTTAGAACTATTTATTACGTTAATATTGAAAAAGACGAGAAAGAAAATGAAGTAATCTTTGATTTTATTGGTTCTGGTTTTCTGTATAACATGGTACGAATTATGGTTGCTGCACTTTTAGAAATAGGTAATGGACGCCGACCTATTCATGATTTAAAGCGGGTCATATCTGCTAAAGATAGACAAGAAGTAAGGCAGACGGCACAGGCAAGTGGACTTTATCTTTACCATGTTTTTTACGAAGATATACCACAAAAATATCGTCAGGACCAGCATTTATAATTGACTTTTTTCTTAAAAGGACGTACTCTAGTATAGTATGTTTGTCCACGATAGGCCCCGGAAACTTATTGTTTTCAAACTGCAAATAAACGGAGGAATTTAAATTGCGTACTACACCATTAGCAAAATCTAGTGAAATTGAACGTAAGTGGTACATTATTGATGCAACTGACGTATCTCTTGGTCGTCTTTCTGCAGCTGTAGCCACTATTTTGAGAGGTAAGAACAAGCCTCAATACACACCTAATGTTGATACCGGTGACAATGTTATTGTTGTCAACGCTTCAAAGATTAAGTTGACTGGTAAAAAGGCTTCAGACAAGATTTACTACCACCACTCAGAATGGCGCGGTGGCTTAAAAGCTGTTTCATACGGCGAGTTGCTTGCTAATAACTCAGTAAAGATGGTTGAAATCTCAGTTAAGGGCATGCTTCCAAAGAATACTCTTGGTCACCAAGAATTCATGAAGATGCACGTTTATGCTGGTGAAGATCACAAGCATGAAGCACAAAAGCCTGAAAAGTTAGATATTAACAAGTTAATCTAGGAGGTTAAATAATGGCACAACAAGCTGCATACACAGGTACTGGTCGCCGCAAGGATTCAGTTGCGCGTGTTCGTTTAGTACCAGGTAACGGTAAGATTACTGTTAACGATAAAGATGTTGATCAATACATTCCATTCCCTAACTTGGTTAAGGATTTGAAGCAACCTTTAACATTAACTGAAACTGAAGGTCAATACGACGTTCACGTTAATGTTAACGGTGGTGGCTTCTCAGGCCAAGCTGGAGCTATCCGTCTCGGTGTTGCACGTGCTCTTCTTGAAGTTGACCCAGATTTCCGTGGTCCACTTAAGAAGGCAGGTTTCTTAACCCGTGACCCAAGAATGAAGGAAAGAAAGAAGCCAGGTTTGAAGAAAGCCCGTAAAGCTTCTCAATTCTCAAAGCGTTAATCTTTGGATTTTACGTTTAAACAAAAAGCATCCCGATATGGGATGCTTTTTGTTTACTCAAAAAAAGAGGTAGAATTTATCTAATTAGGATAGTTAATGAGGAAAATAATATGATTTTATCGTTAAAAAATGTTTCTTACCATGTTAAAAATAAAAATATTATTTCAAATTTATCATTAGATATTGCAGAAAATGAATTTCTTACTATTACGGGACCATCTGGTAGTGGAAAAAGTACGATACTTAAACTTTTAGCGAATTTGATTTCGCCTACAGAAGGAATTATTGAATTTAGGAATAAAGATATTAATCAATACTTGCCCACAGAGTACCGTAGAAAAGTCTCATATTGTTTTCAACAACCATTGCTTTTTGGTGAAAAAGTTGTGGATAATTTAAGATTCCCTTTTCGAATTCGTAAGCAAAAATTTGATCAAGATAAAGCAGTTAGAGCTTTAAAAGCAGTCGATCTTACCCCAGATTTTCTAAATAAAAATATAACCGAATTATCAGGTGGTGAGAAACAGAGAGTTGCCTTAATTCGTAATATTTTATTTAAACCAGACGTACTTTTATTAGATGAAATTACAACTGGTCTTGATGATGATAGTAAGGAAATCGTCCATACTTTAATTAAAGAGGTTCATCAAAATAAAACTACAATTATCCAAGTTACACATGATAATGATGAAATAGAACATGCTGGGAAAATTATCAAGATAGTAGAAGGGAAGTTAACCAAATGAAAGATCTAGCCGTCAGCAATTTGTCTTTAGTGTTGGCATTTGCTTTAGTTCTTGTGTCTGTGGGTATTTCTATGAAAGAGCAATTGGGATTAACTAAAGATGTTTTTTACAGTGTTGCCCGGGCAATAATTCAGTTAACAATTGTGGGGTATATTTTAAAATATATCTTTAGAATTAATAATGTTTGGCTCACAATTGTGATTACCTTGTTGATAATTTTTAATGCATCTTGGAATGCAAATAAGAGGGATCCCAATCCTAATCGAAAATTATGGCAATCTTTTGTGGCATTATTAATTGGCACATATATTACCCTTGGAGTATTAATGCTTTCGCATACTATCAAACTAAAGCCGATGCAAATAATTCCTATTACTGGAATGATTGCTGGAAATGAAATGGTGGCAATAGGTCTTTGTTATAAAACATTGAATGAAAGCTTTCATGATCAACACCAACAAATTTTGGAAAAATTAGCTCTTGGTGCAAATATTAAAGACTCAAGCATAACAATCTTGCGAAGAAGTATTAAAACTGCAATGCAACCAACAATTGATTCCGTTAAAACCGTGGGATTAGTTAATTTGCCAGGGATGATGTCTGGTTTAATTTTTGCAGGAGTGGATCCCGTATATGCTATTAAATATCAAATTATGGTTACCTTTATGCTTTTGTCAGCTACAGGGTTAGGAGCTGTAATTGCTGGTTATCTTGCTTATAAGAACTACTTTAATAAGCGGATGCAATTAATTGAATAAAAAATAATCGAATCCAGTGAGATTCGATTATTTTTGTCATAAATCATGAATTATAAACTATCTTGAATATTGTCAGCTAAATAGTTGTAAAGCATACCTTTCTTAAGGTTCTTAGTATCAACGCCTAATGCTTCCGCAATTGCATATGCAAAAGCCCAAGCGGTAGCAGGACCACGACTAGTCAAAATTTTCTTATCATTATCAGTAACAGTGATTTCTTCTGAAAAGTGAGCGTTTGGTTGATCTTTTAAGCATTCCTTTTCAATACCTGGGTAACAGGTAAATTTTGCATCATCCAGAACACCGTAACGAGCTAATGCACGAGGGGCAGCACACATTGCGGCATCCCATTTGCCTTGTTCATGACGTTTAACCATTAAATCACGCAATTTTGTATCGTCACGTAAGTTAGCAGAACCGGTCATGCCACCAGGAAAAGCAACTAAGTCATAATCAAGCAAGCTATCATCGACAACTTTATCACAAGTTAATTTAATATTGTGGTCTCCGTTAACATCTTTGCTGGTTAAACCCACCATGTCAGTTTCTACATTTAAACGACGTAAAACATCAACTACGCTTAAGCCTTCAACTTCTTCACAGCCATCTGCGAATACTACAGCAACTTTTGTCATTAAAACCATCCTTTCTTTTCACTTTAATTATACTAGTTATTCAACATCTAAATAAAATAAGAGATCTGATAGTTTACTTAGATGAAGTGTTGGGTGAGGTGAAATTGGAATTTTATCTTTTTTGGGTGCAAGCCATAGGGATTTTAGATTAGCGTTTTCTGCACCTTGAATTTCTTCATCAAGATTAGTTCCAATTACTAAGACAGTATCAGGATCGATTTCGGGATGTTCCTTTAAAATTTGAAAGAAAATATTTTTGCTAGGTAATTTGTCTTTAAAATTATCAGCAAAATAGACATAATCAAATGAATTAAGTAACTCTGTTGGAGCAAGACGTGGCTCAATTTGTGCCTTAGTTTCTTTAGCGAGCATAATTAATCGCAGGGAATTAATTTGATCTAAAAAATCAGGTGTGCCTTTAACTAGACGAGTTTGTTCTTTCATTAAATTATTAAAAACAGCTCGACTTTGATCTAAATCTTCTTTTAAAAAGGTACTTAAAGCTAAGTTAATTTGATCGTTGTTAGATAGAACTTTAAATTGTTTTTGTAAACTTGTATATTTTAAACGTTCTGCTGGTCCCCAATCTAAGCCAAAATGTTTCAAAGTTTGGCGTAAAGCAGTTTTTTCTGCGAGTTTTTCATTTAAAAGACTACCTTCAGGGACAAAAATCAAAGTTTCAAATGTAGACATAAAATACTTCCTTTGTGTTAGTCACTATTAGAATTATAATAAATTGGATAATTTTAAGAAAGGATTTAAAAATGACGATCTGGACGATTATTTTCTTATTAATAGGTGGAGTTGCAGGTGGTTTACTTTCGTCAATTGCCTCAATGGCTTCGCTTGCGTCATATCCCGTATTACTAGCTGTTGGTATTCCGCCAGTTTTTGCAAATGTAACTAATGATGCAGCACTAATCTGGACTAGTATTGGTTCAACGGTCTCTTCGACTAAAGAATTAAAGGGGCACTGGAAACAGGTCTGGTTCTACACGATTTTTACAGTTGTTGGATCTATTATTGGCTGTATGTTGCTTCTCTCGTTTCCTTCACGTGTATTTGAAAAAGCTGTGCCATTTTTTATTGCTTTTTCTGGCGTGATGATTATTGTATCAGGAAAACATCATGTTCTTAATACTGAAAAGCAACCAACATGGCTAAAAGTAATCTATTTTATTGCACTTTTGATTATGGGTGCATATACTGGATACTTTGGTGCCGCTGGTGGTGTAATTGTATTGGTACTTTTGACTTACATAACTAATGAACGTTTCGTAGTTATCAATGCTATAAAAAATGTTATTTGTGGTTTTGCTAATCTGGTAGCTTTAGTCATTTTTATTTTTACTTCATACATTTATTGGCTACAGGCAATACCTTTGGCAATAGGGATGTTTATTGGTGGTTATATTGGACCAGCAATTTTGAGACGAGTTCCAGAAAAACCTGTTAGAATCTTTATTGCAGCATTGGCATTTATTCAAGCGGGTTACTTCTTTTATACGGCATACTTACGTTAAGTTTGATACAATATTTATTAATGAAAAGGGAGGGTTAATATATGGCAACAGAAGTTTATTTAGTTCGCCACGGTGAAACTATGTTTAATCAATTGAACAAAGTTCAAGGCTGGTGTGATTCTCCGTTAACGGTTAAGGGGATTAACGATTTAAAGAGAACCGCCGATGCTTTGAGTCAAGTGCATTTTGATAACATGTATTCATCAGATTTGAAAAGAGCAATTGACACCGTTCACTTAATGAAAGACGCTAATTTGGTCTCGGATATTGGTAAGATTAAAAAGTTGCCAGAATTTCGTGAAGTTTTCTTTGGAACTTTCGAAGGCGATGATATTAACCAAACCTGGGATCAAGTAGCTATGGCTGCTGGCATTGGTCATGAAGATGATGTAGCTAAAATTATTAATAAAGTTGGTTTGCGAAACTTTCGTGAAGCTACCAAAAAAGCTGATCCGCGTCATTTGGCAGAAAATACTGCGGAATTAGATGAAAGAATGATTAGGGGAATTAATGTCCTCCGTGATTTAACCCAAAAAGAAAATCGCGTATTGTTAGTAACTCATGGTGATTTCATCAAGACCTTATCCATTAAGTATTGGGATAAAAGTGATGGCAAACACGATATTATTTTTCCGAATAACGGTAGTATTACCCGAGGAATTTTGCAAGATAATGGAAAATTTGAGATCGTTGACTATAATGTCGATGCTGAAGAATTATAAAGAAGTCCTACTGCATAAGTAGGACCTTTTTTGGTACACTGATAACGAGAGGAAAATTTATATGAATAAAGACCATACAACTAAGCGGTATGTGTTTGTCACGTTGCTAAATGTTGTTATTACAGTTGCCGAATTTTTAGGTGGTATCTTTTCAGGCTCATTGGCATTGCTTTCTGATGCTGTACATAACTTAAGCGATGTCGGTGCAATTATCTTGTCTTTTGTAGCACATTTGATCAGTAGACGAAGTCGTAATCGCAAAAAGACTTTTGGCTATGAAAGAGCAGAAATCTTGGCTGCCTTTACTAATGGCGTAATTTTAATAGTTATTAGTGTAGTTTTATTTGTAGAGGCAATTCAACGTTTTTGGAAACCAGAGCATATTCATGGTGGAATTATGTTGGCTGTTTCAATAATTGGGTTAGTGGCCAATTTGATTTCTATGATCGCAATGCATAGTGATTCTAAGGGAAACTTGAATGTGCGTTCTACTTTTATCCACATGTTGAGTGATGCTTTATCTAGCGTAGCTGTTGTAATTGGTGCGATTTTTATTTACTTTTGGAATGTTACCTGGCTTGATCCAGTTTTGACTATTCTAGTTTCGCTCTTCGTTTTACATGAAGCTTATGAAATTACGATGAAGGCAGCTAACGTGCTGATGGAGTCTAATCCTAACATTGATTTGGATAAGGTAAATAAAATTGTTTTATCTTTTCCTGAAGTAAAAAATATTCACCATGTACACGTTTGGCGTTACAGTGATGACTTTATTATGATGGATGCCCATATTAATGTTGACCAAAATATGCGTGCAGCTGAATTAGAAAAATTATATCAACGGATAGGAAAAGAATTGAAAAAGAAGCTAGGAATAAATCATATAACCCTACAAGCGGAATGCGAACGTGGACGTAATGATAAGATGATTGTACCTGGTCGTGGAAATAATGAAAATTAGGTGAAGTAATGTTTTCAGTTAATATCTTTACAGCTATAATCGTCTTGATTATGGGAATTTATGACATATCATATGCTTTTAATAGGCGTAAGCAACCCAATAATAAGGGTGGGATTAGAGCCTTTATGATTTTAGGTCTAATTTTTACAATAGCTGGAATAGTAATGATCGTTAGATGTTTACTCAAATAAGGAATAGAAAATGGCAAAATTAGTATTAGTTCGACATGGTGAAAGTGTCGCCAATGCCGCAAATGTGTATACGGGTTGGAATGATGTCCCGTTAACTAAAAAAGGAGAACAGCAGGCTAAGCAAGCTGGTGAATTAGTTAATACAATCTCTGATTTTGCACCTACTCATATTCATACTTCTGTTTTATCACGGGCAATTACGACAGCTAATATTGTGGCAGATACATGCGATTTATTATGGCTCCCTATGACTAAGACGTGGAGGTTAAACGAACGTCACTATGGCGCTCTAAGGGGCCTTAATAAAGATATTTCACGCAAAGTCTTTGGCGTGGAACAAGTTTTATTATGGCGGCGTGGATTTGATTCGGTGCCACCAGCACAAGGGTCGCCAATGATTGATCGGCGTTATAAATTATGTGATCAACATTTGATGCCAAGAGCAGAGAGTTTGCATCAGACTCAGATTAGGTTAATGCCATATTATTATAATCATATAGCATCACGCTTACTTAATGGGGAAGACCAATTAATTGTTGCCCATGGTTCAAGCTTAAGAGCCTTAATCAAGAAACTTGAGAATATCAATGATCATGACATTGTTAATTTGGAAGTACCAAATGCTGAACCAATTGTTTATACAATGGATGATCAGTTGAATATTGTAAATAAAGAAATCTTACATTAAAATGCAGCTTGACTGCATTTTTTTAGTACTCTGAATAAGGATTTGCTTACATATATGGTAAAATCTATTATGATTTCTAGTATATTTAGTTTGGAGTATTTTGCATGCGTAAATTATTTTTATTACGAGGTGCACCTGGCTCCGGTAAATCTTCTTTTATTGCTCGCCATCACTTAACGCCTTATGCGATCAGTCGTGATCAAATTAGACTATTATTGGCGGATTTAACAGTTTATTATCAAGAGGATGCGGATGTATTACACCAAGTTATTCCGCGGCACGTAACAGTGCGTACTGAGCAAATGGTGGATCACCTTGTAGAACACAAGATGGAACATGGGGAAACTGTAATTGTTGATGGGACGCATATTGTTCCAAGTGCAATTGAGCATTTTAAACCATGGGTAGATAAATATCACTATGAATGTTTCGTAGTTGATTTGATGCAGCATAACACATTGGAAAATCTGCTTAAGCGTAATCAAACAAGAATGCATTATGATTGGGTTAAGCCTGAAGTAGTTAAGCAGATGTACCGTTCATATGAAGCACATCCAGAAGTACCATATTGGGCACATAAGATAATTCCTACACAAATGGATCATGCATTATCACAAAGAGAAAGCAACCTGGATCGCTACTCACATGTGATTGCTGTTCCTGATAAAGTTGGTGAGGAAGATTTTCCACATGTGCATATCTCGAATTTCTATTTTTCATTTAACGAAAAATTTACGGAGAAATATGGTACATATCGAAATGTAATTTCTATTGCCAAAACGGAAGATGAAGCTGTAAAACAATTTAAGTTGCCATATTTTGTTTTTAAGTTTCATCACAAGCATTTTCTTATTTCAGCATATCCAATTAGAAATGAGATGTTAGATCCAATTAGAAAAGTGAAAGGCGTTTGGACATATTCAACCGGACTTTATAATGTAGCTGATTTTATTAAAGAATTTCCAGAGAATCCCAAACAACATGTTCACCAATTTAATTTAAGTAAACTAGATCCAACTCGTTTGTTGCATATTTGGTAAAAAATAAGTGCGTTTTGAAAAAAATATTTTTCCAGACGCGCTTTTTTGTTTTTAGGTTTGATAATTTTTAAATAGTAGTTATCTAAAAATTGTATGAAGATAAAGATTTATTTAAAGTACTTGTATATCTGTCTTTGCTCTTTTATGATGAGGATGTCAATTGAATAAGTAAAGCAAATAAACTGTTAGGTGAGACTCCTACGTAAATATACGCTGACGCCCAGCAACATCCAGAGATGCCAACGGGTTAAACGGGAACTGTCGAATTAAGGCTTTTCCCAGTCAGCTAGTTAAACAGACTTCACGTTACGTAGTGTTAAAACTGAACGACGAGTAAAATCGCTTGATATAAAAGCCAATGCAGTTTTTGCATTGGCTTTTTGTTTGTTTGCCAATTCTTTTAGGGGAGGATTCGAATGTTAAAAATCAACTCTAAAGATCGTGTGGTAACAGATGCGACTTTGGTCCAAAAAATTGCTAGGGAAGAAAAGAGTAAAGTATTGAGCCAATTAGATACTTCAGTAGAGGGGTTGAGTACTAAAAAAGCTATAAAGCGTTTAGAAAAAGATGGCTTAAATGAAGTATCGAATAAAGAAACTCATCCTAAACTTCATTTCCTTGTAGATGCATTTATGACGCCTTTTACGGGTGTTTTGCTTTTATTAGCGACTTTGTCATTTTTTACTAATTATTTGCTAGTACCTCAAAATCAAAAAGATTTAAGTACAGTAATTATTATGTTAACAATGGTATTAATTTCTGGGTTAACTAGCTTTATTCAAAATATTAAGACTAATGATGCAGTTGAAGGATTACTGAATATGGTTTCAGTAACTACTAATATTAGGCGAGATAATCGAGATCAAGAACTACCTACTAAGCAAGTGGTAGTAGGAGATATTATTAATTTAACCGCTGGAGATTTGGTTCCAGCTGATATGTTGCTATTGAGGAGTAAAGATCTTTTCTGTTCAGCAAGTTCATTAAATGGTGAATCTAATCCTGTAGAAAAAATTGCTGGTCAAAAACCCAATAAGGAAGAAAATTATTTAGATTATCCTAACGTTCTTTATGAAGGAACTAATATTATTTCCGGTTCTGGTTTAGGAGTTGTTTTTGCAACTGGGGATAGAACTATTTTTGGCAACTTAGCCCGTAGTTTAGCTAAAAACAAGAATAAAGAAACTACCTTTGATGTAGGTATTAAAAATATTTCCAAAATTTTGTTAACTATGACAGCAGTAATTGCACCATTAGTTTTCTTAATTAATGGCTTAACCAAAGGCGATTGGTTGAATGCTTTAATTTTTGCAATTGCTACGGCTGTGGGATTAACTCCAGAAATGTTGCCTGTAATTGTTACTAGTAATTTAGTGAAGGGCTCAATTGAAATGGCTAAGCATGAGACCATTGTTAAGAGAATGAACTCCATTCAAAATTTCGGCTCTGCTGATATTTTATGTACTGATAAAACGGGAACATTAACTCAAGATAAAGTAGTACTTGAGCGGCATTATGATATAGATCTCAAAGAAAGACCTAGAGTATTAGAGTTATCCTATTTGAACAGTTATTACCAAACTGGGATGAAAGACTTAATGGATGAGGCAATTATTAATGCTGCAGATAAGGAACTAGATATTAAGCAAATTAATAAAAATTATCAAAAAATTGATGAAATTCCTTTTGATTTTAAAAGACGTCGAATGAGTGTGGTAGTTAAAAATAAACAAAATGAACACTTATTAGTAACTAAAGGTGCTGCAGAGGAGATGTTGGCTTGTTCTAATCGAGTTGAAGTTAATAATAAGATTATGCCTTTAGATATGAATCAGCGACAGGATATTTTATCTAAAATTGACGAAATGAATCATGATGGATTACGGGTTGTACTACTTGCTTATAAGAAAAATCCTGCTCCGGTAGGAGAATTTAGTGTTAATGATGAGAATGAGTTAATCCTTGCAGGTTTCTTAGCATTTCTCGATCCTCCTAAGGATAGTGCTAGAGAAGCTCTGATGGCACTAAAAGAAGATGGAATTACAGTTAAAATTTTAACAGGAGATAATGAAGCAGTTACTAGAAATGTAGGTGCTCAAGTAGGATTAGAAATAAACAAAGTCTGTCAAGGACAAGATATAGAGAATAAAACACCTGCTCAATTGAAGCAAATTGTTCAAGAATGTGACGTATTCGTTAAGCTTTCTCCTCAACAAAAAGCTAAAATAATTAAAACATTAAGAGAAAATGGTCATGCCGTGGCTTATATGGGTGATGGTATTAACGATGCTCCAGCAATGAAAGCTGCTGATGTTTCAGTTTCTGTAGATACAGCAGTAGATATTGCTAAGAAATCTGCTGATATTATTTTGCTTCACAAAGATTTGCGAATTTTGGAAAAAGCAGTTCAAATTGGACGACAAGTATTTGGTAATACTATGAAGTACATTAAGATAACCTTGTCTTCTAATTTTGGTAATATTCTTTCAATTTTAGTTGCATCTTCATTCTTGCCTTTCTTACCGATGCTACCAATTCAATTATTGATTCTTGATTTAATGTATGGAACGAGTTGTTTATCTATTCCGTTTGATACTATGAATAAGCACTATCTAGCTGAGCCAAGAAAGTGGAGTACTAAAAAGTTACCTAAATTTATGTTTTACTTTGGTCCTACATCATCTGTTTTTGATATTTTAACTTATTCGCTTTTGTATTTTATCGTTTGTCCACAAGTTGTTGGAACTACTTATGCGTCTGCAAATCCAATGCAAAAATTGCTTTTTAGTACAATTTTTTGTACAGGCTGGTTTATTGAATCTCTTTGGACTCAGGAAATGGTTATTCATGCATTAAGAGATCCAGCAATTCCTTTTATCAAACAACACGCCACAGCAATTGTTAGTTGGTCAACTATTGGTATGGCGACAGTGGGTACGGCCTTACCATTTATAACTCCGATTGCTAAAGTGATGAAGTTTGGTTCTATTCCTGTCTATTTCTTAGGCATAGTTATTGTTTTGTTAATTTTATATATTGTTTTAACGAGTTTAGTGAAAAAGTGGTATCTAAAATCTGAAAAGTATTTAATTTAAAAAAAGAGTTATTAACTTTTTTAATTAAAAATGAATAAGTGCACCAACGAAGATCGTGATTGCTTGTACTAATACGAATATAGTGTAGTTTTGCAAAGCTGATGGAAAAGTTTTAACTTTATCGGGATGTGCAATAAAAGTTTCAATGTTTTGTTTAACTTTGGGGAAGGTAGCAAGAGTAAGTAAAACTAGCCAAGGAGCCATTTTAAAGAAAGGCATGATAATAATAAATAAAAATGGAATATAGCCAAAGAAACGATAAAGCCAATCCGCTTTCATTTTACCGAATACGACTGGTAGGGTTGCACGTTCGTTTTTTCTATCTTCGCTAACATCGGACATATTATTGGCCAGCATGACATTAGAGTTGTAACAAATTGAAGGGATGCATAATACTACTAAGGCAAATACCGTAGTCAAAGAACCAGTTAAACCAAAAGTCCATTCACCGTTAGATAGACGATTGAAATTTAAAGTCATAATTTTTTGATAATTATCATTAATATATGTGAAAAGAAATGGGACTCCCATTCCCTGGGCAATACCGCATACAAATTCTCCAATTGGCATGCGTGAAATTGGGAAAGGACCAGAAGTATAAGAAAGAACGATTAAAAATAAAAGACCACCAGCAAAGAAAAGAACCCAATTAGTCCTAAAACAGAGCCAAATTCCTAATATTGCAGCGATTAATAAAAGAATACCGATATAGGTAAAAGCTAGTGGCAATGAAATGTTTTCAGTAACCAAGACGCTCTTTTGTTTGCTGGTTTTATCTTTGGCTAAAATATAGTCCATAACGTTATTAATAGCAGTAATCATATTATCTAGAATCATCTCTGAGATAAAAAAGATTAATGAATTTAGCCAATTCCAGTTATTGAAATAGTAGAAAATAAAAGCAGCTCCCAATGCATATGCATATAAGGAAAGAGCAGATGTCTTAATATCAACAAACTTAAAGTATTTTCTTATCGACATATTATTTTTCCTCCGATAAGAATTATACAGTAAATCCAAACAAAAAACGTCCCATCTCGGGACGTCTAAAATGAACTAGTCTATTTTAATATTTAAAAGCTAAAGCACCCATTGGATCCCATGGCAATAATTGAATTGGGTTCTTCTTACCTTCGTCATATGCCTTCTTAAGGTCGTCTGGCAAGAACTTCTTGTTGATAACGGCTTGGTAAACAAATGAATCGAACCATTTGTCACTCATAACGAAGTAACCCTTGAAACCAGGCTTTTCACCCCATGAGTTTTCGATCTTCCACTTAGTTGGCTTGCCATTAACAATGTCAACACCAGTGATAACCATAGCGTGGTCCATCATACTTTCGCCTGAATCAAGCATATCTGCTTTAGACATCTTAAAGTCAACATCAAATAATTCGTCACGTCTGTAAAGATCAGTATCAAGAAGACCTGCACGACGTTCAGAATCCTTAACAACGTTTGAACCGAACCAAACAACTTCGCCGCTCTTCAATTGCTTGATAATTAGGTCTTTCATTTCATCAACTTTAAGGTTTAAGTGACGAACTTGACGACCGCCTTCAACGTTACCTAAGTATTCTACTGAGAATACCTTGTGGAAAGGTTTGTCAGCAGTTGGAGCATTGATAGTTGAAATGTGGTTTTCAAGATCCATACCAACATATTTATCAAAGAATTCCTTTGGAGTAATGTCTTTGTCGATATGGTAATTCTTGTCGTCATCTCTGTATTCGAAGTTAAACTTCTTTGGTGGAACACCAAGTGAAATTGAAAGTACACGGAAGACGTCATTTAACATTTCTTCCTTACGGGCTTGAACTTCATCTTCTGATTTACCATCGTTAACTAGTTTGCGTAATTCAAGACCATCTTTACGAAGCAAAGTATTCAAAGTGTCGTTCAATGCACTTGAGTTATTTGAGTTAGCAGTTTCTGGATAAACGCTCTTTGGTACAATACCGTATTTTTCAATAATGCCGCAAAGCATATCCCATTGACCACCATCTTGTTGTGGGGTAGTAAACAAGAATGCTACCTTACGGTCACCTAAATCCTTGTCTGCAGTTGCGATCACATTTTCAAAGAACCAGTTTGACTTTTCAAACTTGTCCCAGAAGTTAGTGTAATTTTGAGATAATTCAAAGTCCTTTAACTTAAATTTCTTTTGAAGTGGGTGACGCATAGTGTTCAATGCTGAGAACATCCAGCAACGACCTGATTGCTTTTGATCTGCTGGCTTGCCAGTATCAATTTCAATTGAAAAAGTTGGATCAAGATCAATCTTGGTTTGTAAATCTTGACTTGCCTTGAAAATTCCGTTTTCTTGAGCAGCACGACTTGCTACCTTGTATGCGGGATGGTTAGCTAAGTCATTTTCAAATTTAGAAATAGTATCGTTAGAAATTTCTTTTGTCATTAATTTTTCCTCCCTTTAATAATTATCTTTTTCAAATTTATTTTAACTTATAAAAAGATAGTAGTCTATTCGAAAGCAGATATATTTAATTTAGATGTGCCATACAAAAATTTTATATCACGGTAAAGAAAGATTAAAAAACTGATTGTATGTATTTATTAGTAGTTATCTGTTTGATAACCTAAACGTAAGGAAGACGAAGGGAGCAAATATGTCTAAGAAAAGAATACCATCACAAAATGAAGTACATAAAATGATGCGTCGAGAAGATAAACGTCCTAAAAGAAATATGCTTAAATGGACAGTTTTTGCAGTCCTAATGTCAATTTTAGTTTTGATAGGGGTAGGTTATACTTATTTACGTTCAGCAACTAATGAAATTTCTGTAAATCATTCAAGACAAGACCGAATAAAGATTAAAAAAGGTCGTCCAATTTCTATTTTAGTAATGGGAACTGATGTTGGTGCATTAGGACGTGACAATTCTTATGCAGGAAATACTGATACCATGGAGTTGATTACTATTAATCCTACTCAAGGCCATATGGTAATTACTGCGATTCCACGTGATACTTTAGTTAAAATTAACACTAAAAAAGGTGTACTTTATGAAAAGATAAATGCAGCTTATGCAATCGGGGGAGCTGATCTAGCTAAAAAGCAAGTAGGAGAATTATTAGATGTACCAGTAAATTATTATGCTTTAGTAAATATGGGTACTCTGAGAAAGGTAGTTAATGCTGTAGGTGGTGTAGAAGTAGATAATCCTTTTGCCTTTAAATTTGAAGGTCATCGATATCCTAAAGGAAGACAAAAATTAAATGGAAAAGAAGCATTAGGTTATTCACGTATGCGATATCAGGATCCTGATAATGATTATGGACGTCAACGAAGAGGACAACAGGTCCTTTTAAGTGTTATTCGAAGTTTTAGAGAAAAAGGTAATCTTTTATCTGCTAAAAAGATTTTGATGGCTGTAAAGGATGGCGTGAGAACTGATGTACCATTAGATAATCTACATGTTCTATACGGTAACTATGCCCAGGCAATGAATTTTACTCAACAGGAGCAGTTAATTGGTAAGAATGCTAAAATTGATGAATCAGATTTTCAAATTGCTACACCTGCAGAAATTAATAAAGTATCCAAACAAGTTCGTCATTCTTTAGGATTGAAACCCGTTGAAGTAAAAAATGCAGAGACTGAATTAGTGGAATACCAAACAAATTGGAATGGTTATAATAATTTAGACTTTAAATTGCCTAATGGTGCAAGATATAATCAATTACAAAAATAAAGGAAGATTTTTGATAAATCTTCCTTTATTTTATATATGGTTGATGATACCAAAGATCATTTAGTTCGGGATGCTTTTCAAAGTACTTAATAGCAATCGGATCAAGAGGCCAGACCTTTTTACCAGATTCTTGTACATAGGCAATAACTTGTTTCATTAGCAAAGTTATCTCATGCGGATCGTGTTCATCTGGATTTAGAAAGACGTGATTCATTACCCAAACTGTTTCATCTTTGCGTTTAATTAAATCCAAATCAGTACCTGATGTAATCTGATTATCATCGCTATTAGTTAATGTGAAATATTTTTTAGTTTCAGTTTCTTCGGACATTTTTTACCTTTTCTAAGAGAAAATTCTCTTTTTTTACGTAATAAATAATAGAGGGTTTAAATATTTTTTGTTTGCTAAAAACATTGTAAAATATATATCTGTCAAAAGAAAAGTAGTAAATGGAGTTATCAGAATGAAGACACGTGGATTTGAAGTAGTTAAGAAGTACCAAGATCAGGGTATTAATTTACCAAGAAGACAAACTTTAGCCAGTGCAGGTTATGATATTGAAGCAGCTGAAGATATTACCATTCCTAGTATTTGGCGCCTCAATTTTGTGAGAATTTTTAGGTTAATTAGAAATGGGCACCAACTTTATGAACGTGATTATGAAATGGCAGATGAAATTTTAAAACCATTTTTGGTACCAACTGGTCTTAAAGCTTATATGCCAGAGGATGAGGTGTTAATTTTAGCTAATCGATCTTCTAACACATTTAAGAAAAATCTAGCTTTACCAAATGGAATTGGTGTAATTGATGCCGATTATTACAACAATCCTAATAACGAAGGTGAAATCTTCGTACAAATGATAAATTATGGTGTACGCCCATTACATATTAAAAAAGGTGAGCGTATTGCCCAGGGAATTTTTATTAAATATCTTAAAACTGATGATGATGATCCAATCAGTCGTCAAAGAATTAGCGGTTTTGGTTCAACTAATGAAGAGGAAGATGATTAATGGCACGAGTAAAGACTCAATATAAATGTCGTTCATGTGGTTATATTTCTGCTAGTTATCTTGGTCGTTGCCCTAATTGTGGCGCTTGGAATCAGTTTGAAAAAGAGACAGAAGAAGTACAGAAGCGTTCAACTAAAGCAACTGCTAGTCGTTTAATTAAAAAAACTGGAATTAATGAGCCTGTTAAATTAGATAAAATAAAAGCTGAAAAAGAAGATCGAATTCCTACTAAGTCGGAAGAATTAAATCGTGTGTTAGGCGGTGGAATTGTTCCGGGTTCGCTTGTTTTAATTGGCGGTGATCCTGGTATCGGTAAGTCAACGTTGATGCTACAAATCATGAGTGATTTATCTGAAAAGTATAAAGTACTCTATGTTTCAGGGGAAGAATCGGCTAACCAAATTAAACTAAGAGCTGATCGATTAGGCGTAGGTCAAAGCAATATGCTTTTATATCCTGAAACTGATATGCACGATATTCGTGAACAAATTAATGATGTTAAGCCTGATTTTGTGGTTATCGATTCAATTCAAACTATGAATGAACCAAGTCTTGATTCGATGACAGGCTCTGCTTCTCAAGTACGTGAAGTAACTAGTGAGTTGATGAAAATTGCCAAGATGGATGCAATTACTATTTTCGTAATTGGACACGTGACTAAAGAAGGTGCAATCGCTGGTCCCAAAATCTTAGAGCACATGGTTGACACAGTTCTTTATTTTGAAGGTGATGAACATCATTCTTACAGAATTCTGCATTCAGTTAAAAACCGTTTTGGAGCTGCTAACGAAATAGGAATGTTTGAAATGGAAAATGAAGGATTAAAAGAAGTAACTAATCCTTCTTCAATTTTCCTTGATCAAAGATTACCGAATTCCACCGGTTCTGCTGTAGTAGTTTCCTTTTCTGCTGTAGTAGTTTCCTTAGAAGGGACAAGGCCGCTTTTGGCTGAAATTCAAGCTTTAGTAACGCCTACAGCTTTTGGTTATGCTAAAAGAACTACATCAGGCATTGATTATAATCGAGCTGCATTGCTGTTAGCTGTTTTGGAAAAGAGGGGCAATTTAATGCTTCAAAACCAAGATGTATATCTAACTGCAACAGGTGGTATTAAGTTAAATGAACCAGCAATCGATTTAGCAATTGCTATGTCAGTCGCTTCTAGTTATAAGGATAAAGAAATCTCGTCGACAGATTGTTTTGTAGGTGAGGTAGGGCTGACTGGCGAGGTCCGTCGCGTAGATAAAATTGATGCTCGAGTCAAAGAAGCTGCCAAAGTCGGCTTTAAGCGGATCTTTATTCCGCGACACAATATGCGAGCAGCTTTAAAGAATGTAGGCATCGAAGTTATTCCCGTATCCAGCATTCCTCAGGCGCTAAAATTAGTTTTTGATTAGCACAGATTGAATTCTTACTATATAACGAGTAAACTAAGATTGTTTGAATCTACTATTTTTGAAAGAGGCATGAATTTTGGCTAAAGAAAAAATCCGTGTAAGATATGCACCAAGTCCAACTGGTCACTTGCACATTGGTAACGCACGTACTGCACTTTTTAACTATTTATTCGCCCGTCACAACAAGGGTACTATGGTATTGAGAATTGAAGATACCGACCAAAAACGTAATGTTAAGGGCGGTTCTAAGTCTCAAATGGAAAACCTTCACTGGTTAGGTATTGACTGGGATGAAGGTCCTGATAAGGGTGGCGACTACGGTCCTTACCGTCAATCAGAAAGAAAAGAAATCTACCAAAAGTACATTGATCAATTAATCGACGAAGGCAAAGCATACTACTCATACAAGACTGAGGAAGAACTTGAAGCACAACGTGAAGAACAACGTGCTATGGGTGTTGCACCTCACTACACCTATGAATATGAAGGTATGACTGCCGATGAAATTAAGCAAGCTCAAGACGAAGCTAAGGCTAAAGGCTTGAAGCCAGTTGTTCGTATTCATATTCCAGAAATGGAAACCTATTCATGGGATGATATTGTTAAGGGTCATTTGGAATTTGAATCAGACACTATTGGTGGTGACTTCGTTATCCAAAAGCGTGATGGTATGCCAACTTATAACTTTGCTGTTGTAATTGACGACCACTTAATGAAGATTACTCACGTACTTCGTGGTGATGACCACGTTTCAAACACTCCTAAGCAATTAGTTGTTTATGAAGCACTTGGCTGGAAGCCACCTAAGTTTGGTCACATGACTTTGATTATCAACTCAGAGACTGGTAAGAAGCTTTCTAAGCGTGATGAATCAGTTCTTCAATTTATTGAACAATATCGTGACCTTGGTTACTTGCCAGAAGCAATGTTCAACTTTATTACTCTTCTTGGTTGGTCACCAAAGGGTGAAAACGAAATCTTCAACAAGCGTGAATTTATCAAGCAATTTGACCCATCACGTTTGTCTAAATCACCTGCTGCTTTTGATCAAAAGAAGCTTGAATGGATTAACAACCAATACATTAAGAAGGCTGACCGTGATACTTTACTTGATCTTGCTTTGAACAACTTACAAGAAGCAGGCTTAATTGATGAACACCCAACCCCTGAAAAGATGGAATGGGTTCGTCAATTGGTTAACATTTACTCAGTTCAAATGTCATACACTAAGCAAATTGTTGATATGGCTAAGATCTTCTTTGAAGATGCTAAGGACTTTTCAGATAAAGAAATTGAAGAAATCAAGAATGACGATGGTCGTGGTGTAATTGAAGAATTCAAGAAGCAATTAGACCTTATTCCAAGATTTACTTCAGTTCAAATCATGAACGCTATCCAAGCAACTCGTAAAGCAACTGGTATTAAGGGTAGAAAGCTCTTCATGCCAATCAGAATTGCTACTACTCGTTCAATGGTAGGCCCTGGTATTGGTGAAGCTATGGAACTTTTAGGTAAGAAGCGTGTTGTAGAACACATCGATTTAACCTTAAAGCAAATGAGCGCCAATAACCTTTAATAAATAAGAACAGAATAATCTAAGAAGAAGCTGCAGATGACTGCAACTTCTTTTTGTTTCTGCTAAAATAAAAAATAGCTATTTTTACAGAAGGGACAAGTGTTAGCCGTGAAAGTTTATAATACACTGACGCGTAAAAAAGAAGAATTCAAACCATTAGTTCCAGGACAAATTAGCATGTATGTCTGTGGACCAACTGTGTATAACTATATTCACATCGGTAATGCCCGCAGTGCCATTGCTTTTGATACAATCAGACGCTACTTTGAATACAAGGGTTATAAAGTAAAATACGTATCTAATTTCACTGATGTTGATGACAAGATGATCAATGAAGCTCGCGCTGAAGGTACGACTGTGCCTAAGTTAGCTGAAAAATTTATCAATGCGTTTCTGGAAGATACAACTGCTTTGAATATCGAACCTGCAACACTGCACCCTCGTGCTACTCATGAGATTAATGAGATTATTAACTTTGTTAAAGTTCTAATTGATAAAGGCTATGCTTATGAAGTAGATGGTGACGTTTATTACCGTGCTCGAAAGTTTAAACATTATGGTGAATTAAGCGATCAAAATATTGAACAACTTGAAGAAGGTGCTTCGGAGCATATTAATGATGAAGAACAAAATCGTAAGGAAGACCCAATTGATTTTGCTCTTTGGAAGGCACAAAAAGAACCAGATGAAATTGCTTGGGATTCACCTTGGGGTAAAGGACGTCCTGGCTGGCACATTGAATGTTCAGTAATGAGCACTAAATATCTTGGCGATACCATCGACATTCATGGTGGTGGTCAGGACTTGGAATTCCCACACCATGAAAATGAAATTGCTCAAAGTGAAGCAAAAACTGGTAAGAAATTTGTTAATTATTGGCTACATAATGGTTTTGTAACTGTAGGCAAAGATCAAGAAAAGATGTCCAAGTCATTGCATAACTTTGTAACCGTGCATGACATCTTGAAAGAGGTTGATCCGCAAGTATTACGTTTCTTTATGGCTAGTGTACAGTATCGTCGTCAAATTAATTATTCGGAAGAAAATTTGAAACAAGCTGCTACAATTTTAGACCGTTTCAAGAATACTTTAACTAATATTGATTACCGTCTTGATGACAATACAGCTAGTGAGAAATCATCAGAATTGGTAAAAGCAATTGAGGATACTGATCAAAAGTTTATTGCAGCTATGGATGATGATTTTAACGTGCAAAATGCTTTGACTGCTGTATATGATTTGCTTTCAGTAGTTAATGCTAATGCCAATAGTAAAAAGGCTGATAAGGATGCCTTAAAACAGTTTGAAGAAAAGTTGACTGCCTGGTTGCTTATTTTTGGCGTGGATACTAATAAGCTTTGTGCGCAAAATACTGGCTCAAATGATGATGAAATTGAGGCATTGGTAAAGAAACGTGATGAAGCACGTGCTAATAAAGATTGGGCAACTAGTGATCAACTACGCGATCAATTAAAAGAAATGGGAATTACCATTCAAGATACCCCACAAGGGACAAGGTGGACTCGTGACTAAAATTAAGAAATTAACTGAAGAAAATGTAAATCCAGATACTTTGAGTGGACAGACTTTGGCTTACTTAGGGGATGCAGTTTATGAAGTGATTATCCGTCGACATTTGGTAAAGGGTGGAATTGTTAAACCTCAAGTATTGCAACGTGAGGCAACACATTACGTTTCTGCTAAAGCCCAAGCTGCTTTAATTACTAAAATGCAAGATGATGATTTATTAACAGAAGATGAATTAACTGCTTTTCGTCGGGGTCGTAATGCCAAAAGTCATACTAAAGCTAAACATACTAGTTTGAAGACTTATCAATTATCGACTGGTTTTGAAGCAATGATTGGCTACCTTGATTTACAAGGTAATGATGATCGTGTCCATGAACTATCTGACTGGTGTATAAAAACTGTAGAAGAGGATGGGATAAAGAACTATGACTTCGAATAAAGATTTTGTTTTTGGACGTCATGCCGGCTTAGATTATTTAAAAACTCAAAATGCTGACAAAATTAACAAGGTCTTTTTGCAACATGGGATACAAGAGGATTTTGCTAATCAAGTTTATGCTCTTGCTAAAAAGAAAAGATTGGTAATTCAGACTGTTCCGAAAAATAAGCTGGACCGTTTAGTTGAAGGTGGCAATCATCAAGGTTTAGTTTTAGCTATCTCTAGTTTTGAATATGCTGATCTTGATCAATTGCTTGATAAATTTGATCAAGAAGAAAAAGAACCATTTTTACTAATGTTGGATTCTATTGAAGATCCACATAATTTAGGTTCAATTTTACGTTCTGCCGATGCTACTGGTGTTGATGGCATAATTATTCCTAAGCGTCATGCAACTGGTTTAACCTCTGTGGTAGCTAAGACCTCTACTGGAGCAATTGATTATGTTCCTGTAGCTCGTGTAAATAATCTAGTTCAAACTACTAAAGAACTTAAGAAGCGTGGTTATTGGGTCTTTGGTACAGATATGGCTGGTGTTGATTATCGTGAATGGAACGCCAAAGGGAAAGCCGTTTTAGTTATTGGCAATGAAGGTAAAGGAATTGCCCCACTTCTTAAAAAGCAAATGGACCAAACTATTACTTTACCAATGGTTGGTCATGTTCAATCTTTAAATGCTAGTGTGGCTACCGGAGTTTTACTTTATCAAGCATATAATAGTAGACACCCATTAATAAGAAAATAATAATTAAGCAGACAGATATATGAGTTTGTCTGCTTTTTTAGTACATTTTTTCTAAGTATGTCGAATTAAACGTTTGTTTTCTTCTCATACTTAGAATAGAACCGTATCCTCTGAGTAAATAAATGAGAGGATATAGCGATGAAAACAAAAGAAAAGAAGCTGATTAAACAAATAAAAGCAGGGGATGATACAGCTTTAGAAAAACTATTTGCTTTACAGAAACCATTAGTCAATACAATTTTAAGAAGATATTATCTTAGCCACTATGATCGTAAAGATTGGGAACAAGAGGCAATGATTGTTTGTTATGAAGCTGCACTTGTTTATTCCAGTAAACGAGGGAATTTTGGTAGTTTTTATCGCGTTAAATTAAGTAATCACGCAAGGACATTAGTGAGATATCATATGGCAGTTAGACGACAAATTTATAATAATTGTGTTTCCTGGGAAAGTGCAAAAGTACATGGTATTCAAGAACCTGTGCGTAGTGAATTGGCGATACCTATTGATGATACATATAATAATTTTGTTAAAAGTTTATCCCGGTTAGAGTTGATCGCATTATTAACAATTTTAGGTGAAATAAGCACGGAATATGCAATTGATAATATGAAAGTTGAAGCAATTCAGTTAATTAGAGCTAGATCAAGAACAATTCGAAAAATGCGGAATGTGCTTTTTTAATATTCTATTAGTAGATGATAAAAAGAAAGTGAGGTATAATACTACTTGTAGAATATTTTAGGAGGTAATTTAAGATGGCAGACGAAATTATTAAGACTGCATTGTTAGACCGTCACATGAAGGAAGTATTTGACTGGAGTGATTCAAACATGCCAGTTAGAGATGCCCTTTGGGACTACTTCATGGAAAAGAATGGTAGAGATACCATGAAGACGGAAGAAGATATGCTTCCATTTTTGAAAGACTCAGATGATAAAATCGAAGCCTTCGTTAACGAAAATCTTAAGAAGTAAATCCGACTAAAAACAATGTTCTACGCACCGTGGTCACGCTTTAGTTTTTTGACCACCAAGACAGCTACTCTCCGGTAGCTGTTTTTTTTCTACGTAAAGTCAAGTAC